>URAD01000019.1 GCA_900545745.1 uncultured Collinsella sp.
GCGCCGAATGCTCGCCATCGAAATTTATCGGTGGCCCACTTCAGACTGTAATGGGGTGTCGTGGAGGGTGATCAGGATGGCGCGGTCGAGGAGGCCCAGACAGAGCAAAGGCAGCCGGAAGAGCCGCAGGAGCGGGAAGCGCAGCAGGTAGAGCAGGCACCGGATTACCGGGAACTGCTCGACCGGCAGGAGGCCCGCATCGCGGAGCTGGAAGCACAAGCACAGACGGCAGAGGCCGCCAAGAGCCAGGATACCGCCGACAAGCTCGCGGCCGAGATCGAGCGGGTGCGCGCCGAGGCCTCCGAGGAGAAGGTGGCCTACGAGCTGAGGTTCGCGGGGGCGAAGAACGTCACCGCGGCGAAGACGCTGCTTCGGCGTGCACGACGGTGACGTAAGCAAGCTCAAGTCGGCGGCGGCGTGGCTGCTGGAGCGCAAGTGCCCGGACGAGTACGACAAGGCCGACCGGCGCGGGGACGACGGCAAGGGCGAGGACGCGCCGCGCATCGTGCCCGGCGTGCTGGCGCAGCCGGTGCAGGAGAAGCTGCCGGGGTTCGACGGCAAGCCCTCGCAGCCAAGCGTGGACGAGCTCGCACGGGCGGTTATCGCGGGACGTTACGGGGTCGGCGAGGCCCGCAGGAAGGCGCTCGAGAGCCGGTACGCCGAGGTGCAGCGCCGAGTGAACCAGCTGCTCCCGTAGGGGCCTCGGGCGTCACCCCTGGTGGTCCGCCCGTCGCCGTGGCGCTGGCGCGCACGCGTGCGGACTGCCCCCGTCATTTCAGCGCGCGGGTGCGGCAGCGCCACGGGAGCGGGCTGGCCAAATAACTCGGCCCCTCAGCAGATCCTAGAACGGGATGTCACCGAAATCGGGCGCTTCCTGAGTGGGCTCTGCAATACGCTTCGTCTTCGAGTAGAACTCCCAAAGGAACAGACCGACAGCTGCGGTCGCGTTTACCACCAGCTCGGCCCAGAGAGGGTCGTCGATGACATAGTCGTCCGGCGCGCTTCCGTGGGCAGACGATTTGTCGTTGCGGAGGTCCGATACCGCTGAGGCCATGCCGAGAAGGCTCGACGCAAGCCTGTTCACCTCTTTGGGCGCTTCCTTACCGCTCGCAAACCCCAGAGCGGGGATCACTTTATTTGAGAGTGCCTTGCCGACATCTCTCGATATGGCCTCGCTGGTCAGATCGAGACCACCGTCTGCCACGATTGTCTTCAAGACGCTCTCGAAGGTCGAATTCGCCAGCGCCACGGCATCGTCTGGATGGGAGCTTACGTTCTTTATCGCGCGTTCGAAGTTCTCCTGGGCGTTAGGGTTCTGGTCCTTAAGTGTATTCTGAAACATGGGAATCGAGGGCAGCATCCCTGGGGTTTCGATTCCGAGGTCTATCGCGATCTTGATGAGCACATCAGGAGGCATGCCGTGAAGGGTCCTGCGAACATCTACGTCCCCATCGATGCCCCTTGCGATATCGAAGTTGTTGTTCCAGTAATCCCACTGCTCGACCCACTTCTGCAGGTAGTAGTCGATGTCCGAGTTATCGCCGAAGTCGTCGAAGAGCTTCTTTTCCACTCGAGCGATCAGGCCCATCATGTACTTGGGAGATATCGTCGCATATTGCGCGGAGTATGTCTCTTGGCTCACTGTCGAACCTCCCTCAATCCAGTTTGATTGCGGTCGCGGGGACGTCCTCGCGTGGGACGGCCACGAGAACGTAGCCGCAGACGTTGAGCATAGCGGCCATGGTGTCGCAGCGGGGCGTGGACCCGCGCGATGTGGAGTTGCTGACGTAGTTGGGGGCCTTGCCCAGGGCGGGGCCGATGTGGGTTATGGGGACGCCGGCGGTTGTTGCCGCCTGCCTGAGGGCGTCGTTGGCGTGCACGGTAGATCCTTTCGAGTCCGCTTGCGGCCCCATGATACGCGACAGCGGAATAGTTAGGCAATCGCAGAAGATTTTCGACCCGCAGACGTTAGGCAGTTGCAGAATGCAGGTACAAGGGCCGCAACGACACGACCCCCGACGGGACGGAGGGCGCCATGGGCAAGTGAATCGAGCCGGCGGCGGCCATGGCGCGTACTACCTCGGTTGACGCGAACGCGCGGCGGCTTTTGCCCTCGCTGGGCGGCAGAAGGTCTGACGCGACACGCCTTCAGTGCCGTTTGCGGGACTGCGACGGCACGGTAAGGGACGATACGCAACGTTACTGTCCGCACCCTCTGTTACCATTGAGTCATGCTGATTACGCTGCGCTTTTATGTCGCGGCATTTCTACTACTCGAGAGGCGGTTGCTTTATGCCGACGTTGGATTGGATGGGCAAGGACAAGGTGGTCAACCACCACCGCGACGTGCCCTTCCACGTGCTCGAACGAGTTCCCGACAAGGGCGTTCTGGACGATATCGGCTCCGACTGCGGGAACATGGTCATCCACGGCGACAACCTCGAGGCGCTGAAGGCGCTCCTGCCCGAATACGAGGGCTGTGTGGACGTCATCTACATCGATCCACCTTACAACACCGGCAACGAGGGCTGGGTCTACAACGACAACGTGAACGATCCGCGCATCCGGCGCTGGCTGGGGCAGGTCGTGGGCAAGGAAGGCGAGGACTTCACGCGGCACGACAAGTGGCTGTGCATGATGTACCCTCGCCTCGTGCTGCTTCGGAAGCTGCTCGCGTCCAAAGGCGTCATATTCATCAGTATCGATGACAACGAGGTGACGTCACTCCGCTCGGTCTGCGACGAGATCTTCGGTGCCGGCTGCTTCGCCGCGATCATCTCCTGGCAGCGCACGCTCACCAAGCGCAACGACGCGAAGAGCGTACCGGCAGAAACGGAGCACCTTCTCGTGTATTCGAAGTCCCCGAGGTGGATCCCGCACAAGCTCGACCGAACCCAAGGCATGGACGACGGCTATTCGAATCCCGACGGCGACGAAAGGCTGTGGACCTCGGTTACGTGTTCTGCGCCCGGTGCCGCAACCCACCAAGGCATGGTTTATGCAATCCAGCATCCCATCACTGGCTCCCTTATGTATCCGCCCAATGGACGTTGTTGGAGTCTCGGTCAGGACCGTATGCTCTCCGAGATGAGCAAATGGGCCGAATACGAGCTCAGGGACATCGAGGATGAGGCCGAGCGCAAGAGCGTGTGCGTGGGGGCAGAGGTCGATCCCTGCTTACCGGCAATTATGCTCATTGATGACTCCGAGGAGGCGCTTCGCCGCACGAAGACTCGTTACGACCGAGGCCTCACCGGCGAGGAGCCGTGGCCGACGTTCTTCTTCACGTCCAAGGGCGTGGGCGGCATGAGGGCGAAGAAGTACCTTGACGAGAGCACGGGGCGCGTCGTGACAAACTTCTGGCCCGCTTCCGAGGTCGGGACGACCGACGGAGCGAAGAAGCTGCTGGCGAACATCTTTGGGGGCACCTCCCCGTTCGACACCCCCAAGCCGCCTGAGTTGATCGAGCGCTGCATCCAGCTCTGTTCTGGCTCAGATGCCCTCGTGCTCGACTCCTTCGCAGGATCCGGTACCACGGCGCACGCCGTCCTGAACATGAACCAGAAAGACGGCGGCACCCGCCGGTTCATCCTCTGCGAGATGATGAGCTACGCCGACTCCATCACCGCCGAGCGCGTGAGGCGCGTCATCCGCGGCTACGAGACGAAGAAGAACGTGAAGACCGCTCTATACGAGCAGAAGCTCACCTTCTCAAATCTCAAGAACGCCGAGAAGTACCGCGAGAAGGCGGTCGCCGCTGCCGAGGAGGCGAAACAATCGGGCGCGTACTCCAAGGTCGAGGGGCCGAAGGTCGATGGCGGCGCCATCACCGTCATGGGCGTCACCGCCAAGGGCGAACAGGTGCCCGGTACAGGAGGTGGCTTCTCCTACTACGAGCTCGGCCCGGCGCTGTTTGATGTCGAGGGCGGCGTCGCCGAGGACGTCTCCGTCCGCGACCTTATGCGATACGTGTGGTACACGGAGACGAAGGCGCCCTACGTTGACCGGACCGGCGAGCACCCCTACCTCATGGGCGAGGTGGACGGGACCGCCTACTACCTCGCGTACCGGGCCGGCGTCGACGTGACGCTCGGGTACGACCTGCTTGCCGAGCTGCCCGTGCGCGGCAACCCGACCGTCATCTATGCCAGCCGGTGCGTGCTGCCCGCCGAGGAGCTCGAGCGCCTGGGAATCCGCTTCCGGCGCGTCCCCGACCAGATCGCGAGGATGTAGATCATGGAACTCAAGAGATATCAGGAGCGCGTCCTCGGGAACCTGAGGAGCTACATCGGGCGCTATGCGCACTACCGCGACGCGCGCCGCGCCTACGATAGCCTGCTCGCCGCCGACGGCGTGGTCGCCGGGAAGAACGGTGTCCCCACCTACACCGACGAGCTCGGCGGGATCCCCAAGGTCTGCATTAAGGTGCCGACGGGCGGCGGAAAGACGTTCATCGCCGCAAACGCCCTCGGCGCTATCTGCGACGGCCTCCCCGAGCGGCCCGCGGACGTCGTCGTCTGGTTCGTGCCGCGCAAGGAAATCCTGCGCCAGACCTACCGTCAGCTCTCCGACCCGGCGAACCCGCTGAGGATGGCAATCGACCGTGACTTCGCGCACCGCGTGGAGGTGCTGGACAAGGAGGACGGCCTGCGCGGCCGTGGCTTCTCGCGCCTCACCGTCGAGGACCAGCTGACCGTGTTCGTGCTCTCCTACGACTCGTTCAAGAACAAGGAGGGCCGCAAGGCCTTTCAGGAGAATTCGTCGCTCGCGCCGCTCACCGCCTACCAGAGGAGCTCTGGGCAGGCGGTGGAGGTTGACGGCGCGGACGACACGGCGCTCATCTCGGCGCTGGCCGGCACGAACCCCATCGTGGTCGTGGACGAGAGCCACCACGCGGGCAGCGACTTGTCACTCGACATGATCCGGAACCTCAACCCCCGGTTCGTCCTGGAGCTCACGGCGACCCCGCGCAAGGGCGCCAACGTCATCAGCCGCGTGAAGGCCTCGGAGCTCAAGGCCGAGCAGATGGTCAAGCTCCCCGTCATCGTCTACCGTCGCAACGACAAGCTCGACGTCATCCAGGACGCTTTCCTGCTCCAGCGCCGCTTGGAGCATGAGGCTCGCGCGGCCGAGGAAGCCGGGGGCGGCTACATCCGACCCATCGTCCTGTTCCAAGCCGAGCGCCGCGGCGCGGACGAGGCGGAGACCTACGGCAGGCTCAAGGCGAAGCTCGTCGACGCCGGCATACCCGCCGAACAGATCGCCATCCGCACCGGCGACGTGGACGAGCTGGGCGACGCCGACCTCATGAGCCGCGCCTGCCCGATTTGCTACATCATCACCGTGGAGGCCCTCGCCGAGGGCTGGGACTGCCCGTTCGCCTACGTACTCGCCACGGTGGCCAACAAGAGCTCGAAGGTGAGCGTGGAGCAGCTGGTGGGCCGCATCCTGCGCCAGCCATACGCCCACAGGAGCGCCGCGCGCGCCCTGAACATTTCCTACGTGCTCACCTCGTCCGCTGACTTCAACGATACCATCGACCAGGTGGTTGCCGGCCTTAACGGGGCCGGATTCTCCAAGCGCGACGTGGCCAAGAGCAGGCTGGAGCCGCCCGCCCCCGCCCCAGCGCCGACCGCGGAGCCGCTGTTCGTCGGCGACGGGCCGAGCGATGGCGCTGCGGAGAACGCCGCAGACGACCCATTTGAGGGCATTTCGTTCACCTTCGCCGACGACCAGGACACCGTGCCGGGGACGGCGGGCAACGCCGGGGCGCCGGCCCCGGAGAGCGGCGTCGCAGGGATCATCGAGGACGCCGAGCGCATGGAGCGCGAGTTCGAGAAGATGAGCGACTCGGGGCAGGACCTTGGGGCGCTTGGCTCCACGGGGATAGGAGGGGCCACGAACGAGTATCAGATGAGGCCGCAGGTCTCCGAGGGGCTGGCAGACCTCGCCATCCCGCAGTTCCGCTGCCGCCAGAGGGCCGGCCTCTTCTCGGATGAGGAGAGCTTGCCCTTCGACCGGCGCATGCTGCTCGAGAACTTCGACCTCGCCGCCTGCGGCACCGCCGCCGTGACGTTCGACTCGAGCGGCTACGTCGGGGCACGGCAGGTCGACGTTAGCGAGGACTCCGACGAGCTCAAGGTGAAGCAGCTCGGAGATCGGCAGGCCGCCGACATGAGGGGCCTCTTCTCGCGCTACTCCCCGGAGTCGAAGCGTAACGCCATGCGCGACGGCCTCATCAACTGCATGTCCCCGGTGTTCCGCAACACCTACGGCGACCACGGCCTTAGGGTCTTCACCGAGCGTGCCGTCTCACAGATGGATTCCGAGCAGGTGGACGCCTACTTCGACAACGCCTCCGCCTACGCCCGAGCCATCGTGAACGCCGTGCAGAAGCTCGCCGGCCAGCATTGCCGCGCGCAGTTCGACAAGCGCCTCGCCTCGGGGTCGATCGAGCTCGAGCCGTGCTACCGGCTTCCCTCCTCGCTCGTGCAGGTGAACCCGCTCACCATCTACGACCGCACCCTCTATGCGGCCGAGGACGGCGACATGAACGGGCTGGAGCGCGAGATGGCCGAGACGCTCGCCAACAGCGCGAGCATCCGCTGGTGGCACCGCGTGGACGAGGCCAAGAAGGGCGTAGAGTTCTGCATCAACGGGTTCATCAACCACTACCCGGACTTCCTGGCCATGACCGCGGGCGGCCGCGTCCTCGCCATCGAGACCAAGGGCGAGCAGCTGAAGAACGACGACAGCCGCGACAAGCTCAACCTGGGCTCCCGCTGGGCGATGATGGCTGGCTCCCGGTACCGCTACTTCATGGTCTTCGACCACGATGCGATAGACGCCGACGGGTCGTACACGCTCGCAGAGTTCAGGGAGATCCTGGCGGAGATGGAATAGGGGCCCGGATGTTCGACAGGCATGAGTTCAGATTTTCCTTCCCCAATGACGAGTGCCTTGCGCTGCTCGGCGCGGCGCAGTGCGCCTTCAGCTCGAACTGCGGGCTCATCATCGAGGAGATTCTTAAGATGAACCCCGAGGAGAGCTGGAAGGCCTGCTTGAGCGGTTCCGACAGCAACACTAGACGAGAAGGCGAGCTGGTGATCCTATGACAGCCTGGATGATACGCGCGGGTCGCGGCGGGGCCCGTGCCGCCGAGTGGCTCGAGGCCGGCAAGGTCGGCATCGGGTGGGACTTCGGCGGGACTGTCATCTCCGCCATGACGCGCGACGAGATGAAGGCCGCCTACGCCGAGGCAAACGGCGAGACGAGCGGCAGCAAGGTGGGCTCGGCCGCCGGGCAGGCCTACCGCTTCGCGCACGACATGGCGGAGGGGACGACCGTGGTCATGTACGATCCCTCGACGCGCCTCTACCATGCGGGCGAGGTGGCCGGCCCCTGTGTCGCCGCGGCCGGCGAGGGCGTTACCTACGAGCGGGCCGTGCACTGGCGGAACGAGGCCCCGCGCGATCGGCTCTCAGCGGCCTCCCGCAACTCGCTGGGCTCGATCATGACGATCTTCCAGGTGGGGCCGGACGTGATGGCGGATTTGGCCCGCGCCTGGGCGTCGGGTGCGGTAACGACGGGTGCCGCCGACGGCACCCCCGAGGAGGAGGCCGATGAGGCGCGCTACGCGACCTTCGACGACGGCATCGAGCGCATCAAGGACCGGGTGCTCGCCCTCGGCTGGGATGAGATGGAGGAGCTCACGGCGGGCCTGCTTCGCTCCATGGGCTACCACGCTCGCGTGATGCCAACAGGCCCGGACGGCGGGCGCGACGTGGTCGCCTCGCCGGACGCGCTCGGTCTGGAGAGCCCGCGCATCGTCGCGGAGGTGAAGCACCGCAGGGGCGCCGTGGGGGCACCTGCCATACGCTCGTTCATCGGCGGGCTATGTGCCGCCGACCGCGGGCTCTACGTGAGCACGGGCGGCTTCACCCGCGAGGCCCGCTACGAGGCCGACCGCTCGAATGTGCCGGTGAGGCTGCTCGACCTCGACGGCTTCGTGCGCCTCTACGTGGAGTCCTACGAGAAGGCGGACGAGGGCACTCGTGCGCTGCTGCCGCTCGTACGCATCTGGTGGCCGGCGTAGGGCCTGCCACACCATCATCGCTTTCCCAGGAGGTCAACATGTCAGACAAGAAACCCAGTAAGCCGGCGCCTACTCCGAGGCCCGAGCCCGCGGGCTCCCACGAGGTGCGTGGGGACACCCGAGCCTCCCACACGACGATTGCGCCCGTGAGGAAGGGCGGGAGCAAGAGGTGAGCAAGAAGAAGAGAACTGGCGATGAGGAGGTTCCTCATGACGAGTCCGACCGTATAACCGCCGAGTACCTCGCCCGCCTTGCGCTCGAGAGCGTGCGGATGGAGGACTCCCGCGGCGAGGGGCTCACGGGCTACGCGGGGCACCTGATGACGGCGCTATCGATAATCGTCGTCGCGCTTGTCACGGTCGCGGAGCCGCTGTTCTCCTGCTTCTCGTCCGTCTGGCAGAGGGAGATTCTCCTCGCCGCCTATCTCCTGTCGATGCTCTGCTATGCCGCGGGCTTCGTGCTCTGCCTCCTTGCCATACGCAGGAGGAAGTATTGCGTCCTCAACTCTCCGAAATCCATATCCGACGCCCTCGAGGGGGTCTTCGCCAGCGAGCTCGACGCCACGAGGACGATATGCGACTCTCTGGAGGCCTACTACGCATCGAGGAAGGCTTACGATGACCGGACCGTCTCCCTCCTTCGCGTCGCCAATGCCCTGATCCTGATCGCGACCGGTGTGGTTGCGCTTGCCGTCGTCTTCTTCTCAGTCGTCGGGTTCGTCCTCATAGCCAGCTGACCGGCCTGAGCATCCGAAGCGCCGACGCGAACTTTACCTGCAGAAACGATACTTTTTGTTTCAATGAGCTTTAAACCGTTCTGAGGCACTCAGTCTGTCTTAGCTCGCAGCTAATGAATTCCCGTTCGATCCTTCCTACGATGTGCTGTGTGCCGGCGCGGTAGCCGGATCGTAGGAAGGATGCATTATGAAAAAGCCCAAGACCGAAATGCTGCTGAGCCGACGCGCTGCGCTTGGCGCGTTTGCAACTGTCGCCCTGGGAGGTGCCGGCCTGCTTGCCGGTTGCGGAAGCGATGAGGCAACCGTTACTGAGGACGCCGGCGATGGCGACAAGAAAGAAGAGCCCAAGAAGGAAGAGCAGGCAACGACCGATCTGGCTGTTGGCACGACCGTGACCACGACCGCTGGTCTCGCTGTCGTCGTCGATGCCGTTCAGACGGGTTTGATCAATTATGATGGCTCGACCATGACGGGCATTCACGTTACGTACGTCAACAACGGTGACGAGGGCGCGGACTACAACGTCTACGACTGGAAGGGCGAAGACGCAAACGGTGCCCAGCAGAACCAGGGTTACTATAGCGAGGGTTCCGATGAGCTGCAGTCGGGCACGCTTGCTGCGGGCGGTTCCGTTTCGGGTAACATTTATTTTGACGGCGACATCAATAAGGCTCTGTACTTCGCCAACATGTTTGATAAGTCTGCCACCGCAAGCTGGGTTCTTGCCTAGCGCAATGATGCTGGCAATTTGCAGGGAGGTGAGGCCATATGCCCGATAAAAAGTTGACCGAGGAGTTGCTCAACGAGTTGCTCGATGCGCCGAGTATCGACGGCTATATCAGGGAGCACGACTTTGCCGCCCCGTCGCTTTCGGACTACCTTAAGCAACTGCTGCAGGAAAAGGGTTTGGAGCGTTCGCGCGTGGTGCGTATGGCCGACCTCAACGAAACGTTTGGCTATCAGATCTTTACCGGCACGCGCCATCCGAGCCGAAACAAGGTGCTGCAGATTGCATTTGCGATGGCACTATCGATGAAGGAGACAAACCGCGCACTTACGGCTGCCGGGGCAAACGTCCTCAACTGCAAGGACCGTCGCGATGCGATTATCATCTTTTGCATCGATCGTGGCTGCAGCCTGCAAAAGGTCAATGAGGAGCTGTATCGCTTTGGCGAGGAGACGGTGAGTTAACGGCTGACTGTTGGTGGCAGGACCGTCCGCTATATTTCAAACGTGCAGGGCACGGGTGCTACAGGGCGTCCGTGCCCTGCGCTATGATGGACGCTATGGATACTCAGAACCCAACATATTCCGATGATGAGCTGACCGCCGCGCTCGCCGAGCACCTGGCGTCGTTTGACCGCGATGATAGCTATCGCGTGGAACGTGTGCTGAAGCGCTCGTCCGTTGAAACAACCGATCTCGTGTACTTCGAAGGAACCGGCGGAGGGTCGCTCGGCCCCTTTGTCCGTAAACGCATCGATGCTTCGGCCCAGATTGGCGGAGCACATGAGCGCCTGTTTGCGGCCCAGCGTGCCGGACGGCGTTTTGAGCACCTGCCCCGGATTGTCGATTGCCGCCGTGCGGGCGACGAGCTCAACGTGGTGATGGAATACATTGAAGGCGAGACGCTCGAGGCCTTGGTGGGGCGCTTGGGTGCGACGCCCGATTATGCGCGCGGGTTGTTTCCGGCCCTGTGTGATGCGGTGGCAGAGCTCCATGCTGGATTTGGCGAGGTGGGGAAAGCGCCGGTTCCGATTATCCATCGCGACCTTAAACCTTCGAACATCATCGTTTCGGGCGTGAGGTATGCCGCCGATGCTGGCATGACCTTCTCGTCGCTGGTGATTATCGACTTGGGAATCGCGCGCGTATGGCGTGATGGCGCCGATGCCGATACCGTCAAGTTTGGCACACGGCCCTACGCGCCGCCCGAGCAGTATGGGTTTGGGCAGACGAGCGTGCGAAGCGATGTGTACGCGCTGGGCGCCCTGCTGTTCTTCTGCTTGACGGGGGTCGATCCAAAACCGGGGCTCGACATGCACGAACAATGCGAGATATGCGGCGTTCCCGCTCCTCTGGCCGATGTCATTTGCATGGCGATGGCGCTCGACCCGGCCAAGCGTTTTGCGAGTGCAGGGGCATTGGGACGGGCGACGCGCGCGGCGTACGACCTGAGTTGCCCTGTGCGGCCTCCTGCGCCTGCGCCTGTTTGTGCTCCGGCCTCGGAGACGGTATTAACGCCCCAAGGGCCTCAGGGTTCCACAGGCCTTCCTAAGCTTGCCGCCCCTGCTGTGCCCGGCCTGCTTTCTCGCATTCCGGAGCCTCTGGGGCGCATTTGGAATACGCTCGTCTGCTTCTCGCTGCTTGTATTCTTTGCCGGAAGCCACTTTGCCGTTTTTCACCCTACGGGAGCAAACCAAAGCTACCCGACGTGGCTTCTTATAATCGAGTACTTTTTCTTTGTCGATGGCCTTATGGTGCTTATGCATTTTGCGCTGCTCGACAAGCGTCGCCTTCGCCGGCGATTCGCGCTGCTCGACAGCTATCGCGGCAAGAAGCTCGCGAAGCTCTGGCTCAAGGCATTGGGCGTGCTGCTCCTATGCATGATCGTCATAGTCGCGGTTGCCAATGCGACCGGCGTCGTCGATACCTCCGCTACCTAAAAGAAAAGGGCCCCGTTGGGGCCCTTTGCAGTTGCACTTAGATGCGGTTCATCTGAGCGGCGACTTTGTTGTACCAGTCCTGCCACGTGGGCGGGCAGTACTTTTTGGCCGCAGCCGGGGTAAGGGTGGAGCCGTAGTTGGCGCCCAGATAGGCAACGTGAGCGGAGATGCCCTCGCTCCAGCTGCCAAAGCTGCGCCAACCGCCGCCACGTGCACTCCAGCCCCAGGCGTTATAAGAATTGGCGCAATAAGCACCCTTGGTGCTCTCGATGCAGGCGATGGCGGGGGACCAACGGGGGTCGACACCGGTATTCCAAGCGGCGACGGCAAAGTTGTAGCCCTGGCCTGCCATGGGGGAGCCGGCGAGATAATTGTCGATGCGGCTCGTCCACTCATTAATGAACGAATCGTAATCGGAACTACCGGTATTGGAGTTGTTCACCGTGGTGTCGATGGTGGTGTTGGTGTTGGTGGCCTGGCTGCTGGAATTGCTGCCGCTTACGCCCTCGCCCGAGAGCTTCTCGGCGGCAGCGGCCTTATCGGCCTCAAGCTTGGCAAGCTCGGCGGCATTTTCCTGCTCGGCTTTTGCCTGTGCCTCGCTGCGGAGCTGCTGGGCCTGCGCCAGCGCATCCTCGGCGTTTTTCTGCTCTGCCTCAAGCTGTGACTTGGCCTGCTGGAGCTCGGCCTTGTTCTGCTCAAGTTCGGTTTGCATGTTATTGAGCTCTTCGATCTCGTCGACGCTCGAGCTCGTGATCTGGTTGGTGTATTTGCAGGTCGTGATGAACTCACCCAGGCTCTGCGCGTTGACCAGGAAGCTCACGATGGGATTGGTGCCCTTCTGATACTTGTACAGATCGCGCATGGCAGAGCTTGCCTTGGCCTGCTGCTCGGGAAGCTTAGCCTCGATTTCCTCGATGCTCGCCTCATTGGAGTCAATCTGCTTTTGCAGGTCATCGAGTTTGGTGCGGGCGTCGTTGTAGGCGCTCGTGGCGGCTTCGATCTTCTGCTGGGCTGCGGAAAGCTGGTCCTGCGTTGCCTGCGAGGCGGCATACGCCGCAACGGGGGAGAGCATCGGCGTGGCCGTCAGCGCAACGGCGAGCGCGGCGCTCGTGATGATACGAGCCGGCTTCGACGCAATGAGCGCTGCGGTGCGATGATTCGAATGCTGCATCCAGTCCCTCTGCAATCAATCGTAGGTTATGGTTCGAACGGTATTCTACTACTGCTTTCGACCTCAACTTGAACCTTAAAGGTTCCAAAGGGTCAAGTTGAACTTGAGGCTTTGGCTTTGACCTGCAGTTATGATGAATTGTTGAGAAACCATAGAGTTCAACTTTAACGTTACGGGGGCCTGTTTAAGAGGGGTTTGGGGCTGTAAAAGCTATCTCAACGTGGGGTTTTACAACTACAGCGTGCCCTCCTGGCGAGCCTGCTCAATCTCTTCGAGCGCCTCGGCGGGGGTGAACGAACAGGTGCCGTCGCCGAGTTTGACTACCTGGATATCGTCGCCGATATGGACCTCTCCGCCCTTTAGTACCACGCCGAAAACGCCCTCGTGGGGAAAGATGCAGTCGCCGGCTAGATAGTAGATGGCACAGCGTGTGTGGCAGACCTTGCCGATTTGGCTGATTTCGACAAGCACCTCGCTGCCAAGCTTGAGCTGCGTGCCCAAGGGGAGCGAGAGCAGGTTGATGCCCCGGGTTGTGAAGTTCTCTCCAAAGTCACCCTCGTGTACGTCGAGCCCGCGTGCCTGCGCCGTCTGGATGGACTCCGCGGCTAAAAAAGAGACCTGGCGGTGCCAATGTCCGGCGTGCGCATCGGTAGCGAGGCCAAATTGCTCGATGACGGTGTCGCGTCCATCGGCGACGGGCGACTTGCGAGTGCCTTTGTGCTCCGACGTGTTGATTGAGACGATACGAGCAGGCCCGTTGTAAGCATCGTTTGCGGTGCGTAGGGGAGCTGCCGTCCGGGCACGATCCGCAAGTTCGCGCTTGGCGGCGTCAATGATGGGGTTGTTGATCGGATGAGCCTGGGGCACGGTGCACCTTTCGACGGGGCGGGCAACATGTTGAATCCTACAACAATGGTAGGTTCATTGCCCATTGTCATACAACGGTGAGCGCCGTCTTCGTGCTGGCCTTCGTGCTGGACGATTACGTCGATTGCCATAGATACGGTGGAGCTTTGGGCGCCGGCGGCTTGGCACGCTAGAATAAATCAGTTGCGCAAAGACCGCCCATTGTGTGGGCAGTTCATGATAGGAAGTTTCCATGGCATTGCAATTTACAGAGCGCGAGTTCATTCCCGTGCTGCTCGGTGGCGACATCAACGCCTATTCGGTGGCGCGCGCCTTCTACGAGGAGTACCAGGTCAAGAGTCTGGTCTTTGGCAAGTATCAGACGGGTCCCGCGTACCGCAGCCAGATTATCGACTACACTCCCAACGTGGATATCGACACCATGCCCGTGATGCTCAAAACCGTCAACGGCATTGCCCAAGCGCATGCCGACAAGACGATTGTCCTTGTGGGCTGTGGCGACAACTATGTTGCCCTCGTGGCTCAGGCCAAGGATGCTCATGAGCTGGCGGACAACATCGTCGCTCCCTACGCGCCCTACAGCATGCTCGAGCAGTGCCAGAAGAAGGAGATCTTCTACGAGCTGTGCGAGAAACATGGCGTGCCCTATCCGCACACGTTTACCTTTACCAAGGCGATGCTCAATGCCCAGGGTGAGGCGCCTGCCGAAGTGCTCGACCAGATCGATTTTCCTTACCCGATGATTCTGAAGCCTTCTGACGGCATCATGTGGTGGCAGCACGAGTTCGAGGGCCAGAAAAAGGCCTATGAGATTGCCGACCGTGCCGAGCTGGAACAGGTCATTCGCGACTCGTATGCCAGTGGCTACACCGACGACCTGATCTTACAGGACCGCGTGCCCGGTAACGACGAGTACATGCGCGTGCTCACCAGCTATTCCGACCGCAACGGCATGGTGCGCATGATGTGCCTGGGTCACGTACTGCTCGAGGAGCATCAGCCCCACGGTGTCGGCAACCATGCCTGTATCATTACCGAGCCTAATGACGAGCTCATGGGCGGCGTGCGCAAGTTGCTCGAGGACCTTCACTTTGTGGGCTATTCCAACTTTGACGTTAAGTACGACGAGCGCGATGGCTCGTTTAAGTTCTTCGATTTCAACACGCGCCAGGGCCGCAGCAACTACTACGTTACCAACAGCGGCTTTAACGTTGCCAAGTATGTGGTGGACGAGTATGTGTTCAACCGCCCGTTTGCGCCGGAGTTTGTGACGGCGCAGGACGAGGCTCTGTGGATGGTCGTCCCCATGGGCGTCGTCGACAAATACGTCAAGGATCCCGAGCTGCGCGCTAAGGTGCATCGCCTGGACAAGGAAGGCAAGGGCGCCGACCCTTCGTTTATGAAGGGCGACTTTGTCTTTAACCGCTGGCTGCGCATGTGGCACACTAAGCTGCGCCACTTTAAGCTGTTCAAGACGTATTACAAGTAGATGAGTGCGGCGCCCGTCCGGTTTGCATCGGGCGGGCGCGGGTACGATACGCGCAATTGCGCAAGCGTCACCAAGGAGGCGGCGATGGAAAAGCTGGGAGTTATCGGCGGCATGGGCGCCGAGGCCACGTCGTATTACTACGACCAGGTGGTGCGTCATACGGCTGCTGCCTGCGATCAGGAACATATCGACATGGTGGTGCTCTCCAAGTCGACCATGCCCGACCGCACGCTGGCCATTAAGACCGGCGAGCATGCCAAGCTGCTGGCGACCATGAAAGAGTGTGCCCAGGCACTCGAGTCGCTGGGCTGTGCGCACATTGCCATTCCCTGCAACACGTCACACTACTTCTACGACCAGATCCAGTCGTTTACCACAGTGCCGATTATCCACATGCCGCGTGAGTCGGTGCGCTATGCTCTGGCCGGTGCGGTGATGGGGGAGTGCGAGTTCGACCCCAACCTGAGTATGCCGGCCGAGCCGGTGCACAAGATTGGCATCATGGGCACCGACGGAACCGTGGGCGCGGGCGTCTACGGCCGCGAATGTAAGGCTGCGGGTGTTGAGGTTGTCTATCCCAGCGAGAAACGTCAGAACGATGTGATGTCGCTTATCTACGATGATGTGAAGGCCGGACGTGAGCCCGATATGGATAAGTTCGACCGCGTGATGTGGGAGTTCGCCCGTAGCGGCTGCGACCGCGTCATCCTGGCCTGCACGGAGCTCTCGGTGCTGCAGAAATACCGTGAGATGCCCGAGATCACCCTCGACGCCATGGACGTCCTGGTGCGCGAATCCATCATCCGCAGCGGCGCTCCCTACCGCCTCTAGCTTCCGACCTGCCAAAAAGGGACAGGTTAATTATGGTGGGTTTTATCTGGAGAAACAGTAAAGGCCTCGGCTCGTTTGGTGCGAGCCGAGGCCTTTTGCGTTGGGCGGTTGCTGTCGGTGGTGAACTAGAACAGGAAGCCGATGGCGATGAGGGCGATGCTGACGATGAGCACGGCGATGTCCAGACCCTTGATGGGATAGCGCTTGTACGAGCTGGCGCGTGTGCGCAGGTAGAAGCCGCGCTGCTCGGCGGCAAGCGCGGTGGCATCGGTCTTGCCCACGCTCGAGATGAGCAGCGGCACGCACAGTGGCAACATGAGCTTAAGCTTCTTGATGGGTTTCTTGGTGTCGTACTCGACGCCGCGTGCGGTCTGCGCCTCCATGATGGCGTTCATCTCCTGACCAAACACCGGTACAAAGCGCAGCGCCGTGGTAAAGGTGAAGGCATAGCGATACGGCACATGCAGCACCTCGACGCAGGCGTTGGCAAGGTCGTTGAGCTTGGTCACCATGAGCATGAGGATGAGTGGCAACGCCACACCTAGCAGGCGCAGGCAGGCCTTCGATCCCGTGATGAGGCCCGCGTCGGTGATAAAGCCCCACACCACGTTGCCATCGCGCATAAAGGCCAGCTGGAGCACCAGCATGATAAGCGCGAGCGGAATCAGCAACTTGAGCAGCGAGAGCAGACGGTCGACGACGCCGGCATAGGTACCCAGTGCAAGGGTGAGTGCCAAAAAGCCCAGCAGCGCCACGTAGGTGTCGGACAAGAAGATGCCGACGATGATGGCGGCGGCGAGGCCCAGTTTGACGACGGGGTTCAGGCGATGCAGCAGCGTATCGCCCGGCATGTAGTCGATGACGTTAACCACGGTGGACCATCTCCTTGGTAATTCGAACGACATCGGTGACCTCGCTCACCTGCGCAAAAGCGGGCGAGACGGAAGATGCCAGACGGCGCGAGAGTTCAATAACCTGGGGAGGCTCCACGTAGGCACGCCGCATGAGATCGATGTTCGAGAACAGCTCGTGCGTGCGGCCGCGGTCGAGGATGCGACCGTCGGCCATTACCACAATGCGCTCGGCAAAATCCGAGACGACTTCCATATCGTGGCAGACCATGATTACGGCGCAGCCACGCTCGGCCATGGTACGCACCGTTTCCATGACGGTCATGCACTCGCGGTAATCAAGGCCGCTCGTGGGCTCGTCGAGCACGACGATCTTGGGCTCAACCACTACGACGGAGGCAAGCGCCACCATTTGTCGCTGACCGCGCGAGAGCGAGAAGGGCGCCTCGTCGGCCGGCAAGCCAAAGCGGTCGATGACGAGTTGGGCACGACGCAGAGCCTCGGCACGGTCCATGCCGCCAAGCTCCAAGCCAAAGGCGACCTCGTCGAGCACGGTGTCCTTGCAGATCTGGCGGTCGGGGTTTTGGAAGAGGGTCGCGACCTCGCGAGCGATGCGGCTCGTGGGAACGGCTGCGGTATCCAGTCCCGTGACGCGCACGCTGCCCGAGGCGGGCTTAAGCAGGCCTGTGAGCAGTTTGGTGAGCGTGGTCTTGCCGGCGCCGTTTTGGCCGACGATGCCCACGAGCTCGCCAGGATAGAGCGTCAGGCTAAGGTCGTGTACGGCGGCTCCGCCATTGGGATAGGCAAACTCAACATGGTCGAAGGTGAGTACGGGTTCGGCGTCCTTGGCATGAGGACGCAACGACGGTGCATGCGGGGAACCGGCGGGCGCCTGGGCTTCGATAGCCGCGTGTGCGGGGTCGACGATGCCCGAAATCAGGCGCTCGGCCTCATCGACATCCAAGCAGGGGGTGCCGCTTACCAGGCCATCGGTTTCGAGGCTATTGAAGATACGCGTGACGCGAGGGCAGTCGACGCCGATGGCACGGAGCTCGTCGGTATGCGCGAAGACCTCGTGTGGCTCGCCCTGCAGCGCGATTTCGCCATGATTGAGCACGAGCACGCGGTTGCAGTACTCCGAAAGCAGGGCGACCTTTTGCTCAACGACGACGATGGTGATGCCGAGTGCACGGTTGGCCTCACGCAGGGTCTCGAAAACCAGCGTGGAGCTGGCGGGGTCGAGTGCCGCGGTGGGCTCGTCGAGAACCAAGACGCGCGGACGCATGGCGAGGATGGCGGCGATGGCCACTTTTTGCTTCTGTCCGCCCGAGAGGGTGGCGATCTCGCGGTCGCGCAGGTCGCTGATGCCGACGGTCTCGAGCGTTTCGCTCACGCGCTGCTCGATCTGGTCGTGGGGAACGCCAAAGTTCTCGAGGCCAAAGAGCATCTCGTCCTCGACGACCGAAGCGACCATCTGCGTGTCGATATCCTGCAGCACACTGCCGACGATTTGCGAGACGTCGGTGAGCGAGACTTCGCAGGTGTCGTGGCCGTCGACCATGACGGACCCAAAGAACGTGCCGGTGTAGTGGTGGGGCACGGCACCCGACAGGCAGGCGGCAAGCGTGGACTTGCCGGCGCCCGAGGGCCCGATGATGCCGATGAAATCTCCCTTGTTCACGCTGAGCGAGATGTGGCTGAGCGCCTGCTCGGTCTGCGTGCCATAGGAGAACGAGACATCGTCGACGTTGATGATCGTTTCCATGGATACCTTTCATAGTCATTGGGGACAGTCTTAAATGACCAGTTGTTTAAGACCGTCCCAAAAAAGTTCGTTGTTTGGGACGGTCTTTGGTGGTGAAGCACGGAGACGGCTTTACGAGGGGGCCCAGGTTGGCGCGAAAGAGGAGCGAAGCGTACTTGGGTACGCGAGCGACGAATGAACGCCAAGATGGGGTGGCTCGTAAAGCCGAGCGGGTTAGTTGAGCCTAAGGGCCTTCTGGATGGGCAGGTAGAGGGCGCCGACCAGAATGGCGTTAAAGACGGCGGTCATGGCGACGACGGGCAACATGGCGGCGGCGAGCTCGCCTACCACGCCGAGCATGGCCATCTTGATGACCATGAAGATGACGCCGGAGACAAAGGTGGTCAGGAAGGTTGCAACAATGGCGACGGCAGGCTTGACCTGACCGTTCTTGCCGGCGGCGTTGACGATGCCGGCCATGAGCATGGCGGCGATGCCCTCGGCGGCAAAATCGACGAACGGCGAAGTGGTGGTGATCTGGATCACGGCAGCCGAGATGAGGCCGATGACGAGCGCTTGGCCGATGTTGGGGCGAACGACCAGGATGGTGAGGCAGAAGGCCGAGATGATGAACTCGGGGCTGATCATGCCGCCCGAGATGCCCGAGATGGCCTTGCCGACGGTGAAGTTGAGGATGAAGCCGGCGGCGAGCAGGATGGCAAGCAGGACGAGGGCGCGGACATCGAGTTTGCCACGGTCGGCGGTCTGGACGGTGCGGGGCTGGGTGGCGGTGGTGTTCTGAGACATGGTGAAAATCCTTTTGGAATGGGAGTGCAAGAGAAAAGCGGAGGCGCGTGATGCGAATGCGATCGGGCTCGAGATAGAAAAAGGCCCCCGGTCGAAACCGGAGGCCTTCCAATCACCTAGAGCGCAAAAACAGGCGTGAGGGACTCACTGTCGACCGATCGTATTCGCATCACGCCACCACCAGTTGTTAAGAGACTTCATCGTGTTCTTCATGTCGGTGGCTCCTTTCGTGATGCCATGGCGCGGTCGCACCTAGTTGCTGTTGCGCTGCACTATAACACAGCAAAGTGTGTGCGGGGAAATCTTTTTTGAAAAGATTTCAGGCGGGTTTCCCGCCGGTCAAAAGAGCGGGCTGAGCGGGCGAGGCTGCCATTGCTGCCTCGCCCGCACAGCTAGGACGTTACTCCTTATTGCGACGGTAGAGGAAGTAACCGCCCGCGGAGATGACGGCAACGCCAGCGATGGCGAATGCGGCCACCATGCGGCCATCAAAACGATCGCCAGTGGTGGGCAGGCCGCCCTTGGTGTTCGTCTTGTTAGTGGTTACCGTGGTCGTGGTGTCGGACTTGCCAGGCTTCTCAGGCTTGGCGGCCGGCTGCTCGGGCTTAGCGGGCTGCTCGGGCTTAGCGGGCTGCTCGGGAGTGCCAGGCTGCTCAGGAGTGCCGGGCTGATCCGGGGTGACCGGATCGGTGGCAAGAGCATCCTTGGCGTAGGTGATGGACACCTTGAGGCCGTTGGTCTCGGTGTTCAGGTCGCTTGGGGTAAAGGGCTGGTCGAAGTTTTCGGCCTTCTGATAGGCGCGCATCTCCTGGAGCAGTGCCTTGCACTTCTTGTAGGTGTTCTCGGTAGCAGCCTTGCCGGCCTTGTTGGCCAGGGCGGTGCGGCCCTCGGTGGTCGTCTCGGCCAGCATGGCGGCGTCAACTTCCTTGTTCTGCTCGATAAGCTCGTTCTGGAGCGCATCGAGGTAGGCACGGACGCTGACACCAAGGGTGTCAGGGTTCTCGAAGCAGAGCGAGCTGATGTCCATGAGGACGTAGTTGATTGAGTTCTCGGGCTCCTCGTTGTACACGACGTCAGTCTGGTTGCAGTGATCGAAGGAGACGGTCTGATCGCTGAAGTACGGGCTGACCTCAGTTATCAGAGCGGAGTACAACGGGATGGCGACGGAGTACGCGGCGCGGGAGAGCATTTCCCACTGGATGGTAGCGACTTCGGGGTCATACCCGCGACGAATCTGGAAGAGGTTGATCTCGGTGTTGCGCTCGCTGCCGATGCAATAAACACCATCAGTGTTCGCGTTGAGGCCAGGGACGTTCTCGCCGCGGTTGCCAAAGGCACGAATCAGCTCAAAGGTGCTCCAGCCAGACTTGCCAGGCCTGAAGAACAGGGGCTGGATTTCGCTGACCATGGCTCCCTTTTGGTCAGGTTTTCCATCCTTCTTTACTGTGATAATGTCGTAATCTGTGCCTTCGGTCAGCTGACTACCAAAATAATCGCGGCCTTGCACATAGCGGGACCACTGGTTTACGCCGGAATCGGCGAGGCTTTCGCCATACGTTTGGGCGACATCGAATTTGCCGTCAGCGGAGTATTTGGCGAAGCCCTTCTCCACGGGCATGGACTCGATGCCCTCGGAGTGTAGGCAGTTCTCGGGGTCATCAAGGTCGACATCGTAGTTGAGGCTCCCGATATTAGGGTTGAGCGACGCGACGTCGTCAGCGAGCTTCATGGCGATCCACTGATGGGCGGAAAGTGTGGCGAACAGCCAGGTCTCGTTGTTGTCGGCGATGATGATCTGGTCGTTGGTGCAGACGCCTTGATCATCGATCAGTCTGCCGAGAAGCTCGACGCCCTCGCGGGCCGTGGCGCTCTCGCCCAGGATGATGCTGCCGTAACTGTACTCGCCCAGCCCCACTTTCTCATCGATGCGGTCTGCTGCATCGGCCTCCTCGTTATAGGAAGTGCTTAGCGTGGCAGAGCAGGAGACGCCCTTCTCGTTGATTCCGGCCTCGGAATAGGCGTCGGTGCGACCCATCCAGTTGGAGGGGTGGTCGCGTACATAGCTGTAACGATAGGTAGGCTTGTTCGAAGTGTATTCAAAAGCAGATTCAATCGAGCTGTACTTAAAGCCAGGTTCGTGGGCAGGTTCGATGCCGTAGTGCTTAAGATAGCGCTTGCCAAAGTCCTCGGCGCGGCCGTAGTACGTATTGCCGTCGGCCGTATAGTTTTTGCCCATGTATATCTGCGTGCAGGCGAGCGCGGATGTCGGCATGGACATGATGGTTGCAGCTCCAAAGGCGAGGCCTATGCCTAGCTTCTTGAGCGCGTTGACGGGGTGAGTTTTCCTCATTTTCCCTCCCAGCGTGCGAAAGCCCTCTGTCGCCAGAGGGCTTCAGCCAATAAAGACACCCCATTAGCGTAACGAACTGGAAACAATATTCATCTATGAAAGACACTTACTCGATAAGCGTGATGAAATATGCGACGAGCGGTTAATTGTACTCAGTTTGTAGCTTTACTTTAATAAAGACGCCCTGCAATTACTGTAGCCGAATAAAGTAGCTGGGAATGCCCGAAATGAGAATCCCCTGCTGTTTGGCAAATGCATAAACGGCAGGGGAGACGATAATTGGATGAATATCATGCCAATATGGAATTACTTCTTCCGGCGGTGGATCACGTTGATCGCATAGCCGACGAGCATGGCCAAAACGATGATGATAAAGCCGAGCAGGGGATTGTCGTTCATAGGGTCCTCCTATTTTCCGAGCGGGGAGAATTCGTCGACGATGAGGTCGAGGCATTGCGGAAGCGCGCGGGCTCCAAAGACGCCCGAGTTGCTGGAGATAATCTCGCCATCGAACTGCATGCCCAGCGACGGCGTGCAGGTGATCTTGGCTTCCTTGGTCTGGATGATCTTGAACTGCGGACGGCCGAGCAACTTGCCGGCGGGGTCAAGCGCAGCGGTGATCACAGTAGGCAACAGCTGCACGGTGCGCACGGGTTCGATGACCGCAATGTCGACCATGCCATCGTTCATGCGGCAGTCGGGGAACAGGTTGATGTCGTTTTGGATGACCGAGGTGTTGCCGGCCATGCAGCAGATGCCGTCGAGCTCCTCGACAATGCCGTCATGCTCAATGGTAAAGTGCGCTACCGTAGGGTTGGGCGTGGCGAGCGCAGAGAGGAAGTAGGCGATCTCGCCGATGTCGTTTTTGGTGGGGGCGGCCTTCATCATGATCTCGGCGTCGAAGCCCGAGCCGGCGATGATGATAAAGCCGTGGCGCTTCTCGTTGCCGTCCTCGTCGAGCCAAAAGAGCTCGCCCATGTCGACTTTGACCGTGCGACCGGCGCGGCAAGCCTTGGCAAGCGCCGCTGCCTCGGGGGCATTGCCGATGTTGTTGAAGAACAGGCAGGCCGTACCGGAGGGGAAGACGAGCGTGGGGACACCGCATCCGCGCATCTGATCGAGCACGTTGGAGACGGTGCCGTCGCCGCCCGAAACGACCACGCGGTCAAACTCGCGCACGTCTGCCACGGCGTCCTCGGGCTCCATGCCATCGCCGATAAAACGCATCACGACCTCGTCGCCGCCCTGCGCGAGGGCGTGCGTGAATGCGTAGATTTCATCTGAGCTGGGGCCCGATGCCGGGTTGTGGATGATAAGGCAGCGCATACTTACGTTCCCGTTCTGTGACTAACCGAGTATAGTTGTAAGGCAATGCCGATATCCTACCCGTGTTTTTCGGGCCTAACCTTATTCGATGGGTTGATATGTACATTTCCACACATCAGGCTCTACTCGACTTTTGCCAGCGCGCCCGTGAGTTTGACGCGATTGCCGTCGATACCGAGTTTTTGCGCGAGCGCACGTTCCATCCGCGCCTGTGCCTGGTTCAGATTGCCACCCCTGCCGAGAGCGTCGCGGTCGATCCCCTGGTAATCGACGACCTATCGCCGCTGGCCGAGCTTATGGCAGACGAGAGCGTGACTAAGGTCTTCCACGCCTGCTCGCAGGATATGGAGGTTATGCTCCATACCGTGGGCGTGCTGCCACGACCGATTTTCGATACGCAGGTCGCCGCTGCCTTTTTGGGCGAGCGCCAGCAGATTTCGTATGGCGCGCTTGTTCAGACGTTCTGCGGCGTATCGCTGCCCAAGACCGAGTCACTGACCGACTGGTCGCGCCGCCCGCTGACCGATAAGCAGATTGAGTATGCGATCGATGACGTCAAGTACCTGATCGTCGCCTATACCGAGATGATGAGCCGCCTGCGCGAGCTGGGCCGTGTGGACTGGGTGCTCGACGAGCTGCGCCCGCTGGCTGACGAGTCGCACTATCGCGCCGATCGCCACGAGGCGTTCCGCAAGGTCAAGCGCATCAATTCGTGCAGCCGTCATCAGCTGGGTATCGCGCGCGAGCTCGCCGCCTGGCGCGAGGACCGCGCCGAGCGGCGCAACATCCCACGCAAGTGGGTCATGTCCGACGACACGCTGCTTGCGCTCGTCAAGCGCAATCCCGTGCGCGTTGAGGAGTTCCGTAGCATTCGCGGTACCGATCAGTTGGGGGAACGCGACGTGGACGGTGCGCTCATGGCCATCAAGCGCGGTGCGAGCTGCCCGCACGATCGCCTGCCGCTCATGGTGCGCGGGCATCATCAGATCTCTCCGGAGTTGGAGAGCGTGACGGACCTGATGTATGCGCTCATTCGCCTAGTTGCCGAGCGCTCGGGAGTGGCGACCTCGGTCATTGCCTCGCGCGATGACCTGGCCGACTATATTGAGCATCCCGAGCAAAGCCCCTTGCGCGAAGGCTGGCGCTTTGAGCTTGTGGGCTCGCGCCTGGACGATCTGCTCTCCGGCAATATGGGACTCACCGTGAAGGACGGAAAGATTGAACTGTTATAGGGAAGCCTAGCCGGCTGAGTGGGTAAAATGCCTCCAACGTGTAACTCGATTCGGAGGAATTCGCATGCCCTATTACTATGGTTACGGCTTTGGTATCGACCCGCTGTACCTGCTGGTTGTTCTTGTTTGTACAGTGCTTGGCCTTGCTGCGCAGAGCTATATCAATTCGACGTACAAGACCTGGTCCAAGGTTCGCTCGGACGGCGACACGGGCGCCACGGTTGCTCGCCGCATGCTTGACGCCAACGGTTGCAATGCCGTGGGTATCAAGGGTGTCGCCGGTGAGCTCACCGACCATTACAACCCGCAGGATAACAACCTGTATCTGTCGGATGCCAACCGTTCGGGCGGTTCGGTCGCAAGCGTTGCCGTCGCCTGCCACGAGGCGGGCCATGCCGCCCAGCGTCAAAGCGGCTATGCCATGATGAAAGTACGTACCGCCCTCGTGCCGGTCGTCAACTTTACCCAGAACACCTGGACCATCGTGTTGCTCTTGGGCCTGTTTATGAACATTGCCGGGCTCACATCCCTCGCGTTGATCTTCTTCTCGTTTAGTGTACTGTTCCAACTCGTTACGCTGCCTGTCGAGATTGACGCCAGCCGACGCGCCGTGGCGTACATCGAGCAGTCGGGTATGAGTTCCAAGCAGGTCAACGGTGCCAAGAAGGTACTGACGGCCGCCGCGCTTACCTATGTTGCCGCTGCGCTCACCTCGATTATTCAGCTGCTCTATCTTATGGCTCGCTACAACAGAAACTCCAACCGATAACAAATTGGATCGCTGGGCGCCGCGGGGATTCGTGTCCCCGCGGCGCTGTACTATGTGTTGGACTTAAATTTGCGCAGGGCCGGAGTCCATGTGCACGATGACGAAAGGAGGCTGCGTGGCGGGCTGGAATCTAACCGGCAATGCCGTTTCCGCCGAGTTTGACGGTTCGGATGAGCAGGAGCGCAAGGAGCTCAGCGTGAGCCAGGCGGTAGAAATCGCTGCCGGTGCGCTCGATGCCATTCCGCAGCTGAGCGTTCTGGGCGAGGTCACGGGTTTCCGTGGTCCCAACGCCCGAAGCGGCCACTGCTACTTCCAGATTAAGGACGACTCGGCCGCCGTCGACTGCATCATTTGGAAGGGCGCCTATCTCAAGCGTACCTTCGATCTGCGTGACGGCATGCAGGTGAGCTTTAAGGGCAGCTTCAACCTCTATAAGCCCACGGGTCGTATGAGCTTTGTCGCTCGCTCGTTTTCGCTGGCGGGGGAGGGTCTGCTGCGTCAACAAGTGGCGCAACTGGCCGAAAAGCTACGCCGCGAGGGCCTGATGGACGAAGCGCGCAAACGCCGCATCCCGGTGTTCTGCTCACGCGTGGCGGTTGTCACCTCGCTTTCCGGTGCGGTAATCGACGACGTCAAGCGTACGCTGCGCCGACGCAACCCGCTCGTCGAGCTCGTCTGCGTGGGCGCAAAGGTCCAGGGCGAGGGTGCGCCGGCAGAGCTTATTGAAGGCTTGCGCCGCGCCGCTGCCATTACGCCGGCGCCCGACTGTATTTTGCTCGTGCGTGGTGGCGGTTCCTTCGAGGACCTCATGACCTTTAACGACGAGGAGCTTGCCCGCGCGGTGGCGGCTTGCCCTGTGCCCGTGGTGACCGGCATTGGCCATGAGCCCGATACCTCGATTTGCGACATGGTGAGCGACCGCCGCGCCTCCACGCCCACGGCGGCGGCCGAATCGGTGGCGCCGGCCATGACGGAGTTGGCCGATGTGCTCGAGGCGCGCCATCAGCGTCTGGGTGCCGCGATGGCATCGATGATTGGGTCGGCCCAGGTCGACCTGGAGATGCTCGATCAGCGTGGCCGTCGTTCCTGGGATACCTATACGGCTCGCTTGGGCGACGCGCTCGATGCGGCCGCATGCCGCCCGTGTCTCAACGATCCGACGTTTATGGTCGAGCGTCGTGAGTCAGAGCTTGCCTTGACGGCCGATCGTTTGTCCGGTGCCATAACGCGCTCGGTCGGGGCTTTCCGATCCAGCTTTGAACGCCTGCCCGAGCGTCTGGCTGCAAGCACCTCGGGACTCGATGGCAAGCGCCATGCGCTCACGCTTGCGAGTTCCCGTCTGGAGCATCAGGGACGTACGATGCTCAGCAAACCCGCGTCCGACCTGGGCCGAGCTGCTGCGTCGCTCGATGCCCTGTCGCCGCTTAAGGTGCTTGCTCGCGGCTATTCCATCGTATACAGCGATGACGGTGTGGCTACGAGCGCCAAGACCTTTAAGCCCGGCGACGCCATCCGCGTGCGCATGGCAGACGGCAACGTTGCGGCAACGGTCAATACGGTCGAATAGGCCGCGTTTCACAGCGATAAACCTTTAGGAAAGGAAACAGATATGGCAGAGAAGACCCCGGTCGAGCAGCTTACGTACAAGCAGGCTTCGCAGGAGCTGGAGCTCATCATCCGCAGCTTGGAGTCGGGCGATATGGAGCTTGAGGAGTCGCTCGAGAGCTATACCCGCGGCGTCGAGCTCCTCAAGAGCCTGCGCACCCGTCTGTCCGATGCCGAGCAGAAGGTCTCGGTGCTTCTGAAGGACGTCGACGGCAACGACGTGCTCGCTGACGGCGAGGCCGCCAACACCGACGACAGTCTCTCGTTCTAACCATCTCGACCAAATATAATTACCTTGGTCTGTGAGAAAGGAACCTACCATGTGTGATTGCATCTTCTGCAAAATTGCCAACCACGAGATCCCTTCGACCGTTGTCTATGAGGACGACCAGGTCATCGCCTTCGACGACCTCAACCCCCAGGCGCCGGTCCACACGCTCGTGATCCCCAAGAAGCACTACAGCGACATCGCCGACAACGTGCCTGCCGAGACCATGGGCGCCATGGCCCACGCCATCCAAGAGGTCGCTAAGGCCAAGGGCCTGGAGGACGGTTTCCGCGTCATCTCCAACAAGGGCGTCAATGCCGGCCAGACCGTCATGCACTTCCACATGCACGTCCTCGGCGGCAAGAACCTGGGCGAGAACCTCATCTGAGGACGCACAGCCCGTCGCCTTGGCTGCCTTTGGAGTAACCTATGCAGCTTTCTCAACTCGAATACCTTCAAGCGGTAGCGAACTACGGCGGCGTGCGCAAAGCGGCTCGCGCCGTTCACGTGAGCCCACAGGCCGTTTCGTCGGCAATCAAAAAGTTGGAATCTGAGTATCAGATTGTTTTGCTCGACCGATCGGCGGGGGAGGCTGTTTTGTCTCCGGCGGGCAGAGAATTTGCGCGTCGTGCACGCGTGATCCTGGCACAAGTCGACGATCTCAAAAAGTACGCTCAATCGGGGAACGGTGGCGTTTCGCCCGACGGCCACTTCCGTCTTTACGCCCCCTGTCTTCACGGGCGGGGGCGTCTTTTTGCCGAAAACTGGTACGACTCGTTTGAAAGCTCGCACCCCCAGATTCACCTTGATGTTTGGCATCAGCCAACGGCCACATGCTTTGAATCACTTGTGCTTGGCATTTCGGATGCGGCCATCTCATTTGAGGAGCCAAGGGACAGTGTCCTTTCTTCGAAATACTTGGGTGAAAAGGAGCTCAAGGTTCTTTCTTGCCCAGCGGGTCATCAATCTGTGGGCGCTATGACCGTTCGTGAGTTACTGGGCGGCAGGTTAGCTGTTCCCATTAATTTGTCGCCCTGTCTCAATGCAATCAATCAATGCCCCGAAGCTCAGCTGGTTAATTTCCGCTTTCGCGATGTCGAATACGGAAACAGGGCACAGGCTGAGTTTCTTCAGGCCGGGGGATTGATATTGAGTTTTTCTGGCTCTTCTCTCGCATCAGATGGACTGGAAGTGAGCGAGTGCTCCATTGAAGGCTCGCATGACGTAGCCTTGCCCATCTACTTTTGCTATCGACAAAATGTCTGGACCGATCGACACCAGACGGTATTTCTTCACCTATTGCGTCACCTTGCTTCGTGAGGTCATTTGGCCTCGTGGCGTCAAGTGAATGTTGACGCCTTGTAACACATGACTGACGGCTCTGCCCTCATGCTTTTCCAAGATTTCGGTTTGGGTTATTGGCTCTTGGAGGGCGGAGCATGAACGATCGTACGATTTTGCTTTATATGACGTTTGTTTTTCTGTCGAACTTCAGCACCATTTTGTATTTTCTGACGGTTTACCTTGAATTCGTCGGATTCTCGATGGTGGCGATTTCTAGCATGATGATTGCATATCAAGTGAGCAAGTTCATCCTTGAAGTTCCCACTGGCTATATTGCCGATAGGTTTGGACGAAAGACAAGTGGTCTCGTTGGCGTCGTGGGGATGCTTGGATACTATGTCGCCCTGCTTCTCGTCCGTTCTCCTCTGCTTTTAATCGGCGCGTTTGCTCTCAAAGGTTTTGCCGTTGCATGTATGAGCGGATCCATAGAAGCGATTTACATTGACAGCGTCTCTCAGGACCAGCTCGTAAGACTTAATGTCGTTGAGCGATTCATCTTCTATGTGTCTTATGCCCTCTCCGCTTGTGTGGGCGGTTTCATTTCGTCCGCTGGCGCGTATCTCATTGGGCTTTCGGTCGATATCATCGCAATGGTGCTGACATTGGTTGTCGTTGTCTGTATTCCTGAGGTGAGAAGAGAGGGCACCGCGGTGACACCTGAGTATGGAATTAGCCCGAAGATGATCGGTGCTGCTATTGCGGGTAATGGCATTCTTCGGTCAGCGTTCATCATGGACTGTTCTCAAGCATTTGCTTTTGTCGCCCTGGAAGACTTTTTCTCACTGTTGCTTGCGGGTCGCGGAATGAATGCCGTCGCTTCGGGTGTGATCATTGCGGTCCAGCTCCTTGCCTCGGCCTCCATGGGGCTTATTGTGCCCAGTGTGATTGCTCATGTCGACAAGGGACGTTTTGCGCGTATTTGCGGCATCGTGCGCCTTTCCCTGACTGCTCTATTTTTGATTCCCTTTACTCCGGTCTATTTGCTGCCCGTGTTCTATGTGTTGCAGACGGTCGCCTACTCGTTATTTGCTCCAATTAAATACTCAATTTTTCAAAATGCTGTCGATTCATCGATGCGCTGTTCACTGATTTCGGTTCAAAGCCAGATGGTGGCGGTGGGTGCTGTTCTTTTCTATCTGCTCAACTCTGTGCTGAGTAGCGTTGCGGGCATTCGAGTCGTATTGCTTGTTGCGCTCGGGATTTCTTCCCTGGTGTATATCCCCGCGCTATTTCGTCTTACAAGTCAAAGGCCATGAGTATTTAGGCACCGATAACTTATATATCAACGCAATAAACCCGAGCGCGAGGGCGTTTGGGTTTATTATTGAAGCGTATGTAACCTGGCGGTGCCACACCGCCTGTTAGTAGGGAGACACATGAACGTTCTGGTCGTCAACGCAGGATCTTCGACCCTTAAGTATCAGGTCATCGATACCAAGTCCCACAAGGTGTCCGCAAAGGGCTCCTGCGAGCGCGTCTGCTTTACCGGCGGTACCTTCACCCACGCTGCCAACGGTTCCAAGAAGGTGACCGAGAACATCGAGTTCCCCGACCACAAGGTCGCCATCGAGGTCGTTCTGAAGGACCTCGAGGCCAACGGCGTCAAGATCGAGGGCATTGGTCACCGTATCGTTCAGGGTGGCTGGTACTTCGGCGATTCCTCCCTCGTCGACGAGGACGTCCTCGCCAAGATCCGCGAGGTCGCTCCGCTGGCGCCGCTGCACAACAACCCCGAGGCCAACGTTATCGAGTACTGCCTGGAGCAGTATCCCGACCTGCCCAACGTCACGGTCTACGACACCGCTTTCCACTTCAACATGCCCGAGGTCGCCAAGACTTACGCCCTGCCCAAGGACGTCTGCGACAAGCTGCACATCCGTAAGTACGGCGCCCACGGCACCAGCTACCGTTACATCTCCAAGAAGGTCGCAGAGATGACCAACGGCGAGGCCCGCAAGGTCGTCGTATGCCATATCGGCTCCGGCGCTTCCCTGTGCGCCATCGAGGACGGCAAGTGCATGGATACCACTATGGGTCTCACCCCGCTCGACGGCGTCATGATGGGCACCCGCTGCGGCTCCATCGACCCGGCCACCGTCTGCTACCTGCAGCGCGAGGGCGGCTACACCTTCGACGAGGTCGACGAGATGATGAACAAGAAGTCCGGCCTTTTGGCTGTGACCGGCGGCAAGACCAACGACTGCCGCAACGTCGAGGAGCTCGCCGCCGCTGGTGACCCCGAGGCTCAGCTCGCCTTCGACATGTTTGTCTACAAGATTGCCGCCAAGGCCGCCGAGATGGCCACCTCCATGTGCGGCATGGACACCCTGGTCTTTACTGCCGGCATCGGCGAGCACGCTCCGGCCGTTCGCGCTGGCGTGGCCGACCGTCTGGCCTTTATGGGTGTCAAGATGGATCATGCCCGTAACGCCCTGCGTGGCGACGGCGCTTGGTGCCTGTCCGCCAAGGATTCCAAGGTCAAGATTTTCGTCATCCCTACGGACGAGGAGTTCATGATCGCTTCCGACGTCGAGCGCATCGTCAACGGCAAGTAATTACAAGAGGGGAGGGGCTGGACGGCCAAATGCCGTTTGGCCCCTCTTTTGCGCTCGTTGGGCGATATGCCTGATAGCTATTTATCAAGTTGTGATAACTTCTTATTAACATGCGGCCGCCTTAAGGGGTCTGCGTCGACCGTATTGCACTGCAAAGGAGTCTCATGAACGTACTTGTTGTCAACGCCGGCAGCTCAAGCCTTAAATATCAGCTTTTGGATACCGATACCCGAGAGGTTTTCGCCAAGGGCAACTGCGAACGTATCGGTTCGGACATGGGCATCTTTGGCCACTCCGAGAACGGTGGCGCCAAGCAGACCGAGGAGGTCCCTTTCCCCGATCATCGCTCTGCTATCGCTCGTGTGCTCGAGGAGCTCGAGAAGACCGACTTTACGATTGATGGTATCGGGCATCGTATCGTTCAGGGCGGCTGGCACTTCGATGATTCCGCAGTTGTCGACGACGAGGTTATGGCCAAGATTCTTGAGGTGGCACCACTTGCCCCGCTGCACAACTACGGCGAGGCCGCGGCGATTGAGTACTGCCGTGAGAAGTATCCGGAGCTGCCCAACGTGGCGGTCTTCGATACCTCGTTCCATATGACCATGCCCGAGGTCGCCTATACCTACGCGCTGCCCAAGGACGTGTGCGACAAGTACCACGTGCGCAAGTACGGCGCCCACGGCACGAGCCACCGCTATGAGTGGGTGATGGCCAAGGAGATCCTGGGTTCGCGCTGCCACCGCCTGCTTTCGTGCCATCTGGGCAACGGTGCTTCGCTCGCTGCTATCGAGGACGGCGTGTGCCGCGACACCACGATGGGTCTCACGCCGCTCGATGGCCTGATGATGGGCACCCGTTGTGGTTCCATCGACCCGGCCACCGTGTGCTACCTGCAGCGCGAGGGCGGCTACAGCT
>URAD01000020.1 GCA_900545745.1 uncultured Collinsella sp.
GGGCAACTGCTGGCTTTACCGCTCCGGGCGTCAGACCCGCGGCGCATCCCTTTCCCTCTCGCTCACGGCTTCGCAGGGTCGCGCGAGGCAAAGACATACGCCGCGGGTCTGACGGCGCGAGCTTGCCAACGAGTTTTGACTAATAGATTGGTTTGTGTGCCGCCCCTTTTGGGGCGGCACGTTTTTGTGTGTGTGGGGTCCCTGTCTTCACAATTTTCGTCAAGCTTTTGGTTAGATTTTGGTCAGTTGGCCTAAGGGTGGAAGGCCAAAAGATTGCTGGCGAAAAAAGCTCAGAGAAAGTGCTGGTAGGGGAGTTGTTGAGCTTTTCGACAGCTTTTGAGCAAAAGAAACTTTGTGGCTATTGCCGGCGATTGCGTTGTCGCGGTCATGGCGGTGCGGGATGCTGGTCGTAAGCGTCGAACGCTCCGATTTTGGAGGCCAACATGGACCTGTTTCTTGAGACCCCACAGCAACAAGCCGAGCGCATGCTGCGGCAGCAGCGGCGGCTTATAGAGATGCAAATGCAAGGGGTTGCCAACCAGGCGCCCGTGCAAAACGTCGTGCCCGCTGCTGTACCTGCAGCCGTGCCCGGGTGCGAATCGGCACCAGAGGCCTATTCCGTACAGCAAGATTCATATGCGCAGGAGCTCGCGTTCGACAAGCGTCGTGCGCGTCGTCGCCGCGTGGGCCAGCGCCTGCGCACATTGGCGATGATCGTGCTCATTCCGCTAGGACTTGCGGCAATCTTCTTGGCCTCATATGCCCTCACGTGCATTCTCAACGGTGCCTCGCCCAATGAGGTGCTCCAGCATCTAGCGGCCCTGGGCCAGCGCCTAGGCGATGTCGCAACAACCATCCGCGCCGGCTGGGAGAGCTAGCGTTTTAGCGTCCGCGGCTCTAAGAGAAATTTGTCTGCAAGGCAGTGAGTGATCCGTGTGTGTGACGGGGTAAGATTGATCGCGATTTTGATTGGTGCTCGATTGGGTTTGTTGGGCGGAGTTTATGTCTGCTATTGATATTGTGCTTGTTGTGATCGCCTTGGTGGCGGTGGGAGTTGCTGTGGTTTGCGCCCTGCAGCTTAAAGGCCTTCGTGCCGAGTTGCGAGAGCGTGGCGGCAACGACGCGGAGACGCTCGCGGCGCTCGAGCAGGCCAACAGCGCGCTCGATGCCCTCAACGTCGCGCTGGCAGAAACCCGCCGCACGGCAAATGCCATCGCGCAGCAGCAGACAACCGATGCGGCCGTGGAGCAGCAGCGCTACCTGACCATTGCGCGCGAGTTCTCGCAGGCCGGCGACCGTATGGATGACCTGCGCCGCGAGACGGCCCAACAGCTTGGCGCCAACCGCGAGGGCATCGAGCGCCGCCTGGACAAGGTGCGCGAGACGGTCGATGCACAGCTGGGCGCCATCCGCAAGGACAACAACATGCAGCTCGATCAGATGCGCGCGACGGTGGACGAGAAACTCTCCCGTACGCTCAACGACCGTCTGTCTGCATCGTTTAAGCAAGTGAGCGACCAGCTCGAGGCCGTGTACAAGGGTCTGGGCGACATGCAGTCTATCGCCACCGGCGTGGGCGACCTTAAGCGCGTGCTGGGCAACGTCAAGGCGCGCGGCATTTTGGGCGAGGTGCAGCTGGGCGCGATCCTGGCGGACATCCTTACGCCCGACCAGTATCTGGAAAACGTCGCCACCAAGCCCGGCGCCTCGGAGCGCGTTGAGTTTGCCGTCAAGCTGCCGGTAGACGAGGGCGATCCCGTGCTGCTGCCAATCGACTCCAAGTTTCCCGGCGACGCGTACGAGCATCTGCTCGACGCCCAGGAGTCGGGCGACGCGGAGACCGTTGCCGCAGCGCGCAAGACGCTCGATATGATGGTCAAACGCGAGGCCAAGGACATCTGCGAAAAGTACCTGAGCGTGCCCGCGACGACCAACTTTGGCATTCTGTTCGTGCCGTTTGAGGGTCTGTACGCCGAGGTCGTCAGTCGCCCCGGGCTTATCGAGACCCTGGGTCGCGACTATCACGTCAACGTTGCCGGCCCCAGCACCATGGCCGCCATCCTTAACAGCCTGCAGATGAGCTATCAGACGTTTAGGCTGCAAAAACGCACCGATGACGTGCTGCGCGTACTTTCCGCCGTCAAGGCTGAGCTGCCGCGCTATCAGGCGGCGCTGCGTCGCGCGCAGCAGCAGATCGAGACCGCGGGCAAGACGGTCGAGGGCATTATCACCACGCGCACCAACGTTATGGAACGCAAGCTCAAGGACATCGATGCACTGGAGGATGCCGAGGAGGCCGACGCGATTCTGGGCTTGGAGTCCGCAGGCTTACTCGCGGGCCAGGAAGACGAGGGCTAGCCGCAACGGACGGCGGGGCGTCGGCGCAAGCGCGAGGCGCGGGCGCTTTTCGCATCGTGCTTGCCTGAAGTGCACTTTAGTGTGCAACAATGGCGTTTCGCCCTATCAGACGCGAAAGGAAGCCCATGTCTCAGAGAAGCACCAGTCCGCTCAAACGCTCCACCGTGCGCCGCACGTTGCAGCGTTTTTGGGACGTTACGCGCACACAGCCGTTGATCGTCTTTCTCTCGGTGTTCTCGTCGGCGGGCTATATCTTTTTGCTTACGTTTGCCAACACCTACGTGATGGCCCTTATCGTCGACCGCGTCCAGGCCGGCCCCGTGGCAGGCGACCAGGTGTTTGAGGTCTTTGGCCCCTATATTCTGGCGCTCGTGCTCGTTAACCTGGTAGGCCAGATCCTCTCCAAGCTGCAGGACTACACCGTCTACAAGCTCGAGATTGCGGGCAACTATCACCTGGCGCGCTTGTGCTTCGACACGCTCTCCAATCAATCCATGACATTCCACACCAGCCGCTTTGGCGGATCGCTTGTGAGCCAGACGAGCCGTTTTATGAGCGGCTACACGGGGCTGGTGGACGTGATGGTGTATTCGCTCATCCCCACCATCACCTCGATCATCTGCACGGTGGCAGCACTCGCCCCGGTGGTGCCCACATTTACCGTGATCCTGGTGGGCATCATGGTCGTCTACATCGCGTTTGTCTGGCTTATGTACAAGCGCATCATGCCGCTTTCGGCCGCGACGTCCGCCGCGCAGAACAAGCTGTCGGGTGTGCTGTCCGACGCGGTCACGAACATCCTGGCCGTTAAGACCTGTGGGCGCGAAGACTTTGAGCGCGACCTGTTCGATACCGCCGACCGCGCCGCGCGCGATGCCGAAACGGTTTCGATGCACGCCATGATGCAGCGCAACTTTACGACCTCGGGCCTTATCGTCATCACCATGGCCGTGGTGAGCGTGTTCGTCGCGGGCGGCAACGCGTGGTTTAGCATCTCTGCCGGTGCGCTCGTCATGATCTTTACCTATACGTACAACCTCACCATGCGTCTGAACTATGTGAGCTCCATGATGCAGCGCATCAACCGCGCGCTCGGCGATGCGGCCGAGATGACGCGCGTGCTGGACGAGCCGCGTCTGGTGGCAGACGACGAGAACGCCCCCGAGCTCAAGGTGCGCGAGGGCGCGATCGATTTTGAGCACTTGAGCTTTGCATACCGTGACGCCGCGGCGGGCGAGAACGTGTTCGACGACCTGACGCTCCATGTGGCGGCGGGCCAGCGCGTGGGCCTGGTGGGCAAATCGGGCTCGGGCAAGACGACACTCACCAAGCTGTTGCTGCGCCTGGACGACGTGCAGGGCGGCCGCGTGCTCGTGGACGGCCAGGACGTCTCGCGCTGCACGCAGCAGAGTCTGCGCCGTCAGGTTGCCTACGTGCCGCAAGAGGCGCTGCTGTTCCACCGCTCCATTCGCGAGAATATCGCCTACGGCCGCCCCGACGCTACCGACGAGCGGATCCGCGAGACTGCGCGCCTGGCCAACGTCCTGGAATTTATCGATCGCCTGCCCTGTGGCTTTGACACCATGGTGGGCGAGCGCGGCGTCAAGCTTTCGGGCGGCCAACGCCAGCGCGTGGCCATCGCCCGCGCCATTCTCACTGACGCGCCGATTCTGGTGCTCGACGAGGCGACGTCTGCCCTGGACAGCGAGTCCGAGGCGTTGGTGCAGGAGGCGCTCGAGAACCTGATGCGCGGGCGCACCTCCATTGTGGTGGCGCATCGCCTGTCCACCGTGGCGGCGCTCGACCGCATCGTGGTGTTGGCGGACGGTGAGATTGTCGAGGACGGCACACATGCGCAGCTTGTCGAGGCGGGCGGCGAATACGCAAGCCTGTGGAGCCGCCAGACCGGCGCATTTTTGGAGGCTTAAGGCCCCCGTACGTGGGACAATCGTTTCCGTGAAGTTATGTTTCTGCCGAGCCGAGGAGTCGTTATGCCACGCGAGACCAATGCCGCCAAACGCGAGCGCGCCATCGAGGTGTGCGAGCGCCTTAACCGTCGCTATGGCCCGGTCGAGTGCTTCTTGGACCACGAGAATCCCTTTAGGCTGCTCATTGCGGTACTGCTCTCGGCTCAGACGACCGACGCGCAGGTCAACAAGGTGACACCCCAACTGTTTGCCCAGTGGCCCACGCCCGAGGCCATGGCCGGAGCAAGCGTGACAGACGTGGCGGACACCATTAAGTCACTCGGCTTTTATAAGAGTAAGGCCAAGCATGCCGTGGAGGCCGCGCAGATGATCGTCGCCGATTACGGCGGCGAGGTGCCGGCCGACATGAAGGAGCTTGTAAAGCTGCCGGGCGTGGGGCGCAAGACGGCGAACATCGTGCTCAACGTGGGGTATGGCATTGTGGAAGGCATCGCGGTGGATACGCACGTCAACCGTATCGCGCATCGCCTGATGCTGAGTCCCAAGACGCACGCCAAAGAGCCGCTCAAGACCGAGCAGGATCTGCTCAAGATCTTGCCGCACGAGTATTGGGAGTCGGTCAATCACCAGTGGATCACCTTTGGCCGCGAAATCTGCGACGCCCGCAAACCCAAGTGCGACGAGTGCCCACTGGCAGACCTTTGCCCCAGCGTACGGGTGACGGGGTAGGGTCCGGCACGCTTTGCCGGCGTCCGAAGGCTGTGGTCAATGTTGTGCAACACATTTGAGCCGCGAGGGCTCAATATGATGGCGACAGATGCCGTTTGTTGTGAGGGGATGCCCGAATATGTTTTGCACCAAGTGTGGCTCCGAGATGCCCGACGGAACCGATTTTTGCACGAACTGCGGGGCGCGCATGGGCGCTGCCTCTCCGGCGGCCGCGCCTGCTGAGCCCGCATCGATGCCGGCGGCAGGGATGCCTCCCGTGCAGAAGAAGTCACATAAGCGCGCGGTGATTGTCGGCATGTGCGTGGTGGGCGTGCTCGTTGCCGGCGGTGCCGCTCTGGCGCTGACCGGCGTGCTGGGTCCGCTTGGGCAGGGCAACTCATCGCAGATTACGGTACTGGGGTCCGACGAGGGTTCAGCCGAGCACAAGGACAAGGGAAGCGCCAAGGAGAAGCCTGCCGATGAGCAAGAAGAGCCGGAAGAGACCGAGCAGACGGGCAGCAGCGTAAAGGTCGACCTCAATGACCAGGCAACCTATGCCGCCGCGAATCTGTTCCTGTCGAACTTTACGGAGGAGCACTTCGATCGGGACTGGTATCAGACGGGCGGCTTCGATTCGACTGACGGCCTTTCTGATGACGAGAAATACAAGCTGGTTAAGTTTATCTGGTGCCATTTTATTGACAACGCGCCGTATCGAATCGAGAAAGGCGACTATGACAACGGTAATAGCCAGCGTGTGGCGACTGATGTGATCAATAGGGAACTCAACCGCTTGACGGGTCTGACGCTTTCCGATGCCGATATGACTTATGACAGAACGCCGGAGGGGCAGGCGATTCCTGATTCGGCCGAAGCGCATGGTGGGTACTTGTATCTGAAACAGGAATATGGCCAGGGAAATTACAACCCACCGTGTGCCATCGTTACGGGCGCGACTGACCTTGGCGACAACATCTACGAGCTCACCTATGAGGTCTACAGTGCTGGCGGCATGTTACTTCCTTCCGACATCCCCGAGAGCACTTACGGCCTGCCAAAGAACCAGTTCATCGCCGCAATTCAAGCGGACGCATCCATGGGCCGTACCGAGACTTGCACGGTCCGCGTCGCGCAGGGCGACGGCGCTCCGACCTTCACACTGCTTAAAATGGGCGTCTACGATTAGACTCGGCGTATAGCTCACTCTGATAGCGCCAGGTGGCTCGTCTGTCTGGCGTTTTTGGTGCGGGGCTAGGCGTGCGCTTGAGCTGGAGTATATGTTGCCTCCCGCTGCCTCATGCAAAAATGTGTTGCTAATTTAGAAGGCTATTCAAGCGCGCCGAAGCCGCGCGCGCTGGCGTAGCATGAGCAAAAAATCGAGCAATGGAGGGTAACGTGGCAACATCGAAGACGCGAGAGCTTGAAGATTATTTTGAGCGCATCGTGCGCAAGCGCGAAGGTGACCTGCCTGGTCGTCGCAAAGGCGACGAGCACTTGTCTCAAACCCATGCGCTCTACCACGGCGATCCTGCGCCCTGGGCTCTGACGCCAAAGATATTCGACAAGAACATGACGGCGCTTCTTAAAGAGGCCGCCGAGCGTATGTACGGCATCATGGACAAGGTGACGCGGGCGTTTTGCTCCGATGCGTCCGTGCGTGCGTGGTTTCGCATGGATCCGGCTTTTGCTGACCTGTGCGCTATGGACGCCGGCTATGATTGCCAGATTCCCCTTGCGCGCGTCGATATCTTTCTTGACGAGGACACCGGGTCGTATACGTTTTGCGAGCTCAATACCGATGGCAGCGCTGGAATGGTAGTGACCGATGCGGTCTGCCAAGCCGTGCGAATGACACCTTCCTTTGAGGAGTTTGCGTCCAATCATCCCGGCTTTCGGCAGTACGATTTGTGCGGTAGCTGGATAGATGCATTGTTTGAGACCTATGCAGAGTGGGAGCTGGCCCATCCTCGCCGCACCGAGGATAGTGCACGATCGGACGACGGGGTCCGCGTTGACGAGGGACCCCATGCACCGCAATCAAAGATCTATCCCGCTTCGGTGGCAATCGTCGACTATTCGGAAAGCATCGACTTGGAAGATGCGGCTCATTTTGTCGACCTTATGAGGCGGCGGGGTGTAGTCGCACGCTTTGCGGACGTGCGCGACCTGCGGATTGCCGAAGAAGAGGGCGGTGCTAGGCGCCTGTGCGATGCCGCTGGTCCCATTGATTGCGTTTGGCGGCGCGCGGTGACCGGCGAGCTGTGGGATAAGCCGTGCGATGGACGCTCGGCCTTAATCGAGGCTGCCCAAGAAGGGCTTGCATGCATCGTCGGTGGTTTTAGAACGTGGCCGTGTGCGACTAAGACCGTATTTGCGTTTTTGTGGTCTCGGGCCGGTCAGTCCTTGTTGAGCCCGGAGGAGCAATCGTTTGTACGGGAGCATGTGCCCTATACCGAGATTCTGGATGAAAGCACCCAGTTGTCGCGATTTGCCGAAAAGGATCGGTGGATTGTCAAGCCGTGCGGCGGCTACAATGCGGTTGGCGTTGTCGCTGGTTTGGATGTCGCGGAACGGGAATGGCCTCAGGTGCTTGCTCGCGCTGCGGCCGCTGGGGCGATTGTACAGGAGTATGCTCAGCAGTATCAGACGCCCTGCTTGCGCGGGACGCTTGTCGATGGGCCGCATCGAGGAGAGGCGCCCAAAGGACTTGTGGATGATCTTGGTTTTGCGCCCGCTTCTAATATGGAAGGCCTGTACCTGTATCGCGGCCGTTTTGCGGGCGTGTACACACGCGTCGGTTTTGCCAACACCATAGGTGAGTGGACGAGTCGCTTGAACGTCGCAAGCTTTTTTGAGGAATAGCCGTTTCTCGGGACACCTTCCGTGGTTGCGGCGTTCGACGTGACGGGGAGATTTTGGCGAAGCCGGTGAATCCAGTTCTATCTGGCGTTTTTGTTGCGGGGCTGGGTTTGCTCTTGAGCCGGAGTCCTCTCCATGCGCTACCATGACAGGCAATGAAATCCGTCGCATACCCGCCGAGCTTGCCCCGGCGGGCTTTTGGCGTTGCAATGCCGGAGGAACAGCATGCTCATTCACCGTATAGCCGCGCAGCTCTACACTGCCGAGGCACTGCAGACCGTCGAGGCCGGGCTCGATTCTGGCGAGGACGTGACGCTGGCCGTGTCTCAGTCGGGCCGAACGCTTATGGCTGCCGCCCAGTTTGCGCGTCGTCCGCGCCCCACGGTCTACATCGTGAGTGGCGAGGATGCGGCCGATCGCGCCGCGCGCAGCCTTGCCGCCTATGTGGGCCTGGCGCACGTGTGCCGCTTTCCCGAGCGTAAGGACTATCCGTGGCGCGAGCAGGCGCCCGACGACGCCGTGGTGGCGCAGCGCTGCGAGGCCCTGGGACGCATCGTGCGCGGGGACAACTGCATCATGGTTGCCTCGGCCCGTGCGCTGCTGCGCTGCGTGCCGCCGGTCGAGAGTCGCTATTGGGAGTCCACCACTTTTGCGGTGGGCGAGGAGATTCCTTTTGACGAGGTGCCGCAGCGCCTGGTGGGCATGGGCTACACCAATGCCGGTGCCGCTGATGCGCCCGGTCTGTTCCGCGTTCACGGCGACACCGTCGAGGTGTTTCCCGCGCAGGAAAAGGCTCCCGTGCGCATTGAGTTCTTTGGCGACGAGATCGATCGCATACGCCGCATGGTGAGCTCCACGGGGCAGACCATCGGTAACGAGGACAGTATCGAGATCTTCCCCTGCCGCGAGCTGGCGCTTACCGACGAGGCGGTCCACAACATGCATGTGGCGCTCTATCGCGCCAGCCAGGACGATAGCAAGCTGGCGGCGCTGCTCGAGATGGTGGATGCGCGCATCGTCACGCCCGAGCTCGACCGCTTTTTGCCGGTGATGTACGGCCAGACCGTAAGCCCGTTGGCGCACGTGAGCGGCAAGGCACTCGTGGTTCTGTCCGAGCCGCGCTCGCTGTTCGACGACTGCCTGCGCGCCTACGAGGATATTGAGGCCCGTGCCGGCGAGGCAGGGATTGACCGCCTGGATGGTCTGTACGTGCGCGCCCAACAGCTCGATTTTGGTGCCCAGCAGCGCCTGAACTATGTGAGCCTCATCCGTGCCGGCGGTGCGGTGACGGCCGAGCTCAAGATTGAGCAGCCGGCCATCGCAGGCTCGGACAACCGTTTTATGACGCGCATCCAGGAAGTCGTGGGCAAGCGCTATGCCTGCGTGTTTGCCATTCCCGACCGCGGTGCGCGCGAGTCGATGGAGCTCACCTTTGGCGACGAGGGCATTACCTTTGAGGAATCGCTGACCGCGGCGCCCGAAAATGTCGGCGCTATCGGCGACCGCGTGCGCGTGGCAGCGGCGGATTCTGCCGATCGCACCGCCCGCCAGGAGGCCCACGCTTCCATTCGCGAGCGTAAGGCCGACGCGCTCAACGCCCGCTCGCTCGAGACGGGCGCCGCGCAGGCTGCCGCCGGCGCCGCCGTGCCCACCATCTCGCGCGGACGCGTGACCTTTGTCGATGCCGCTCTGCCGCAGGGCGTGGTGGTGCCCGATGCCAACCTGGCCGTGTTCTCGATCGCCGACCTCAACGCCCGCATGGATGCCAACCGCGCGCGCAGCCGCCGCAAGGTTGACATCACGCAGATCACCTTCCCGTTTAAGCCGGGCGACTACGTGGTGCACGCTACCCACGGCATCGCGCTCTTTAGCGAGATCGCGCGCCAGGAAGTGGGCGGCAAGGAGCGCGACTACTTTTTGCTGGAATATGCCGACGGCGACAAGCTCTACGTGCCGCTCGAGCAGGTCGACCGCATCACACGCTATGTTGGCCCCGACGGCGACAAGCCGCGCCTGACCAGGCTCAATACCGCCGACTGGACGCGTGCCACCAACAAGGCACGCAAGAACGCCAAAAAGCTGGCGTTTGACCTGGTCGACCTGTATACGCGCCGCTCGTCGATTACCGGTATCGCCTGTCCGCCCGATACGCCCGAGCAGATCGAGATGGAGGAGAGCTTCCCCTACGACGAGACACGCGACCAGCTGGAGGCTATCGCCGACATCAAGGCCGACATGGAGGCGCCCAAGCCCATGGACCGCCTGCTGTGCGGCGACGTGGGTTTCGGCAAGACCGAGGTTGCCCTGCGCGCGGCGTTTAAGTGCGTGGACTCCGGCCGCCAAGTCATGGTGCTCTGCCCCACGACCATTCTGGCCCAGCAGCACTACGAGACGTTCTTTGAGCGCTTTGCCCCGTTTGGCCTGGAGGTCGAAGTGCTCAGCCGCTTCCGCACCCCGGCGCAGCAGAAGCGCGCGCTTAAGGCGTTTGCCGAGGGCACGATTGATGTGCTCATCGGCACGCACCGCTTGCTTTCTGCCGACGTGAACCCCAAGAACCTGGGCATGGTGATCATCGACGAGGAGCAGCGCTTTGGTGTGCAGCACAAGGAGCAGCTCAAGAACCTGCGCGAGCAAATCGACGTGCTCACGCTTTCGGCAACGCCTATTCCGCGAACCATGCAGATGGCCACGAGCGGAGTGCGCGACATGAGCCTGATCACCACACCGCCGACCGGGCGTCGTCCCGTGATCGTGCACGTGGGGGAGTACGACCCCGACGTGGTGAGTGCGGCGATTCGCCTGGAGGTGGGCCGCGGCGGTCAGGTGTATTACGTGTCCAACCGCGTCAAGACCATCGACGACGCCGTGGCGCGCGTGCACGAGGCCGCGCCCGAGGCGCGCGTGGGCGTGGCGCACGGCAAGATGAGCCCGCGCGAGGTCGAGGACGTGATGATCGAGTTCGCGACCAAGAAGATCGACGTGCTTATCGCCACGACCATCGTGGAGAGCGGCATCGACAACGCGACCGCCAACACGCTGATCATCGAGGATTCGCAGCGCCTGGGTCTGGCGCAGCTTTACCAGCTCAAGGGCCGTGTGGGTCGCTCTGCCACGCAGGCCTACGCGTACTTTATGTTCCCGGGCGAGCTGCCTCTCACCGAGGAGGCGACGGCGCGCCTGACCGCACTTTCCGAGTTCCAGGACCTGGGCAGCGGCATGCGCATCGCCATGCGCGACCTGGAGATCCGTGGTGCCGGCTCGCTTATGGGCGCCGAGCAGCACGGCAACCTGTCGAGCGTGGGCTTTGACCTGTTTACGCAGATGCTGGGACAGGCCGTGGCCGAGGCGCGCGGCGATGACGATGCCGGCGTGGAGGCGGCGAGCGTGGGTATTAACCTGCCGGCCGACTACTTCTTGTCCGAGGAGTACCTGCCGGCGGTGGATCAGCGCGTGCTCGTGTACCGTAAGCTTGCAGCGGCCGAGGACCTGGAGAGCATCGATGAGGTGCAGGAGGAGACCGAGGCTGCGCATGGCGAGCTGCCGCTGGCGGGACTCAACCTGTTCAATCGCGCACGAATCCGCATTCGCGGCGAGCGCCTGGGGCTCGAGAGCGTCACGCTCAGTGGCGGTCGCATCACGTTTTTGGGCGTCGACGTGCCCAAGAAGGTGGCTTTTGAGCTTAAGACCCGCTATGGCGCGGTGAACTTCCCCAAGAGCCGCAAGCTGTCGGTACCCTACAAGGCAGGCGCCGGCGCGGGCAGCGGCCTGGGTCGCGGCCTCGACGCCAACGACGGCACCGGCCCCGTGGCCGCGGCGCTCATGCTGCTGCAGCAGCTGGGTGCGAGCGACGATGACTAACAAGTAGGGGACGTGGCGGGGCAGAGCCATCGGTTGTTCTTTGCCCCGCCGCCTCGCAGGTTGATCCCGGCTCCATCGAAAGGAAAGCATGTTCGGATACATCTATAAGAAAGATGTCGCCATTATCGCGGTTGTCCTGTGTCTTTGTCTGGGCGTGGGCAGTTTCTTCGATTATCAGATCTCGAGCGCGCTGTTCAACATCGGCAGCATGTACGGCCGCTTTATCGAGGCGGCCGGCGAGCTGCCGTTCGAGCTGACGGCGAGCATCGCGGGCGTTATGCTCGTACGCGCGGTGCGTCCCGACTCCAGGGAGAGCAAATGGCTCGCCGTGCTCGGCATCCTCGTCAACGTTGGCCTGGCCGGCTACGAGATCGTCTCGTCCCTGAAGGTTGGCGGTAAACTCATTGCCGTTCAGCTGGTGCTGACATTTGTGCTGGCCATCGTCGCCAACCTTATCGTCTATCGCCTCACGCGCACGACCGAGCCCGACGAGCTCACGCGCTGGGCGTTGATGGTGCTTGCCGTGTGGGTTGCCCAAGCCATCATCCTCAACGTGATCGTCAAACCGCTGTGGTCACGCCCGCGCATGCGCGTGATCGAGGTGACGCAGGGTCTCGAGTTTCAGCCGTGGTGGGTGATCGGCAACCCCGACAAGTGGACTTATATCGCCACCGGTGTAATCAAGGACGGCTTTAAGTCGTTTGCGAGTGGGCACACGGCGCACGCGGCGATCGGTCTTATACTCGCCGGGCTTCCCGCGGCGGCCTTTAAGGAAAAACCGTCGCGCCGCCGCGTGGTCTTTTGGACGGCGGCTGTGGTCGCGGCGCTCGTCGCCTTTGGCCGTATCGTGATCGGGGCGCACTTTTTGAGTGACGTAAGCTGCGGCTTTGCCCTGGTGCTGGCGCTTGAGTGCCTTGCCGCGCGCATTGCCTATCCCAACGGCGTACAATAGCTCCGTTTGAATCATCTGACCGATACCCGGTAAGAGAGGATTGCCATGCTCGCGTTTAACAACGACTATTCCCACGGTGCACATCCGGCAGTGCTGCAGGCGCTCGTCGATACCAACATGGAGCCGCAGCCCGGCTACGGTACCGATGCGCACACCGAGCGTGCCAAGCAACTTATTCGCGAGGCCTGTCAGGCGCCTGACGCCGACGTGTTTTTCCTGGTGGGCGGCACGCAGGCTAACGCCACGGTGATCGACATGCTGCTCGCGCCGTACGAGGGCGTCGTTGCTGCCGAGACCGGCCACGTCGCCTGCCACGAGGCGGGCGCCATTGAGTTTGGCGGCCACAAGGTGCTCACCATCCCCGGCTACGAGGGCAAGATGCACGCCGAGGACCTCGAGAACTATATCCAGGTGTTCTACGAAAACGAGAGCTACGAGCACACGGTGTTCCCGGGTGCCGTGTACGTGAGCCTATCGACCGAGTACGGCACGCTGTACTCCAAGGCCGAGCTCGCGGCGATTCATGCGGTGTGCCAGAAGCGCGAGATTCCGCTGTTTGTGGATGGCGCCCGTCTGGCCTATGCGCTGGCGGCCGATGAGTGCGACATTACCCTGCCCGAGCTGGCGCAGCTGTGCGACGTGTTCTACATCGGCGGCACCAAGTGCGGCGCGCTCTGCGGCGAGGCTGTGGTGTTTAGCGGCATGCACGCTCCGGCGCATCCCATTCCGCGTATTAAACAGCATGGCGCGTTGCTGGCCAAGGGCCGCCTGACGGGCGTGCAGTTTGAGTCTCTTTTTGCCGATGGCCTGTATTTTGAGATTGGTCGCCAGGCGATCGAAACCGCGCAGGCGCTTCGCCGCGTGCTGCACGAGCGCGGCTACCAGTTCTTCTTGGAGACGCCTACAAACCAGCAGTTTGTGATTCTGCCCAACGAGGACATGGCCCGCATTCGCGAGCATGCCTCGATCGAGTACTGGGAAAAGTACGACGAGACCCACACGGTGGTGCGTTTTTGCACCAGCTGGGCCACGACGCAGGAGGATATCGACGCGTTGGCGGCTGTCCTGTAGCCTGATGTAATGACAAGGGGCCGCCCTACGCCTGAGCTTGGCGCAGGGCGGCCTTTGCTTTTGGGGGAGAAGGGTTGTATGACCGAGATGTCCGAGCCGACGATTCGCCTGGCGACGCCCGATGATGCGCCGGAGTTGCTTGCCATTTACGAGCCGTATGTGCGCGAGACGGCGATTACCTGCGAATACGAGGTGCCGAGCGTTGAGGAGTTCGCCGGGCGTATTGAGCGTACGCTCAAGCGCTATCCGTATCTGGTGATGGAGTTGGACGGGCGTCCGGTAGGCTATGCCTATGTGAGTCCGCTTAACGGCCGCGAGGCCTACGACTGGTCGGTCGAGACGTCGATCTACCTGGCACGCGATGTGCGCCATGGCGGGCTGGGTCGCAAGCTGCACGACGCGCTGAAGCAATGCCTGGTCGCGATGGGCATCACCAACATGTGCGCGCTCATTGCCGTGCCGCACGATAAGGACGACGAGTATCTAACGCACAACAGTCAGGATTTCCATGCCCATATGGGGTATCGCCTGGTGGGCGCCTTCGACCGCTGCGCCCAAAAGTTCGGCCGCTGGTACGACATGTGCTGGATGGAGCTGGTCCTGGCCGAGCGCACACCCAACCAACCCAAACCAACCTGGTTCCCCGACCTTCCCAAACCTACCATTTAGGGACAGGTTTATTTTGGCCGCTTTGTAGCGTCAATTCACCGCGAGAAGTACGGATTCACGCGTCTTTTGATGCGGATGGGCTTAATTTGGCTTCGATTTGGGTCCGTTTGGCTTCGATTCGAACTAAGTGAGTAGACTTTTTGGCGCAGGTCGAGCACAAGGCGTATCTGCCTTAGTAAAACCGCAGGTCACAGAGGTGACAGTTTTTGGTGTGCTCGGCAGGTCACGAAAAGTCTACTCACTTAGATTTGCGGTACTGGATATTCTGAGCAGGAACAGTTGAGCTTGGACGGCGCGTATTGCCAGGCGATGTTGGCATTTGTGCCATGCTGGCTTGAGATTTAATAAAACCGCAGGTAAAACGTTCATTAGGTACAGTTTGCCTCGTTTGGTGCGCTAGCCGATGGGTTCGGTGTATTTGGCGCGGTCGGTGCGTTGGATGCGCTTGGAGACGTGGAGCGGGCGACCGTCGGTGTCGTAGACGTAGTCGGTGATTAGGATCAACGCCTGCCCGCGCTCGACGTTGAGCAAAAACGCCTCGTTTTGCGAGGCGTAGCACACCTCAAAGGTCTTATGCCCCTGTGCCGGCGCGCGATGGAACTCCTGTCGCAGCGTGGCGTAGAGCGAACCGTTAATATCGCGATCGATGAGCGTCTCGAAGCTTGGCGGCAGGTAGGTGGTCTCCAGGCACAGCGGCGCGTCGTCCAGGTAGCGCAGGCGGACAAGTTTGACGAGCTTGCTGCCCACGGCGGCGTCAAAGAACTTAGCTATGCTGCCGGCCGCCTTGGCAAAGCCCGAGTCCACGGTGCGCGTGGTGGGCTTCATGCCCTGGCCTTCGACCTGCTTGGTATAGCTCGAAAACACCAGGTTGTTCTCGTGGAGCGCGGGCGTGTCGGCCACAAAGGCGCCACGCCCGCGCTCGGTGCGCACCAGGCCCTCATCAACGAGCACCTTAAGGGCGTGGCGCACGGTGCTGCGCGACAGCCCCGATTCGTCCATGAGCTCCATCTCGGACGGCAGCTTGTCTCCGCGTGCGTAGATGCCGGCGGCGATGCGGTCGCGAAGCGTACCCGCCAAGCGCTCGTATTGGGCCAGTTTCTTTTTAGACGAAGCGTTCATGCGATCAACCTGTATCTAACTTGTATGCGTATCTAATCAAGCATGTATTCAATACAACAACAAAACCGCTGGTAGCTAGCTATCGAAAACCGCATCAGCAAAATTTCTAAGATAAATATAGCATACAACTAGTCGACATAACCAAAACATGTATGTAACTTGTATGCCATCGAGAGCATCAAACGAGAAGAAAGGCTGATGCACGATGACTACTCAGGAACAGGTTAAGGATGTCGTCTCCCAGGTTTTGGCTGACAAGGCAGACAAGGGCGGCATCAAGCGCGTCGTGTGGATTGGCGCTGGCGGATCCAACGGCGGCAACTATCCTGCCCAGTACTTTATGGAGCACGAGGCCACGCAGGTCGTGAGCTCCAGCTACACCAGCAACGAGTTCGTGCACGCCACCCCGGCCTACGTCAACGAGAACACCCTGGCCGTGGTCGTGTCCATGCGCGGCACCAAGGAGACCATCGTCGCCGCCCAGGTCGCCAAGGACCACGGCGCCAGCACCATCGCCATCTATGTCGACGAGTCCGGCCTTACCGAGGTCTGCGACTACAAGATCCAGTACGATAGCCTGGCCGTCGATGAGTCCTGCATGGGCCGCACCAACTCCGCCGTCGTGACCATGATCGCCGTGGAGCTTACGCAGCAGACCGAGGGCTATGCCGAGTACGAGACCGCTATGGCCGCGTTTGACTTGGTCGACCCCATCTATCGCAAGGCCGTCGAGTACACCCGTCCGCTCGCTGCCAAGTGGGCCGAGCAGAACGCTGACAAGCCCTGCATCAACGTCATGGCCCAGGGCCCGCTCTTTGGTGCCGCCTACGTCTTTAGCATCTGCAACGTGCAGGAGATGCTGCAGATCGACTCATGCACCATCAACACCTGCGATTTCTTCCATGGCCCCTTCGAGATTCTGGACAAGCGCACCTCGCTGTTCCAGCTCATCAGCGTCGGCCGCAGCCGCTGCAACGACGAGCGCGGCATCCGCTTCGTCAACCAGTACGGTGGCGAGCGCGTCTATCAGCTCGACGCCAAGGAGCTCGGCCTCAACGACATCAAGGACAGCGTGAGCGAGTACTTCAACCACCTGATCTTTGCCCCGATCCTCAACAACGTGTACATGCGCGCACTCTCTGCCGTCACCCACAAGGACTACATGACGCGCCGCTACATGTGGAAGCTGGACTACTAGGGGATAGAGCGGCCTAACAGCTCGATGTCCTCATAAGTTGCGGTGGAATAGTTCCTGCTTGGGGGCTTGAAGCCTCTATTTAGGAACTATTTCACCGCAACCGCCCAGTAATCCGCTGGGGGCGGAGGAAAACGGATCACTTATCCGCTCGCCGATTTGTGTCTTGAAAAATGTATATAACGACTATAACGTAGTACGAAACATATTGGAAACAATACCGAGGAGGCTGCGTTGAAGAAAAGCAATCTGGGCTATGTGCTGGTGCTGATCGCCGCGCTTATGTGGGGCAGCATCGGAATCTTTGTAAACGGCATCTCGGCCATGGGCGTTTCGTCCCAGAGCATGGCTGCCTTTCGCTTGTTGGTCGGAGCGCTTATCTTGGCGCCGGTCCTGATGTTTATGGGCTGCCGTCCGGGTGAGGGGTCTACCGTGGCTCAGGGTCCGCTGGCCCTGTTCAAGGCAAGCCCTAAAGAGCTTGTTCCCTGTGCGCTTGTCGGCATCGTCGGTTTGGCCGCCGCCAACACCTGTTATTACGAGTGCATGGGCGAGGTGGGCATGTCCACGGCCTCGGTGCTGCTCTACACCTCGCCGGTGTTTGGCGTCATGCTCGGCCGCGTGCTTTATCGCGAGGACGTGACCCCCAACAAGCTCGTTGCCATTGTCTTTAACATCGTAGGCTGCGTGCTTGCAGTGACCAATGGCGACCTTTCCGGTTTTCATTTTTCGGTTTGGGGCGTCACGTCGGGCGTGATTGCAGGTCTTTGTGGTGCGTCGCTCGCGGTGTTTAGCCGAATAGCAACCAAGACGGTCCACCCGCTGGCTGTCACGTTTTGGGGCTTTGTTTTTGGCGGTGCGGTTATGGCAGCTATCGCGGCTCCGTGGCCGGATGTCGCCGCGGCAATGTCGCCACAGCTGCTGCTGCTGTTCCTTGGCTTTGGACTCATCCCCACAGCTGTGGCCTACATCTTATATATGCAGGGCCTGTCCATGGGGCTCGAGACATCGAAAGTTCCCGTCGTAATGTCATTCGAGACGGTCGTCACCGTACTGTTGGGCATTGGTGTCTACGCCGAGCCCGCCGGCGCGATCAAAGTCCTGGGCATCGTGCTGGTGCTCGCGTCCATCCTGATTATGAATACCGACTTCTCTAAGCTGCGCAACAGCGTGTTTGTCGGTCATGTCATTGAGAGCATGACCTTTAAGCCCAACGCGTGGTGGACGGAGAAATCGCAGGACATGGATCTGTTTAAGGAACGCACCGGCATTGCGCTGGAACCCACCGTGCAGGAAAGCCCCTGGTACTTCGTGCGATAGAGGATTGTGTGCGGCGTCTGACCTGGGGTTATCCAGCCAGCGCCTGCCTATCCAGCCCCAACGTTTCAAGTACGTTAAACCCGTCAACGGTCGATTTTCACCCGCGAACGGTCTTTATACTAATTAGCAATATAAGCAACGTATAAGACGTTATAATGACCATAACGAAAAGGAGGAGGCAAGATGAATCAGATCATTCTCGCATCTCATGGCGGCCTGGCCGCAGGCGCCAAAGACACGCTCGAGATGGTTCTCGGCGACGTGTCGAACGTCCACGTCGTGTCGCTTGCTCGTGACGACAAGGAGCCCATCACCAATAAGGTGGACGCCCTGATCGCCACGTTCAACGCGGACGACACCGTCTATGTGCTGACCGATATGCTCGGCAGCTCGGTCAACAACAACATGGTCGAGCTTTCCAAGAACGGCACGAAGTTCACGGTAATCAGCGGTTTCAACATCCCGCTGGCGCTCACGCTCGCTATGAGCCCCGTCCCCGTCAAGGGCGCCGAGCTCGCGGCCCTCATCAACGAGGCCCGCACCGGTCTGACCAACCCCAACGCACCGGTCGAGGCCGCCGCGGCCCCCGCCAAGAAGGCCACGGCGTCCCGTCACAGCTCCGGTCCCGCCAAGATCGTCCTCGCACGTCTTGACTACCGTCTGCTGCACGGCCAGGTCGTCTTTACCTGGACCACCAAGGTTCAGGCCGAGCGCATCATCGTCGTCGACAACGCTGCCGCCAACGATGACATCAAGAAGGGCGCTCTCAAGCTGGCCAAGCCCCAGGGCGTGCGCCTGAACGTCTTCACCGTCGAGCGTGCCCTCGCCAAGATGGACAAGCTCAACACCCTCGGCGAGCGCGTCATGTTCGTCTTTGGCAACACTGCCGAGATGCTGCAGTTCTGCCAGGGCTACAAGCTCGACGCCATCAACCTGGGCGCCACCGCCAACCACGACGGTGCCGATCAGGTCGGCGGCAAGGACAGCTCCGTCTTTCTCGACGCCACCCAGAAGGCCGACGTCAATCAGCTGCTCGACATGGGCATCAAGCTCTATGTTCAGCAGACCCCTACGTATCAGAGCGTCGACATCGACGCCAAGCTGTAATCAACCAGGCTTTTGCCTGACTGAAAGGAGAAGGGTATGAATACGTTCATCAGTGCGGTGCTCGTCGGCCTCGTCGGCGTGTTCTGCATGTGGGACTCCCGCCTGCTCGGTCGTCTTAACTTCGAGCAGCCCCTCGTTGGCGCTACGCTCGTCGGTCTGCTGCTGGGCGATGTGCCCACCGGCCTTGCCGTCGGTGCCGCCGTCGAGCTCGTGTCCATGGGCCTGGTGCAGGTCGGCGCCGCCGTTCCGCCCGATATGGTCCTGGGCGGCATCGTGGCCGCTGCCTTTGCGTGCCTGACCGATGCTTCCGCCGAGACCGCCATGACGATCGCCATCCCGGTCGCCGTCCTGGGTCAGCTTCTCGGCATCGTGTTCCGTTCCATCATCGCCGCCCTCACCCATGTGGCAGATAGCGCGATCGATAACGGAAAGTTCAAGACCGCCTACCGTATGCACATCTGCGCCGGCTCCGGTCTGTACGCCGTCATGTACTTCCTGCCGATCTTCCTCGCCGTTTTTGTTGGCACCGACCTGGTTCAGGCCATCGTCAACATGGTTCCCGAGTGGCTGTCCACTGGTCTTAACGTTTCGACCAAGATCATGACCGCCTACGGCTTGGCCCTGCTGCTCACCATGATGATCAAGAAGGGTATGACTCCGTTCCTGTTCATCGGTTTCCTGCTCGCCGCTTACCTCAACCTGTCCGTCATCGCGGTCGCTCTGATCGGTGTGTGCCTGGCTGTCGTCTTCATGGGCTTCAAGTTCAACGGTTCCCATGCAGCCGCCGGTGTCGATTCCGACTACGATCCGCTCGAAGACGACGAAGACTAAGGAGGAACACACTATGGCAACCGCAACCAAGGACGTGTCCCTGAACAAGAAGGTCAGCCAGTTCTTCTGGCGCTCCTGGGCCATCCAGGCCTCTTGGAACTACGAGCGTCAGATGAACATGGGCTTCCTCTACGGCATGGTTCCCACGCTCGATCGCCTCTATCCGGACGAGTCCGACCCCAAGCAGCTCGCTGCTAAGAAAGAGGCTTACCACCGTCACATGGCGTTCTACAACTGCACCCCGCAGACGAGTGCCTTTATCCTGGGCCTCACCGCCTCCATGGAGGAGGAGTACGCCAAGGATCCCGAGAACTTCGATCCCGATTCGATCAACGCGGTCAAGACCTCCCTCATGGGTCCGCTTTCCGGCATCGGCGACTCCTTCTTCCAGGGCACCATCCGCGTTATCGCCTTTGGCCTGGGCGTTCAGCTGGCTCAGCAGGGCTCCATCATGGGCCCGATCCTGGCCATGCTCATCTCCATCGTCCCCTCTGTGCTGATCACCTGGTTCGCCGCCAAGATGGGCTATCAGGGCGGCCACGAGTACCTGAGCAAGCTTCAGGGCGGCGACCTCATGGAGAAGCTCATGTATGTCTGCGGCATCGTGGGTCTTATGTCCGTGGGCGGCATGATCGCCACGCTGATCGGCGCCACCACCCCGCTGCAGTTCGCTGAGGGCACCGTCGTTATCCAGGACATCCTGGACGGCATGATGCCCCAGATGATCTCCCTTGGCCTCACCGGCCTTATGTACTGGCTCATCAAGAAGAACGTCAACACCGGTTGGCTTCTCGTGATCGCCATCGTGGGCGGCATCGCCCTCTCCGCGGCCGGCATTCTGGCCTAGTCGCGACCAAGCGCCTAACCGCTTTCCCCCGGGGGCCTGCCTGGCATCCCATACCCCAGGCAGGCTTCCATCCCCAAAATGCGACAATGGGACAGTCCCCTTGTCGCATCCTCAACGGACCGGCGACTCGGTCCAAACCACGGTAACCCTGCGAGCGCCCGGCAATGTGGCGCCGCAAAAATCGAAAGGAATGTGTCAGATGTACGAGATCGACCTTAACCTCCCTAAGCAGATCGTCGCTGACGTCCTGTCCAACCACGAGATCCACAGTGTCGCCTTCGTCGGCTGCGGTGCTTCCATGTCCGACCTGTACCCCGCCAAGTACTTCCTGGCCAACAACACGGACAAGCTGAACGTTCAGATCTTCACCGCTAACGAGTTCAACTACGACACGCCTTCCTGGGTCAACGAGCACACCTTCGTGATCACCTGCTCCCTCGGTGGCTCCACGCCCGAGACCGTCGAGGCCAACAAGACCGCCAAGAAGCACAACTGCCCGGTCGTCTCCCTCACCAACAAGGCTGGCTCCGCTCTGACCGTCGACGCTGACTACGTCATCGTTCACGGCTTCCACGCCAACTTCGCTGCCAAGTGCGAGAAGCCCGGCTATGCCATCGCTCTTGCTCTCGAGATCCTTCAGCAGACCGAGGGCTATGACAAGTACGACGACATGATCACCGGCCTCACCAACGTCTTCGATCTCTGCGAGAACGCTGCTCAGTCCTGCAAGAAGCTCGCCAAGAAGTTCGCTGAGGACTTCAAGGACGACAAGATGATTTACTTCATGGCCTCCGGTGCCTCCGAGAAGATGGCTTACTCTCACGCCGCCTTCCTGTTCACCGAGATGCAGTGGATCGACGCCGCCGCCTACAACACCGGCGAGTACTTCCACGGCCCGTTCGAGGTTTCCACCGAGGGTAAGCCCTACGTCTTCTTCATGTCCGATGGCGCTACCCGTCCGATGGACGCCCGCGCCCTCACCTTCCTTGAGCGCATGGGCGCCAAGGTCGCTCTGATCGACTCCAAGGACTACGGCCTGGCTGACGCCGTGCCCGCGAGCGTCGTCACCTACTTCAACCCGCTGCTGCACCTCGCCGTTATGCGCGAGTACGGCAACCAGATCGCCGAGGCCCGTCAGCACCCGCTGACCATGCGTCGCTACATGTGGAAGCTTTCCTACTAATCACAAGTAAGTAGACCTTACGGGCTGATTGAGAGGGGATGGGGTTTTCGCCCCGTCCCCTTTTTTGCTTTGGGGAGGGCGTGTCTGCCGCGCCGCAAAACCCCAGATAAAACCCACCAAAATAAACCTGACTCTTTTTGGCAGGTGGGAGGAGATGCGTATGATCAAGGCAGTGCTGTTTGACATGGACGGCGTGCTGGTCGATACCGAGTGGTTCTACAACCGTCGTCGCGTGGCGTTTATGGAGGAGAAGGGCTTCCACTTTGACGAGATTCCCGATCTTTCGGGGTCTAACGAGCCTGCCATTTGGGAGGCGCTGGTGCCCGACGATGTTGAACTGCGCGAGCGCCTGCGCGTTGAGTACAAGCAGGTCTATAGCCCGGATCACCCCGTTCCGTATGCCGAGCTGCTTAACGAGCAGGCGGAGCCGGTGATGCGCAAGCTGCACGAGCGCGGCGTGAAGTGCGCCATCGCGAGCTCGTCCTATCGCGAGCTTATTGACGAGCTGGTGGAGATCACTGGCATTGCCGATGTGCTGGATTACACCATCAGCGGCCACGAGTGCAGTGCGTTTAAGCCCGATCCCGAGATCTACCTGCGTGCCATGGAGGCGCTGGGGGTGGAGCCCGCCGAGTGCCTGGTTATCGAGGATTCGCCTTTGGGGATCGAGGCTGGCAAGCGCTCCGGCGCCCGCGTCCTGGCGCTGCGTCCGCACGAGGGCGTCAACCTCGATCAATCGCGAGCCGATGCCGTTATTGATAATCTGACCGACATTTTGGCCGCTTTGTAGTGTCAATCCGCCGCGAGAAGCACGGGTTCAAACGTTTTTTGCGGTGGACTGGCTCAATTTGGTTTCGATTTTGATCTGTTTGGCTTCGATTCGGGCTAAGTGAGTAGACTTTTTGGCGCAGGCCGAGCACAATGCATATCTTCCTTTGTAAAACCGCAGGTCACAGGGGTGGCGGTTTTGGGTGTGCTCGGCAGATCGTAAAAAGTCTACTCACTTGTAATTTGGGCCTTTGGTCGTGGGGGTTGCTGGCCCCGTTTTGGTTGTCGAGGGAGAGTGGATTGAAGCGCCCCCGTACGCTCCATGCTACAATCGCGGGCATGCCCCACAACCACATCTGTCTTCGAAAGGAGCCTACGTGGCGAACGCCATCGATCAGCTCACGGACCGAGTGCTCGTGCTCGGCCGTCTCACCATCGTCCGCCGCGCCATTACTGCAGTGGCGGTTACAATTTCCGCCGTTCTCCAGACATTTCTGATCCAGGCATTCATTCAGCCCGCCGACCTGCTTCCGAGCGGCCTCACCGGCGTCGCGGTCCTGCTCGATCGCGTTACCTCGCTCGGCGGCGTTCACATCGACATCTCGCTCGGTATGCTCGCGCTCAACATCCCCGTGGCGCTCCTATGTTGGAGTGGCATTAGCAAGCGCTTCGTCATCTTCTCGATGATGCAGGTCGTGCTCTCGTCGCTGTTCCTCAACGTCTTTCACTTCGCGCCGTTTTTAGGCGACAAGATTATGCTCATCATTTTTGGCGGCGTAGTCTCGGGTCTGGGCGCTGCCATCGCGCTTAAGTCCGGCGCATCCACCGGCGGCACCGACTTTATCGCGCTGTGGGTCTCCAACCACACGGGCAAGACCATCTGGGGCGTCATCTTTGGTTTCAACTGCTTTATCCTGGCGATCTTTGGTTTTATGTTTGGCTGGGACAAGGCGGCGTATTCCATCGTGTTCCAGTTTATTTCGACCAAGACCATCGACAGTTTCTATCGTCGCTACGACCGCGTGACGCTGCAGATCACGACGCGCAAGGCAGACGAGGTCATGACCGCCTATGTTGACCATTTTCAGCATGGCATTAGCTGCGCCGAGGTCATTGGCGGATACAGCCGCGAGAAGATGTACCTGCTGCACGCCGTTGTATCGACCTACGAGAGCCAGGACATTATCAAGCTGGTGTGCGACATTGATCCCGGCGCCGTGATCAACGTGTTCCACACGCTCAACTTTGTGGGCGGCTGGTGGGGAGGTCATGTCGACGAGCCCATGCCCACGGCCGTTCCCGATCCCGACAAGCCCGCACGCATGGCCAGCAGGCAGGCGCGCCTCAGCGAGCAGGACAGCCTGCAGCAGGACGACGGCAAGTAGGGTTTTGGCATTTTACCGGCCCGGCGCAACCCTTCCGTATGAGCCCCACGAAAGCCCCGTTGCTTTCGAGGGACTTTCGTTTGCCCAGATAAAACCTGCCAAAATGAAGCTGTCGCTTTTTGGTAGGGAGGGTGTATCGTTTTATCAATATGAGGTAACATGAAACTAGACGTTATATACGTATTAGTTATTTCAATATTTCGATAAGAGTGATTAGATATGCCTACGCCCAAAAATGCACCGCTTTACCAGCAGATTTATGACGAAATCAAGGACGCGATCGAGAAAGGTGTTTATGCACCCAAGGAGCGTATTCCGTCCGAGCTTGAGCTAGCCGAGCAGTACGACGTGAGCCGCATTACGGTGCGCCGCGCCGTCGAGGAGCTGTGCTCCGATGGCTACCTGGTTAAGCAGCAGGGCCGTGGCACCTTTGTCTCCACGCCGCACATCAACCGCCAGTTCCACGCTTCGACGCTGCAGACGTTTACCGCGCTGTGTGCCGATAATGACATGAAGGCGGGCGCGCATGTGGTCGATCGCCAGATTGTGCCGGCACGTCAAAACGAGATGGAGTTCTTTGGCCTGCAGAAGGACGCGCTGCTGCTGCACATCAAGCGCGTGCGTACGGCCGACGGCGAGCCCATTTTTGAGGAGAACATCTTTGTGCCGTTTGACGCCTACCGTGAGCTGTTGACGGCCGATCTTGAGGACAGGTCGATTTTTGCCGAGGTCGAGCGTGTTGGCGGAACGCCGATTGTCTCGGTTGGCTACCGCACGGTCGAGGCCGTTCGTGCCAATACCGAGCAGGCGGCCGAGTTGGGCATTGCTCCGCACGATCCACTGCTCAACCTGCGTGCCGGCTTTATCGGCCCCAATGGCGAGCCGGTCCTGATGGGTAAGCAGTACTACGTGGGATCGCGCTACGTTATGGTGATGTAGGTTACGCGGTTTTGCCAAACCGCGTAACGGCTCGACGCTGCAAGCCCGCCAGAGCGGCAATCTGCCTTTCAACTTCGGCGGCATGACCAGAAGGTCAATGCCGCCTTGTTTCAAGGCACCTTGCTCGCTCTGGCGGGCTTTCGCTGTCCGCGCCAAAACATCGGCGTTGCCATGGCCCGGATGCGGCACTTGGGGACGTTCCTTTTTTGCCGGCACCTGGGGACACTCCTTAGTCGTTGGGGACGCTCTTAAAACGACTAATCATTCAGGAACGTCCCCAATGACTACCCGCAGAATGAGCGTGGATAATCTCCCGTTTTTGGCTTGGTGGCGGGTTCAAAGTGGGAGATTATCCACGCTCATCCGGAAAGTGTCCGAAAATCCACGCTCATTCGCCTTGGATTGCGTTGCCCGTGGCCGACAGCCGCGCGGCACCGGTCCGCGTGGCGGCGTATAATCGGCGGCAGATGACTTAGACGTTAGGAAACCATGACCGATAGCATGCAGCAGATGGCGCTCGACACGCTCGGCGCCTATTTTGGCTACACCTCGTTTCGCCCGGGACAGGACCGCATGGTCGATGCGATCCTTGCCGGTCGCGATGCGCTGGGCGTTATGCCCACGGGCGCCGGCAAGTCCATTTGCTACCAGGTGCCCGCGCTCATGCTGCCCGGCATCACCTTTGTGGTGAGCCCGTTGCTGTCGCTTATGGAGGACCAGACCCGCGCGCTGCTCGCGGCGGGTGCGCGCCCCAGTTATCTCAACTCCAGTCTTACCCCGGCTCAGCAAAATACCGTGCTCAAGCGGGCGCGCGAGGGCCGTTATCAGCTTATGTATGTGGCGCCCGAGCGCCTGCTCGAACCGCGCTTTTTAGCCTTTGCGCAGGAGGCCGCGGCCGACGGCGGCATAGGCGTGCCACTCGTGGCCATTGACGAGGCTCACTGCGTGAGCCAGTGGGGCCAGGATTTCCGTCCCGCTTACCTGCAGATTCGTGAGTTTATCGATTCGCTGCCGCGGCGCCCCATCGTGGCGGCCTTTACCGCCACGGCGACCGAGCGTGTACGCGCCGATATCCAGCAAATGCTCGGCCTGCAAAACCCGGCGACCGTGGTGACGGGCTTCGACCGCAAGAACCTCTACTTCGGTTGCGAAGAGATGGGCGACAAGGCCAAGACCGCGTGGGTGCGCGACTATGTGATCGCGCATTCGAGTGAGAGCGGCATCGTGTATTGCTCGACCCGCAAGACGGTCGACGCGCTGGCAGGCGAGCTTGCCGAGGCACTGGGCCCCAGCGGCATTCGCGTGGGCCGCTACCATGCCGGCATGGGCAACGATGCCCGCCGCCAGAGTCAGCGTGCCTTTATCGACGACGACATTCAGGTGATGGTTGCCACCAACGCCTTTGGCATGGGTATCGACAAGCCTAACGTGCGCTACGTGATCCATAACAACGTGCCCGAGAGCATCGAGGCCTACTACCAAGAGGCGGGCCGCGCCGGCCGCGATGGCGATCCGGCCAGCTGTCACTTGCTGTGGAACGGTAACGATTTTCGCATGCGCCGCTTTTTGATCGACCGCGGCGATGCGGCCGACGAGGCGCTTGACGACGAGCAGCGCGCGTGGGCGCTCCAGAACCGTTATTGCCTGCTCAGCCAGATGGAGGGCTACTGCAATACCACCGGCTGTCTGCGCGAATACATGCTGCGCTACTTTGGTGACGAGGCCGCGGCCGAGCATGCGGCAGCCGCCGCGGGCGGCACGGCAGACGACGCCGAGGGCTGCGGCAACTGCAGTAACTGCCTCACGCAGTTCGAGGTCGAGGACGTCACCGATATGGCCCGCGCTGCCGTGCGCTATGTGGCCACGCGCCCCATGCGCTTTGGCAAGTCGCTCATCGCCGATGTGCTCCACGGAGGCAACACCGAGCGCATTCGCCAGATGCATCTGGACGAGGACCGCGGCTACGGTGAGCTGTCGAGCGAATCGGTCGGGCGCATCAAGGACATCATCGGCCAGCTGTGCGGCCGCGGTTATTTGGCAACCTCGCAGGGGCAGTACCCGGTCGTGGGGCTGGGCCCGCGTGCCATCGAGGTCGAGGATGAGGCGTTTGCCTTTACCGTTAAGCGTCGCGCGTCCAAGCGCAAGGCCTCGGCCCGCGCCCGCCGTGCGGTGGATCTGCTGCGCGAGGAGGCCGAGCTGGATCAGCGCCCGCGCGTGGGCGACGATGCCGAGCTGTTCGAACGCCTGCGCGCCCTCCGCAAGGAGATTTCGACGGAGTTGGAGATGGCGCCGTATATGGTCTTTTCCGACAAGGCCCTGCGCGGCCTGTGCCGCCTGCGTCCGCGGACGCGCGACGAGCTCATTCAGGTCAACGGCATTGGCGAGAAAAAGGCTGACGCCTTTGGCGAGCAGTTTATGGCGGCGATTGAAGAATTTGAGTCCGAGCATGCGCGGGATGGAGCGTAACGATGGTAGCCGATAGCAAGACCGAACGTTCCGAGCGCGCCGAGGTGTCCGCCGTGCCGCTGTACCAGCAGGTCATGGACGACCTAAAGGGCGAGATCGCGCGCGGCGTGTACCCAGCCGGCTCGCGCATCCCTGCCGAGATGGAGCTCGCGAAGTCCTACGGCGTGGGGCGCATCACCGTGCGCCGTGCCATCGAGGAGCTATCGCGCGCGGGGTATCTCAACCGCCAGCAGGGGAGGGGCACCTTTGTGTGCGCGCCCAAGCTCAAGCGCAAGATTCGCCAGAAGGGTGACGTCCAGAGCTTTACTGAGGGTTGTGCTGCCAACGACATGGTGCCGGGTGCGCGTCTGGTGTCGCGCACGGTGGTCGCGGCGACGCACGAGGATGCGGCGTTCTTTGGCGCGGAGCCCGGCTGCGAGCTTATCGTGGTCGAACGCGTGCGCACAGCCGACGGCATCCCTGTCATGCTTGAGAACAACGCCTTTGTGCTCGCCGACCATCCCTATCTGCAGACGCTTGCCGACAAGGACCTCACGGACAATTCCATCTTTGCGCTCGTTGCCGAGCATTCGGGTCGCGCGCCGCTCAAGTCCGACCCCTGCACCGTGGAGATTGCGCTTGCCGATGCTCAGGCGGCCCCGCTGTTGGAGGTGCCGGTCGGTGAGCCGCTCTTCTATATGGAGGCGTACTTTACCGATGAGGACGAGCGCCCCTTGCTACTCGGCCGCCAAAAGATCGTGGGCTCGCGCTACGTGTTCGACATCTAACGTCCACAGATAGAACAACATAGAACAAATTTGCTAAGATGACTTCACGGGCGTTGTTGCACGTGTTATAAATAGGACAACATAGAACGACAGCAGGTACGAGCTGCCGTCGCTCAAAACCGCCGAACAAGGAGGAACATCAGGATGAACGCACACGATCTGATTCAGGAAATCATCGAGCGCAAGGGCAAGATTGAGAACGTCTTTTGGATCGCCTGTGGCGGTTCGATGATCGACCTGATGCCGGCCAACGAGCTGCTCAAGCGCGAGGCCACCACGTTTACCTCGACGGTCTACACGGCACGCGAGTTTTGCCTGATGGCCCCCAAGAGCCTTGGCGAGAAGTCGCTCGTTATTGCCTGCAGCCACAGCGGCAACACGCAAGAGGTCGTCGATGGCTGCGAGATGGCGTTGGCTGCCGGCGCCGAGGTCGTCGCCATGACCGACTGCGAGGGCTCCAAGATTGACAACGGCAAGTGGATCACCTGGGTCTACCCGTGGGGCGAGGGCGTGCCGCAGGCCGAGGTGCCGCAGGGCATCGGCGCTCTGATCGCCGCCGAGCTGCTCGACCAGCAGGAAGGCTACGAGGCACTCGCCGACATGTACGAGGGCCTCAAGCAGATGGATGCGCTGCTGCCCGCCGCCCGCGAGAAGGTCAACGCCGAGCTGGGCGCCCGCTTTGCCGAGCTCTGCCAGCAGCACAAGTTCTTCTATATCCTGGGCTCCGGACCCAACTTTAGCCAGACCTACGCCATGGCCATCTGCTCGCTCATGGAGATGCAGTGGCAGCACTGCTGCTACATCCACTCCGGCGAGTACTTCCACGGCCCGTTCGAAGCCACCGAGCCCGGCGTGTTCTACTTTGTGCAGCTTGGCGCGGGCGAGTGCCGCCCCATGGAGGAGCGCGCTCTTGCGTTCCTCAACACGCACACCGACACGATCATGGTGCTCGACGCGCTCGAGTACGGCGTGGGCGAGGTACCTGCCAGCGTGCGTTCGTACCTGGAGCCGATCTTCTTCTACAACATGAGCTGCGAGCTGCGCGCCGCCCGCGGCAAGGTCTTCGACCACAGCCCCGAGGTTCGTCGCTATATGGGCATCGAGCAGTACTAGGTAACGGGAAAAGCATTCACCTTCGATTCGCAAGCGGGCCACATGAGTCAAAAAGCGGGCCGCGCCGGGGATTTCCGGCGCGGCCCGCTTAGTATCGCGCATAGATTCGCAAGGTTGCGGTAGCCAGCGGCCTACTTTGCGTCGTAGGCCTCGGCGTCCCACCAGTCGAGCTGGGCGATGTTGTCGCGGATGTGCTGGCAGCTCTTGTGGAAGCCCTCGAGCTCGTACTCGGACAGGTCGAGCGTGTAGACCTCCTCGACGCCCTCGGCGCCGATCACGCACGGCAGGGATGTGAAGATGCCCTCCTCGCCATACTGGCCGGTCATGAGCGTGGAGGCGGAAAGCACGGCGTGCTCGTTGTGCAGCACGGCGGCGCAGACGCGCGCGGCGGAGTTGGCGACGGCGTACTCGGTGCACTGCTTGCCCTGGTAGGTCACATAGCCGCCCTTGCGCGCGAGCTCCTCGACCTCCATGTGGTCAAAGGCGTACTTGTCGGGGTTCTCGGCCTGAAGCTCGTTGAGGCTCTTGCCGGCGATGGTCGCGGCCTTAAAGGCAGCCAGCTGGCTAAAGCCGTGCTCGCCGATCATGTAGGCGTCGATGGACTTGGGGCTCACGCCGACCTTCTTGGAGATCTCGGTGCGCAGGCGGGCGGAATCCAGGCCGCAGCCCGAGCCGATGATCTTCTTGGGATCGTAGCCGGTCAGATGCCACAGCTCGGTGCACACGACGTCGCAGGGGTTGGAGATGCTCACAAAGATGCCGTCGAAGCCGGCGTCGACGATGCGCTTGGCAAAGGAGCGGGCGGCGTCGGTGGTAAAGAACAGCTCGCCGTCGCGGTTGCCGGCGGCCAGCGCGACCTTGCCGGCGGCGTTGACGATGACGTCGCAGCAGGCCAGCTCCTCGTAGCGGTCGTAGCAGTTGACGATCTTGGTGTTGTACGGGACAAACGAAAGGGAGTCGCGCAGGTCCTGGACCTCGGACGTCACCTTGGCCTCGTTGATATCGCACAGGTACAGCTCATCGGCAATGCCCTGCATGAGCAGACTGTTGGCAACATGTGCTCCTACGTGGCCCTGGCCGACCACACCGATCTTACGCGTTTGGTACATATATGTATCCTTTCGGCCGAGTTTTTCGCGTCGAACCATTGTAGCGTCCTGCTGCCACTTTGCTAGGCTAAAGCGCCATAGATTTTTGGGCATGCCTTAATCTCTACTTTTGGAGTGATTTGGGCCGCTGACGGCATCGCCGGGCGATGTACTCGCGCGGATGGGGCCGGTCGTTGTACCATAACTGCAACTGACTCGTAAGGAGCATTCATGCCCATTCGCATCCCCGACGCCCTCCCTGCCGCCGCGCAGCTCGAGAGCGAGAACATCTTTGTCATGACCGAGTACCGCGCGCTGCACCAGGACATCCGTCCGCTGCGCGTGCTCATCCTCAACCTCATGCCCACCAAAATCGCTACCGAGACGCAGATCATGCGCAAGCTCTCCAACACGCCGCTGCAGGTGGAGGTGGACCTGCTGCGCACGAAAACGCACGAGGCCACGCACGTGAGCGCCGGCCACCTGGAGACGTTCTACCGCACGTTCGACGACATCCGCGACATCCACTACGACGGCCTGATCATCACGGGCGC
>URAD01000021.1 GCA_900545745.1 uncultured Collinsella sp.
CCGCGTTGGCCTTCGCCGCGGGCATGCCGCGGGCGAGCATCTCCTCGCGCCGCCGCAGGAGCCGCTCGGACCCCTTCCTCCCGTGCATCCTTATCTCGAGGGGCACGCCCGTGTCCCTCGGCATGAGCTTCGGCTGGTGCCGTGCCGCGGCGTAGCACCATGAGCCCTCAACGGCCAGCTTCCTCACGAGCGCGTTGCCCGCACCGCTGATGCCTCCGAGCCTCACGGAGTCGCCACTCGACCTCTGACTCGGCGCGAGGCCGAAATAGGCCGTGACCTGCCTTCCGGAACGGAACCTCGTGAAGTCGCCGACCTCGGCCGAGAAGGCTGCGGCCAGCGCGAAGGCGCAGCCCTTGATCGACTGGAGGGCGGCCACCTCCGCGGCGATCGGGCTGGCATCCACGGCGGCCCTGTACTCGGAGAGCAGGTCCGCCCGGGCCTCCGCCGCGGCCTCGACCTCGTTCCTCAGGGCGGCGAGCGTCCGAACCCCGCCATCGTCCTCCGGCCTGACCTTGTCGAGCCACCTCAGGAAGTCGTAGGTCCAGTACTTCCTCGGGTTGCCGGCAGGCGTGGTGCCGCCGTAGACGAACCCCCGCCTTGCGAGGAAGGCGAGCAGCCGCTGCTTGGCGGTCGCCAGGCGCGCGGTCGCCCCGTCGTAGGCGCCGGCGAGGTCCCTGATGCCTTCGACCTCGGGGGAGGGGATCCATACGGGGGAGATGTCGTGGGCGAGTATCGCCTTGGCCATCCTGGCGGCGTCGTTCCTGTCGTTCTTGGAGGCCGAGTCGGCGGCCGACCTGGGGATCTTCGAGACCGCGGCGACGACGCACTCGACGCCGAGCCCGGCGAGCTCCCTTTGCGGGGCGAAGCCGAGGTAGCCGCTCTCGTAGGCCGCGAGCGACGGCCCGGGGAACCCATCCATCCACCCGGCGATCTCGCCCCAGGGGTTGCCGGGGAACCTCCTCGTCACGGCCTCGCCGGTGTCCGCGTCGAGGGCGCAGACGGTGGTCGACCTCAGGTGGACGTCCATCCCGAACGCGGTAGAATACTTTGGCATGGGAGCCTCCCAACCTCGTTGCGGCGCGGCTGCGCCTATGGCACTTCAACATCATTGTCGCAGCCCCGACCCGCGGTCACGAGCGGGGGCTCCTATCTTTTTAGTGCCCTCGGATTGGGTCATAGTGTCTGTCGGTGCCAAAACATTGGCGTTACCTTTGCTGTTGGTAATGACTTAGTCGTTGGGGACGTTCTTAAATGACTAGTTGAAAGGGACACTCTTGCCGGCGCTTGGGGACAGTCCCTAAGTGCCGGCAGATTGGGACACTCCTTTGCAAGGTGGCGCTGAAGACTGTCCCTAACGACCAGTCGTTTAAGAACGTCCCCAACGACCGGCTCGGGAACCTGATCCTAATGCACTAGTTTCTGTCGAGTCGGTGCTTCTTGCGGGTTGCCCGTATAATGGTTTGCGTATGAACCGCAACCAAGGAGTTCCAGTTTATGGACCAGAGCCTTTTTAAATTCGACCTGTTCGCCGAGGACCCGACGACGCATGCGCGTGCCGGCGTGCTGCACACCCCGCACGGCGACATCGAGACGCCGATCTTTATGCCCGTGGGCACCAAGGCAAACGTCAAGGGCATCCCTACCGAGACCGTCAAGCAGCTCGGCGCCCAGATCGTGCTTGCCAATACCTATCACCTGTCCATGCGCCCCGGCGAGGACACCATCGCCGAGCTGGGCGGACTGCATAAGTTTATGAACTGGCACGGCCCCATCCTCACCGACTCGGGCGGCTTCCAGGTCTTTAGCCATAACGACGCCGTCAAGCTCACCGACGAGGGCGTGCGCTTTATCGTCAATGACTACGACGGCCGCCACGTGTTCTGGACGCCCGAGGACAACATGGAAATCGCCATGAAGCTCGGCTCCGACATCTGCATGCAGCTCGACCAGTGCCCCGGCTATCCTGCCACGCGCGCCTACGTTGAGCGCGCGGTTGAGCTGTCGAGCATGTGGGCCGAGCGCTGCTATAAAGCTCACACCCGCGATGACCAGGCACTCTTTGGCATTGTTCAGGGCGGCATGCATCTGGACCTGCGCCTGCGCTCGCTGCGCCATCTGGAGGAGTGCGGCGACTTCCCGGGCTACGGCATTGGCGGCTACTCGGTGGGCGAGGACCACGAGACCATGTTCGAGACCCTGGCACCGCTCGTAAGCGAGTACATGCCCAAGCACAAGCCGCGCTACCTGATGGGCGTCGGCAACCCCACCACCCTCGTGCGCGGTGTGGGCGTGGGTATCGACATGTTCGACTGCGTGCTGCCGACGCGCACGGGCCGCATGGGTACGGCGTTCTCCAGCGAGGGTCGCCTCAACTTCCGCAACGCTCGCTTTGCGCACGACGATGGTCCCATCGATCCCACCTGCACCTGCCCGGTGTGCACGGGCGGCTACAGCCGCGCGCTCATTCGCCACATGGTCACGCAGAAGGAGATGCTCGGCGGCATTCTGCTGTCGATGCACAACATCTACTACTTGCTCAACCTTATGCAGCGTGCTCGCCAGGCCATTATCGAGGGTCGTTACGGCGCGTTCGTGAGTGACTGGATGAACAGCCCTGCGGCGGTGGATTACTAAGGGCGGCGCGGGCGCTTGCAGGGCGCGGGCAACGGCAAGGGGCGAGCGCCGGCCGGTCGTCGCGTTCGCTAACACTGTCTGCGCGACCGCTGACCGATGCCTTGCAAGCGCATGATGCATCGTGGGTACCATACCGAATAGTTGATGTTCGGGCGGGTGTTTGACGCATGGCGTCGACCCCGCCCGTTTTCTTTTTCTCGATAGGAGTACCCATGATTAAGAATGAGAACGTCGAGGGCGAGCCTGCCTACGACGAGACGTACCGCCGCGGCCCCGTGGTCATGCGCGGCCCGATGATTCCTAAGGACAATACGTACGCTAACCTGCTGGCGCCCGAGGAGTCGACCGACTGGTTGCATGCCGATCCGTGGCGCGTACTGCGCATCCAGGCCGAGTTTGTCGACGGCTTTGGCGCGCTTGCCGAGCTCGGACCTGCGGTGACCATCTTCGGTAGCGCCCGCACGCCCAAGACCGATACGCTCTACAAGGCGGCGCGCACCGTCGGGCGTAAGATTGCCCAGCGCGGCGTGGCGGTTATCACCGGTGGCGGCCCCGGCATCATGGAGGCGGCCAACAGGGGAGCGGCGAGCGTCAACGGCAAGTCAGTTGGTTTGGGCATTGAGCTGCCGCACGAGCAGGGGCTCAACAAATACGTGAACCTCGGTATGGACTTTCGCTACTTCTTTGTGCGCAAGACCATGTTCGTCAAATACAGCTCGGGCGCTATTGTGTTTCCCGGCGGGTTTGGCACGCTCGACGAGATGTTCGAGGTGCTCACGCTGGTGCAAACGCACAAGGTCAAGCGCATGCCGCTCGTGCTGGTGGGCAGCGAGTACTGGCAGGGCCTATTCGACTGGCTTAACGGTCCGGTGATGGACGCCGGTATGATCAGCCCGCTCGATCCGGAACTGGTGCACATCACCGACGACCTCAACGAGGCCGTCGACATTGCGCTCAGCGGGCTGATGTAGGGCGAGGTGCCTGTCGTTGTAGTAATGAAAACGGCAGATTGATGCTATTTAACATCAGTCTGCCATCTAAACTGGGTATACTGATGCAAAAGACGAGGCTAGGAGGTCGCGTATGTCTACTGCAACGGTTAAGCCTACGACGGTTCGCATCGAAGAGGGGCTCAAGGAGCAGGCGACTGAGTTCTTGGATTCGGTCGGCCTCAGCCTCAATTCGTATCTCAATCTTGCCGTTCGGCAGCTTGTAAATCAGCGAAAGATTCCTTTTGAGATTGTAGGAAGGGCGGAGGTGCCCAACGAGGCGACGAGGCGCGCCATGGTGATTGCCGAGGCTCATGAGTTGGGGATTTTGCCGGACGATAGCCTGTCATTCAATAACGCTGATGAGCTTATGTCATTCCTCGATGAGGAATAGCGATGTTCGAGATTAAAGTCGAGGCTCAATTTAAGGTGGACTACAAACGAACGATGCGCATGCATCCGCAGCTAAAAAGTGAGTTTAAAGCGGCGGTTGCAGAGCTTGTGGCTCATGGGTCACTTCCGGCGGAGTATGGCGCCCACGAGCTCTCAAACCCGGGCGGAAACTACAACGGCCACATCGATTTCCACCTATCCGATGGCTTGGTCGATGTGGTCGTTCTATATCTGCCCCATAAGACTAATCCTGTGATCCGACTGGTCAGAATGGGCTCTCATGAGGAGCTGTTCCAGGGTCCGCAGGGCTGATTGCCGATTTCTAAGTTGCGGTGGAATAGGGATTGATTGGCGGCTAATAAGCCAAAAACAGTCCCCATTTCACCATAACTGATGTGGGCGTCCCTAGCGAGTTGGCTGGTAGCGGGGGCAGTAGCTGATGGCGATGGCGTCGACGCCTACATGGGTGGCGATGGTGCAGCCGATGGGGCCGGTGCCGGCGTCTACGTAGTCCTGGCCTGCGAGTGCCTCGTCGACAAGCTCCTGCTCCTCGGCGGCACCGGTCGTGAGCACGCGCACGCTGGAGCCCGGATGCTCGGCCAAAAACGCGAGGCAGTCTGCCATGGTGTTGGCGACGATGCGCTTGGCGCCGCGGCCCTTCTTGATGGCCTTGATCTCGCCCGACTGCCACTCCGGCGAAACGGCCAGGCGAATATTGAGCATCTGCGTGAGCTGGCCGGCGAGCTTGGGCGCGCGGCCGTTCTTAACGAGGTTCTCGAGCGTGCGGGGAATCAGCAGCAGGTGCGCGTCGGGCAGGGTCGCGCGGATCTGTGCCTCGGTCTCGTCCAGGCTGCGGCCGTCCTCGCGCATGGCGAGCGCGTACTCCACCAGCAGGCCCTCGGCACCCGAGCCGGTGCGCGAATCGATGCAGCGCACGTCGAGCTCGTGGGTCTCGGCGACCAGGCATGCGTTGGAATAGCAGGCGGACCATTCGCTGCACAGCGAGATAAAGATCGCGCTGTCGTGGCCGTCAGCACGCACGCGGTCAAAGAGTGCCTTGAACTCGCCGGCACTCGGCTGCGAGGTGTGCGGCAGCTGCTCGGAGCCGGCCATGCGGGCGACGTACTCCTCGGCGGTGATCTGTACCTGGTCGAGCAGGTCCTCGCCCTCGATAATCACATGCAGTGGAATGACGTAAATGCCAAGCTCTTGAGCACGGGCGGGGGAGATGTCCGACGTGGAGTCGGTTATGATGGCAAAAGACATAATTGCACCTTTCATTGGGGCGCTTGCGCGCCGCCTTCTGAGAGCAAAGTGCGACAAGTATAGTGGAGTCGTTCCACATTTCTAGGTTCAATTGTTGAATAGTCAACAGTTTGAAGTGTCGGTGTGGAAATCATCAACTGGGGAAGAGGAATGCCGATGGAGGCGTTGGAGATATACAGGCGGCCGGTTGTGCTGTTCGATTTTGACGGCACGGTGGCCGATACGGGCCGGGCGGTGATGAGCTCGACGCGCAAGACGTTGGCCGCGCGCGGGTTTTCGGAGGCGCAGATGGGTGACCTGCGCCGCATGATCGGGCCGCCCCTGTGGAAGAGCTTTCACGACTTTTATGGCTTCTCCCGCGAGGAGTCGCTTGTGGTGGCTGACGAGTACCGTGCCTTTTTTGATGAGCTGGGACCGGAAGAGTATCCCGTGTTCGATGGAATCCCCGAGCTGCTCGATGGCCTTGTCGCGCAGGGGCATCGCTTGGTCGTGGCGACGTCACGCATGGAGGCAAAGTGCATTGACATGGTGGGCGAGCTGGGGCTTTCGCAGTTTGAGGCGGTGGTTGGCATGAATCCGCCGCAGGGACGCGAGACCAAGGCCGATTCGGTTCGCGATGCCCTGGCGGCGCTCGGCGCGACGGCGGGCGATGCCGTGATGATCGGCGATCGCTTTAACGATGTGGAGGGCGCACACGCGATGGGCGTGCCGTGCATCGGCATCTATTCGGGCGCGGCAGCGCCGGGCGAGCACGAGGCGGCGGGTGCCGATGCAGTGGTGCACTCGGTGGCCGAGCTTGCTAAACTTTTCGCTATCTAATAGACGTAATGTGAGGGGCGGGCGTACCCGTCACTCATTGGTGAGGAGGTCGTCCATGAATCAGGTGGAGCAGAGCGTCGCTGAGTATGTCGACGAGGTCTGGGAGGATGTCGTCGCTGATATCGAGCAGCTGGTGAGTTATCCTTCCGTGGCAGTTTCTGCCGATGCGGAGCCCGGCGCGCCGTTTGGCCGCCCGGTCCGTGACGCGCTCGATTGCGCGCTCGGCATCGCGCAGAAGCTCGGCTATCAGACGAGCGACGACGAGGGCTATGTGGGAATCGCCGATATCCCGGGCCGCGGCGACAAGCAGCTCGCGACTATCTGCCACGTGGACGTGGTTCCCGCCGGCCCTGGCTGGAACACCGATCCGTTCGCGATGGAGCGTCGCGAGGGCTGGTTGCTCGGTCGCGGCGTGATCGACGACAAGGGCCCGGCAGTGCTGTCGCTTTATGCCGGCGCGTACCTGTTCAAGCACGGCATTGTTCCGCGCTACACCTTCCGCGCGCTGCTGGGCTGCGATGAGGAAGTGGGCATGTCCGACGTTCACCATTATCTGGAGAACCACGCAGACCCCGACTTTTTGTTTACGCTCGATGCCGAGTTCCCGGTCTGCAATGCCGAGAAGGGCCAGTTTGGGGCGACGTTCGTGAGTCCCAAGATCGACGGCGGGCGCATCGTGTCGTGGAGCGGCGCCGAGGCGAGCAATGCCATTCCGTCGCAGTCCATCTGCGAGCTCGCGATTGCCGCCGATGAGCTGCCGGCGCCGGTCGAGAATGCTGACCGCCTGGAGATCACGGCTCTCGACAATGGTCATGTGCAGATTTTCGCCCACGGTATTGGCGGTCACGCCTCGATGCCCGAGGGGACGATCAATGCCGTCGGCCTGATCGTGTCGTATCTGCGCGAGGCCGAGGACGCGTTTGGTGCCCGCGGCGAGCGCCTGCTGACGCCTGCCGAGCACGAGTTTGTCAAGTTTTTGGCCTTTGTGCATGCGGACGCCTATGGTCGCGGCCTGGGTATCGACGCGACGAGCCCGGCGTTTGGCCCGCTCACCTGCAACCCCGGCGTCATCCGCGTGGTGGATGGCCATATCGAGCAGGTCATCGACGTGCGTTTCCCTGATAGCACGAGCGCCGATACCATCCGCGAGCAGCTCGAGCCGCTCGTGGGGCGCTTTGACGTGACGTGTCGCCTGGGTCATGCAAAGGTGCCGTTCTCGGTGTCTGCCGACGATCCGGCCGTGAAGGCGCTTATCAATACCTATAACGAGTTTACGGGCAAGCACGCCGAGCCTTTTGCCATGGGCGGCGGCACGTACGCGCGCAACTTTGCCCGCGCCGTGTCGTTTGGCCCCGAGGAGACCGGCCTGGAGCTGCCCACATGGGGCGGCCAGATGCACGGTCCCAACGAGTGCGCCAACGAAGAGCAGCTCAAGCAAGCACTCAAGATCTATATTGTTGCGATCCTCCGTTTGAATGAATTAGAGCTTTAGGGTTTCGCGGTTTCCCAATCTAAGTTGCGGTGGAATAGTTCCTAGAATGGGCCATTTGATGGCCAAGCAGGAACTGTTTCACCGCAACTTTGTTTTTATTGGTGTAAAAGGTGCGCCATGTTCGGCGCTGGATTGTTATCCGTTTGTAAAGGCTGGGCCGCGCTTGCGGTAAGGGTCTATCAAATGGCCGTAAGAAACCGCAGATAAGGCGGTCGTCGCCCGATCGAGGCCGTATCTTTCCAAACAGCAAAGCGGGCAGGGTGCCCGCGAGTCGCATGTATGAAAGGAAGATCATGCTCGATCAGGCTTATTCTCGTCGTCAGTTCCTCGGCCTCGCTGGTGGTCTTGCCAGCATCGTCGGTCTCGGTCTCGTTGGGTGCGGCGGCTCAGGTGCCTCCGGTGCCGCCGACAAGGGTAGCGCCGCCGCTGCCGAGTCCGTCTCCGGCGAGGTGACCTACGACGGTGCCTCCTCGTTCCAGGCTCTCGTCGAGGCTGCTGCCGAGAAGTTCATGGATGCCAACCCCGACGTCTCCATCTCCGGCTCGGGCAACGGTTCGGGCAAGGGTCTGACCGCTGTCGCCGCTGGCACCGTCACCATCGGTAACTCCGACGTCTTCGCCGAGACCAAGCTCGAGGCCGACCAGGTCAAGAATCTCGTCGACCACGAGGTCGCCGTCGTTGGCATGGGTCCCGTCGTCTCCAAGAACGTGACGGTCTACGACCTGTCCCTCGAGCAGCTCAAGGGTATCTTCTCCGGCCAGATCACCAACTGGAAGGAGGTCGGCGGCGACGACGTCAAGATCGTCGTTCTCAACCGCAAGGCTGGCTCCGGCACCCGTGCCACCTTCGAGGCCGCCGTTTTTGGCGACGAGGCCGTCGACTTTAAGGGCGACGCCGAGCTCGACAAGTCCGGCGATGTCCAGACTCAGATGGGCAGTACCGACAACGCCATCTCCTACCTCGACTTCTCGCACTTCGATGACTCCAAGTTCAACGCCATCAAGGTCGAGGGCGTCGAGCCCAAGAGCAAGAACGTCACCGACGACTCCTTCAAGATCTGGGCGACCGAGCACATGTACTGCTCCAAGGACGCCGACGAGGCCACCAAGGCCTTCCTGGAGTTTATGCTCTCCGACGACGTCCAGGGCAAGCTCGTCGAGGAGCAGGGCTTCATCCCCGTCTCTGCCATGAAGGTCGTCAAGGACGCCAGCGGCAAGGTCTCCGCTAAATAAGTAATCGCCCCGGAAAGGTTTGCAATGGCAAAACAGCTGCCAAAGCGCGACCTTGAGAACGTGGGCCTGGGCGTCACGGGCGCGTGCGTTGCGCTCGTGACGCTTGTCGTTGCCGCGCTCATCTTTATGGTCGCCCAAAAGGGCCTCTCGGCTTTTATCAAGGACGGCGTCTCGGTCGTCGAGTTCTTCACCGGCACCAAGTGGGACCTGGCCAACACGGCCAAAAACGGCCTGCCCTACACCGGCGCCCTGCCCCTGATCGTCACCTCGTTTGCGGTCATGGTGCTCTCCACGCTCATCGCGCTGCCCATCGCCATCGGCTCTGCCATCTTTGCGGTCGAGATTAGCCCTAAGTTTGGTTCCAAGATCTTTCAGCCGCTTATTGAGCTTTTGACCGGTATTCCCTCGGTCGTCTTTGGCCTTATTGGCTTTCACGTGGTCGTCGGCCTTATGAAGAGCGTTTTCCATGTGAGCACGGGTCTGGGCATCTTGCCCGGCGCCATCGTGCTGGCCGTCATGATCCTGCCGACGATGACCACGCTTTCGGTCGATGGCCTGCGTGCCGTGCCCGACAGCTACCGTCAGGGCTCGCTCGCACTGGGCTACACCCGCTGGCAGACCATCTGGCACGTGGTGCTCAAGTCTGCCATGCCGTCGCTCATGACTGCGGTCATCCTGGGTATGACCCGCGCCTTTGGCGAGACGCTCGCCGTGCGCATGGTTATCGGCGGCATCGAGGCCATGCCGACGTCGCTGCTGTCGCCGGCGTCCACCATCACCACCACGCTCACCACGTCCATGGCGGTCTACGCCGAGGGCTCGGCCCAGGACGATGTCCTGTGGGCACTCGGTCTGCTGCTGATGGGCATGAGCCTCATCTTCATCCTGATCATCCATCTCATTGGCCGCAAGGGGGCGAAGGCTCGTGGCTAGCACGCGCATCCACATCGACGAGGCGAGGCTCGGGCGTGTCCAAAAGCAGGATCGCATCGCCACGGGCGTGCTGACGGCGATCGTCGCCATCGTCATGCTCATCGTCATCTCCATGGTGGCCTATATCCTGTTCGAGGGCATCTCGACGCTGTTCCAGCCGGGCTTTCTCACAGAGCCGTCGCGCGCCAACGGAACGCAGGGCGGCGTGCTCTACCAGCTGTTCGACTCGTTCTACCTGCTGCTGATCACTCTGATCATCTCGGTGCCCATCAGCCTAGGCGGAGCGGTCTTCCTGGTTGATTACGCGCCGAACGGCCCTATCCGCGACATCGCCTCTACCGCCATCGAGACGCTGTCCTCGCTGCCTTCCATCGTCGTCGGCATGTTCGGCTTTCTGGTGTTCTCGGTGCAGCTGGGCTGGAAGTACTCCATCATCTCCGGCGCCGTCGCGCTCACCATGTTCAACATCCCCATCCTGGTGCGCGTGATCCAGCAGGCGCTCGAGGACGTGCCGCAGGCCCAGCGCGATGCGTGCCTGGCCATGGGCCTCACTCGCTGGGAGGCCACGCTGCACATCCTGATCCCCGAGGCCATGCCCGCTATCGTGACCGGCATCGTGCTTTCGGCCGGCCGTGTGTTTGGCGAGGCCGCAGCACTGCTCTTTACCTCGGGCATGAGCTCGCCGGTTCGCCTGAACTTCTTGAGCTTTAACCTGTCGAGCCCCACCTGCGCCTGGAACGTGTTCCGCCCCGGCGAGTCGCTCGCCGTGCACATCTACAAGATCTATGGCGAAGGCAGCCCCGAGGCCCAGCAGATCGTCTGGGGCACCGCGGCGCTGCTGATGATTTGCGTGCTGCTGTTTAATGTAATCGCCCGCATTGTGGGCAAGCAACTGGCAAGGAAGATGACGGCCGAATGAGCGAGATAAATGCAACGCCCGCAACCGAAGCGGCCGCGTCCGACACCCAGGACTTTCTATCGAGTGTGGGGGAGAGCGAGAAGCGCGTGCGCGTGAGCGGCAAGGCCGTGAGCGACGAGGTCGTGCTCTCCACCAAGGACGTCAACGTGTACTATGGCGACCACCATGCCCTGCACGACACGTCGCTCGACTTTCACAAGGGCGAGATCACGGCGCTCATCGGGCCTTCGGGCTGCGGTAAGTCGACCTTCTTGCGTAGCCTCAACCTGATGAATCGCGAGATTCGCGGCTGCCGCGTGGAGGGCGAGATCAACTATCGCGGGCGCAACGTGAACACCAAGACCGAGAACACCTACGAGTTGCGTCGCTCCATTGGCATGGTGTTCCAGCAGCCCAACCCGTTTCGCAAGTCCATTCGCGACAACATCACGTTTGCGCCTAGGCGCCACGGCATCACCGACCGCGACGAACTCGACCGCATGGTCGAGGAGAGCCTGCGCGGCGCGGCGCTGTGGGACGAGGTCAAGGACAAGCTCGACAAGAGCGCCTATGCGCTTTCGGGCGGTCAGCAGCAGCGCCTGTGCATCGCGCGCACGCTGGCGCTCAACCCCGACGTGATCTTGTTCGACGAGCCCTGCTCGGCGCTCGACCCCATCTCGACGCTGGCGATCGAGGACCTGATGTCATCGATCGTTGCCGACCGCGCCATCGTCATCGTGACGCACAACATGGAGCAGGCGTCGCGTGTGTCCAACCGCACGGCGTTCTTCTACATGGGCGATATGGTCGAGTACGACGAGACTGACGAGATTTTCCAACGGCCCAAGGATAAGCGGCTGAATGATTACCTCACCGGCATGTTCTCCTAGTCCGGGACATGCTTGAGGCCCGCGGCGGCCACGGTTGCCACGGGACTGATTGGAGAGGCGGGTCATCTCTTTTGGGAGATGGCCCGCCTTTTTGTGTCGTGTGCGGCCCGCCTTTTCGCTGCTATTATGGACAACGTTGAATTTCTACGAAGGAGCAGGGCATATGGCGATTCTTTTGGGATGCGATTCCGTCAGCCTAGAGTTTCCCACCAAGCATATTTTCGATAGCGTGACGCTCGGCGTGGGCGAGGGCGACCGTATTGGTATTGTCGGTAAAAACGGCGACGGCAAGTCGACGCTGCTGAGCGTGCTCGCCGGCACGCTGGAGCCCGACGACGGCCGCGTGACGCATCGTCGCGGCACCACGATCGGCCTGCTCGGCCAAAAGGACCAGCTTGTCGACACCGACACCGTGCACCATGCCGTCGTGGGCGACACGCCCGAGTATGAGTGGGCGTCGAGCCCCCGCACGCGCCAGATCCTCGCCGGTCTCATTAGCGATGTGCCCTGGGAGGGCACGGTGGGCGAGCTTTCGGGTGGCCAGCGCCGCCGCGTGGACCTCGCGCGCCTGTTGATCGGCGACTACGACGTGCTCATGCTCGACGAGCCCACTAACCATCTGGACATGCGCACCATCAACTGGCTTGCACGCCATCTTAAGGCTCGCTGGCAGCGCGGTCAGGGCGCGATGCTCGTGGTCACGCACGATCGCTGGTTCTTGGACGAGGTTTGCACCAGCATGTGGGAGGTCCACGACGGCCAGGTCGATCCCTTCGAGGGCGGCTACTCCGCATATATCCTGCAGCGCGTGGAGCGCGACCGCATGGCCGTGGTTACCGAGGAACGCCGTCGCAACATGGCGCGCAAGGAGCTCGCGTGGCTGAGCCGCGGCGCCCAGGCGCGTTCCACCAAGCCCAAGTTTCGCGTTGATGCCGCTCGCGAGCTGATCGCCGACGTGCCGCCCGTGCGTGACGAGCTGGAGCTCAAGCGCCTCGCCGTGAGCCGCCTGGGCAAGCAGGTTATCGATGTGGTCGACGTGGACGCCGGCTATGCGGATACCGATGGCGCGCCCAAGCAGGTGCTCTCTGACGTGACCTGGCTCATTGGTGCGGGCGACCGCTATGGCCTGCTGGGCGAGAACGGTGCCGGCAAGTCGACGCTGCTCGACGTGATCCAGGGCAAGATTGAACCCACGCGCGGCCGCGTGAAGATTGGCCAGACAGTGCGCTTTGGCGTGCTGTCGCAGCAGCTCGAGGAGCTCGAACCCTACATGGGCGACACGATCCGCGAGGTGCTCGGCAACTATAAGAAGTACTACGTCATCGACGGCAAGGAGACTTCGCCCGAGAAGCTCTGCGAGCGTCTGGGCTTTACGACGCAGCAGCTCTGGAGCCGCATCGGCGATCTTTCGGGCGGCCAGCGCCGTCGCCTGTCGCTGTTGCTGACGATTCTGGACGAGCCCAACGTGCTCATCCTGGACGAGCCGGGCAACGACCTGGATACCGACATGCTCGCGATTGTCGAGGACCTGCTGGACGGCTGGCCCGGCACGCTGATCCTGGTGACACACGATCGCTTTTTGATGGAGCGCGTGACCGACCAACAGTGGGCACTGCTCGATGGCCATCTGACGCATATGCCCGGCGGCGTGGACCAGTACCTGCGCCTGTGCAACGCTACCGCCGAGGGCGAGCCCGTGGGCGCGCCGAGCGCTAAGACCGGCACGTTCGACACCGGTGCGGCGGCTGCTGCCGACAAGCCCAAGTCGAGCGGTCAGCCCAACGGCCTTTCCAACGCCGAGCGTCAGAAGCTCCGCCGCGAGGTGAGCTCGCTCGAGCGCAAGATGGAGACGCAGCGCGCCCGCGTGGAGGAGGCCGAGGCCGCCATGGCCCAGGTCGATCCCACCAACTACACGGCGCTCGGCGAGCAGCAGGCAAAGATCGACGAGGCTCACGCCGCCATGGACGAGCTGGAGATGGCGTGGCTCGAGGCGAGCGAAAAGCTCGAGGGCGAGGAGTAGGCGAGAATGATCAAAGCCGCGTTTTTCGATATCGACGGCACGCTGCTGAGCTTTAAGACCCACCGGATTCCGGCGTCGGCGCAGCAGGTGCTCGACAGCTTTCGCGAGCAGGGGATTGCGTGCGTGATCGCCACGGGCCGTCCGACCTACCAGATGCCGGACTGGCTGTTCGACCTGGGCTGGGATGCGTACATTACGCTTTCGGGCCAGCACTGTTTTGATGCCAAGGGCGTCTACCGCAGCTGCCCGATCGATCCGGACGACGTTGCGGTGATTGTGGACCAGGTGGCGCAGGGGCGCTACGACTCACTGTGCATGCAGGGCGAGAACTCGTTTGTGAACCGCCTGTCCGAGCGCGTGGTGACGGCTGGCAGCAACGCGGGAATCGTCTACCACGAGGAGCCGTTTGAGCATGCCTTTGACGCGCCGGTCTATCAGTTCTGTGCCTTTGTTGACCCAGTTGACGAGCATATCGTGACCGATGCCGTGTCGCATTCGCTCACCACGCGCTGGTGCGACCTGTTCTGCGACATTATTCCGGCCAACGGCGGCAAGGACCTGGGTGTGGCGGCGACGCTGGAGCGCCTGGGCATCGACGCGAGTGAAGCGATTGCCTTTGGCGACGGCGAGAACGACCTGTCGATGTTCTCGGCCGTGGGCACAAGTGTGGCCATGGGCAACGCGCAGGACACGGTGAAAGCTGCGGCGACCTACGTGACGACCGCCGTGGACGACGATGGGATCTACAACGCCGCGAAGTACTTTGGACTGCTATAGCTGCGGCTCGGCACTTGGGGACACTCCTTGCGGGGCGTGTTCCCATTTTGTTTTCGTCCCGCTCGTTTTGTGAAACACGGCTAACTTTTAGGCAAAGTAGTAAGACATGGGCAACTTTTGCGGTAAAGTAAGCCGTGGAAAGTATCCAAAGGCTAACTAGCAATCATCGCGAAAGGCGGCCCATGGCCCTACGTGAATCCGGAGAAGACTATCTCGAATCGATCTACGTTCTGTCGGAACGCCAGGGCATCGTGCGCTCGATCGACGTTGCGGAGTACCTCGGCGTAACCAAGGCGAGCGTTTCCAAGGCCATGGCGACGCTGGAAAGCAACGGCTATGTCGAAATGGGCAAGCGCGACGTTCATCTGACGGAGCGTGGTCTGGAGGTCGCTCGCCAAATGTGGGAGCGTCACTGCTTTTTCGTGGGGCTGCTGGAGGATGCGGGTGTTTCGGCTGAGGTCGCGTCGCAAGAGGGCTGCCACATGGAGCACTGCCTGAGCGAGGAAAGCTTCGAGAAACTGAGGGCGATGCTGAACCGGGGCGAGGCGACGGGCCAAGCGGCGGAATCCTAACGAACCCCCAGTAGCGCGGAGTTCGCGCAAAGCGCGAACCAGCGACCGGGACCAGCGGTCCTTTCGGCCAAGTCCATTTCAGCAAAGGAACCCCGCCAGCAAGCGATGCCCAAGAACTGCCACCTACGTCACCGCAGGCCGGGGCCGGGTTTGGTTTTGAAAACACTCCACAGCGCGAGGCCCGCCTTTCCGTTGCTCCGCAGGAGCAGGAAAGACGGGCCTCATGCGCGAGGACGTTTTCAAAACCAAGCCCGGTCCCGGCCGGACAGCCCACGAACGCTACAGGTTCTTGACACCCATCGCGCGCATGGCATTCAGGATGGCGATAATCGCCACGCCCACGTCGCCGAACACAGCAAGCCACATGTTGGCGATGCCCAGTGCCGCAAGCACCAGAATCAGCAACTTAATGCCCAGCGCAAAGATGATGTTCTGCCAAACAATCGACATGGTCTTGCGCGCCACGCGGATCGCGCGGGAGATGTTGGACGGCTTGTCATCCATGAGCACGACGTCCGCCGCCTCAATTGCGGCGTCCGAGCCCATAGCGCCCATGGCGATGCCAACGTCTGCGCGGGTAAGCACGGGTGCGTCGTTGATACCGTCGCCTACAAAGGCGAGCTTGCCCTTGCCCGATTCTGCTGCAAGCAGCGCCTCGACACGCTCGACCTTATCACCCGGTAACAGCTGCGCGTGGAACTCGTCGAGACCGAGTTGCTTGGCTACAGACGCCGCAACCTCCTCACGGTCGCCCGTGAGCATGACGGTGCGCTTGACGCCGGCGGCGTGCAGGTCGCGAATCGTTTGCTCGGCATCGGTCTTTATGGTGTCGGCAATTACGATGTGGCCGGCGTACGTATCATCGACCAGCACGTGGAGGATGGTGCCGACGATCTCGCAATTGGGCGCTTCGATACCGGCCACAGCAAGCATCTTGGCATTGCCGACGATGACGCGCTTGCCGTCGATAATCGCCGTCACGCCATGGCCCGCGTCATTGGTGGAGTCGCTTACGCGTTTGGGATCGAGCTCGCCCTGGAAGGCGGTGCGTACCGACTGCGCGATGGGATGGTCGGAGAATGACTCGGCAAGGGCCGCGACTTCGAGCAGCGACTGCTCGGTATAGCCTGCCTCGGGGTGTACCGCCACGACCGAAAACGTGCCGTTGGTGAGCGTGCCGGTCTTGTCAAAGACGACGGTGTCCACATCCGCGAGCGTCTCGAGGTAGTTAGAGCCCTTGATGAGGACGCCCAGCTTGGATGCGCCACCGATGCCGCCAAAAAAGCTGAGCGGCACGCTGATCACGAGCGCGCATGGGCAACTGACGACGAGGAAGGTCAGGCCGCGCAGGATCCAGTCGGACCAGGCGCCGGTGACCAAGCCACCGCCGAGCGCGAGTACCGCGGCCGCGCCGGTGACAGCGGGCGTGTAGACGCGGGCGAAGCGCGTGATGAAGTTCTCGGTGCGTGCCTTCTTCTCACTAGCGTTTTCTACGAGCTCCAGGACGCGCGCGACGGTGGACTCGCCAAAGGGCTTGGTGGTGCGCACGTGGAGGAGACCCGTCATGTTGATGCAGCCGCTGATGATATCGTCTCCAGTTTTGGCCGGGCGGGGGACCGACTCTCCGGTAAGGGCGGCGGTATCGAGCTGTGTCTCGCCCTCGACGATGACGCCGTCGATAGGCACGCGCTCACCGGGCTTGACCACGATCACGGTGCCGACGGCGATGTCATCGGGGAAGACCTGCTCGAGTGTGCCGTCGGGCTGCTCGACGTTAGCGTAGTCGGGCGCGATGTCCATCATGGCACTGATCGACTTGCGGCTCTTGCCCACGGCGTACGCCTGAAACAGCTCGCCGACCTGGTAGAACAGCATGACGGCGGCGCCTTCGGCCATGTGCGGGTCGGTATCGGGGAAGAGCACCATGGCAAACGCGCCGATGGTCGCGACGGCCATGAGGAAGCTCTCGTCGAAGGCCTTGCCGCGGCGGATGTTATTGAATGCCTTTTGCAGTACGTCGTAGCCGGCAATCAAAAACGGCACGAGGAACAGCACAAAGCTGGCGTAGATGTCGCCCGGGGTGCCGAATGCGGCGGTAAGGGTGCCGAACTCATCGAGGGCGTACACCACGGCAAAAATGCCCAGCGCTACCAGGATGCGGTTGCGCTTATGCTCGAGTGATTCTTTTTTCTTGCGCTTCTTCTTTTTCTTTTTGGGGTCGGCGGTGGCCATGACTCGTATCCTCCCATTTGAATGTATGAACATTCGCTCATATAATTTCGCGAGCAAAGGCCGCGGCAAGCGCGGCCTTGCAGGTTGGCGTAAACCTGGGCTAGAGAATGATCTCGCAGTCCGGCTCGGCGTCGGCCGTAAACTCAACAACGCGGTTGAGCACCTCGTCGAACTCGGCGTCATCGGCCTCGAGCGTCAACTTCTGGGTCATAAAGTTGACCGAAACGGATTTGACGCCCTCGAGCTTGGCCAACTCGTCCTGAAGCTCGCGCGCACAGTTGGCGCAATCGATCTCATCGAGCTTGTACTGCTTTTTCATGGTGGGTTCCTTTCCCGTTTTTGCGGCTTGGGTGCAGGCCGCGCTGGTACCGTGGTTGGTTGCTATTCGCAGATATGGCTCATGCCCTGGTTGAGCATGGTGTAGACGTGGTCGTCGGCGAGCGAGTAGAGGATATTGCGCCCGTCGCGCCGGAATTTAACCAGGTGCGACTGCTTGAGTGTGCGCAGCTGGTGCGACACCGCGGACTGCGAGGTTTCGGTCGCTTCGGCGATGTCTGCCACGCAGAGCTCGCGGCCCATGAGGGCGTAAAGGATCTTGATACGCGTGGTGTCGCTGAAGACCTTGAACAGGTCGGCGAGGTCGTAGAGAAGCTCCTCGTCGGGAAGGTCCTCGGGCGAGCAGGTGGTGGGGATCGCGGGTTCGGTGGCCTCGATGTCGGGTTTCGTTTCATCAACGCGGGTGCTCATTGCAATATCCTTTCATATGAACATGCGCTCATATAACTTGCTTTCGATTATATGAGTGTATGTTCATATGTCAATACAATTTGCGTTAATTTCGATGACTGCTTGCCGCTTCTGCGATTTTCTGTGGGTTGGGAGACATCGACGCAATGCTCGCCAACATATTTCGAGATGTTCGGCTAGCATGCTAAGAAAGCCACCTTGAGAAGCATTAGAACTGTTCATATTTGTACTTTATCGTGTCAAATACCGCGAGAATCAGTTCTTCCTCTACGGGAGTTTCTGCAGAATCAGTTTTATCTAAAGTTATATTGAGCATTGCTGCAGCCAATCTGGCACATCGGTGGCCGAATAAGTCGAAAAATGTAGGTGGACATCCGCAGAGATCGCCTTTAGAAGAGCGAATTCTCAATTAGATCAATAATCGTGTCGTCTTCCGTGCGGTTTTCATCGATTTTTGCGAACATGTCGCATTCCCAAGCCCCATTGATTTCCTCAGCAAGGGCCCCGACGTGTTGCATGTCGTCGGGTTCGGGCACATCGTTGATGCTCGGGTCATCAGCTTGCGGATATTGGCTTGCAATTTCGCGCTTGGCGGCCTCTTCTTCTTTGAGTGTCTCCAGGACGCGGCGACCGTATTCGAAGTAGCGCCGCAAGACAAATTGACGAAGAGTTTCTTGCAGGATGGCGAAGTTATCCGGGAGTCGACCGGGCCATATCTTCTCGCGAATGCGAATCGCTTCCATGACCCGTTTAAAAGCGGACTGCTTGAAAAACGAATGACGACTAACTGTGATAACGGCATATCCCATGTTTCGCAGCGTGTTTCGTCGCTCCTCGTCAATTGATTGCTGCTCGGGTTCGTCGTGGTAAAAGCCGTTGTATTCGATATCGGTCATCGAATTTTCGAGCAGCGCGTCGAGGTAGAAAACCGTCCGTCGCGTTAGGGCGGCGTATCTTTTGGGGACTGGGATCGGATAATCCGTTTTGATAGCGCGTATGGCTAAGCCACCCATTGACTTGGGCATTGTCAGCATCATGACAAACGCCGTTTCGAGTGGGGAGCGACAGCCTTCGTGTACATAAGAAAGTGCCTTAAGTGCTTTATTAGATCCACGATACCCCGGTGCCTCTGAAAAGAAGGCTCTGAGCTCTTCAACGCTGGTTAGGGCTGGGCGCTCGCGATATTGAGTTTCGTCGGACGTTCCAAGCGCGTAGGAGCCGCAGATTTCAAAGTAATACTCAACGAGCTCCGAAAGGTTGAGGTCGGCTGTTGCTTCTAACGCGCACAGCTTGATATCGACGATGTAGACGTTCGGCTCGAGTTCTAGGTAGCTTTCTGCATCAAACGTATAGCGCGTGCAGTGGCAGATGCAGCCCTTGCGGTGCCTTTTGGCATTATTGGAAAACGTCAGCACATGGATACGTTCAGAATCGACATTCTTTCTGTTGAGCCATGCTCGTGCCGCTTCCAGGTCGGACGTGGTCGGCGCAGACACCCTGATCTTTTCCATAGGTATGGGACCGGTCGCGTAGCTTGCGAGCGAGTTGGCTGTTTGGTATACAGCGCGTGCCGTGGTATGTGACAGAATGATTCCCATACGCGTATGATGGCATAGCGGACGCCGCATACGCCCGAAACTTCGGGCAACGGTATTGGGGCGCGGCTTATCTTCTGCGAACGGTGGGTTTTTGAGCTGTCGTATTGAGGGAGCAGCTTTGGCTGGGGAGGTTTCTGCCGGCTGCCCCTTTTTGATGAACTTTAGTTGCGGATTCGTAGCTTCTAAGCGTTTTTGCCGACCGCTCAGATGCCTCACCAACATAATTTGAGTTATTCGGCCTTATCCTATACAAATGGTGCGATCGCAACGTCCTATTCGAATTGATTCAGGTAGATTTATGGGGCTTGGTTGCGAAATTAAGGCGATTTTAGCTTCGATTGCGGTTCAAGGGGCCTTGACTAGTGGTTCAGCTGGCCGAACAACTCGAAAAATGTAGGTTGGCCAACCTGCCGACTATGTGAAGCACGCGTATTTGCTCGTTTTGATGAAAACTAGGGTGCAGCCATAAGGCTGCGCCCTAGTTTACTGCGTGTCGGTGTGCCCAGACGGATTGCGCTGTGCCTGGCAGGCGCTCCCGCAGATGGATCGGTTATTTCGCGAATAGGTTCTTGAGGTTGAACTCGGCCTGAACCGTGCGGAGCATGAGGTCGGTGTCGTCGAGGCCCAGGTGCTGCTCGTTGGCGTCGGCGGCGAGGGTGCCGCGGCGGCGGGCCCAGTTCTCGAGCGCGGCGGGCGCGGACTCGCGGGGGAGCGAGCGGACGTCGGCATCCAGGCTGCGGCAGATCTGGCGCGAGTCGATGACGATAATCTTGCCGGCGCGGCGTGCCTCGGCGTAACCGTCCAGATGAATTTTGAACCAGCTGTCCTCGAACGCGGCGTTATGCGCCATGTACGGGTATTTCTTCATAAGCTTGAGCAGCTGCTTCTGCAATTCCTTGTTCTCGCGGAACGGCTTTTTGCTGTCAATGTCGTCCCAGGTGATGTGGTGGATATTCGACAACGGCACATCCTCGCCGCGGTAGATGTCGGGCAGGCCACAGTAGTGTGCCTCGGCGTCATGCGGCACGGCGTCGCTGGTGAGATCCATGATCTCCCAGCCCACGTTGATGATATAGCCGCGCTCGGGTGCACGGCCGGTGGTCTCGATGTCGATACCGAGCACGGTGCCCTGGATGGGCTTGCGGGCGTAGGCCACGCCGAGCGCGTCGCGGTCGCCGCGGATCTCGCGCATGACCGACGCGGCGGTGCGCTTTTGCATCTTACCGATGGCGGTGCAGGTGTCGGCATCGGACAGGCCGCGCGAAAGCGTCGCGGGCGTCACGTTGCGCAGGCGTGCCTCGCCAATCTGGTCGCACAGGTCGCGGTTGCGGTCAGCCAGGTCGCGCACGGTGGCAAAGTCGAAGCTGGGGTCGCCCTCGGCGGTAAAGTACTCGGTTTCGAGCACCTTAAGGGCCTCCTCGCCCTTCTGGCGCTCGGACTCCATGGCGCCGTGATCGCCATAGATAAACATGGGAATAAACGGCTGGCGCTCGTATTCGAGTGCTTGTGAAACGTTCATATAACTGCTCCTTGGACGGGCCGCACCGCGCGGCTCGGGTTCATTGAGATGTGGCGAGATGATAGTTTACCATGGGCAACTATTGGCATCGCGCCTAGGACAACTACAATACCCTAGTTGACCGCTAGGACTTTTACAATGCTGCCGAAAGACACGAAAGGTTCCATCCGTCATGGATTTGCTGATTGATATTCTGCTTGACGCCGGCAAGGACACGCTCTCGCTGGTGCCATTCTTGTTGGTGACGTATCTGGCTCTCGAGACCTTGGAGCACGTCGCGGGTGACCGCGTTAACGGGGCCATCAAGCGCGCCGGCGCCGCGGGTCCCGTGGTTGGCTCGTTGCTGGGCATGGTGCCGCAGTGCGGCTTTTCGGCAATGGCGGCCACACTGTACGCCGGTCGCGTCGTGACCTTGGGCACGTTGGTGGCGGTGTTCCTTTCGACCTCCGATGAGATGCTGCCGCTGTTGCTCGCCGAGCAGGTGCCCGTGCAGACCATGGCGATGCTTTTGGCTTCGAAAGCACTGATCGCGCTGGTCACGGGCTTTATCGTGGACGCTGCCATTCGCGGCCTGCGCCGTAACGCCCGCGCGCACGCGGCGATTCGCCGTACCGTGCTGGGAACCGCGGCCAATCCTGCCCATGTGAACTGCGCGCACGATGACCACAGCGGCGGTGACATCATCGACGAGGTGGCCGAGGCGGGCGTGAGCGCCGACCACATCCACGAGTTGTGCGAGCGCGACCATTGCGGTTGCGATGATGAAGATGAACACGAGCGCGACCACGGACACAGCCATGATCACGGTCACACGGGCGAGCATGAGCACCACCACGGCCACAGCCACGACCACTCCCACGAAGGTGCGCCCGTCCTGTCGATTATCCGCAGCGCGATCTCGCACACCGTGCAGGTTTCGGTTTTTATTTTCCTGGTGACGCTGATTCTAGTTGCCGTGCTCGAGACCTTCGGAGAGTCCGCGATCGAGCAGTTCCTGCGTGGCAACGAGACGCTCGCCGTCTTGGGCTCGGCACTCGTCGGCCTGATCCCCAACTGCTCGGCCAGCGTGGTCATTACGCAGCTGTACCTGGAGGGCGCGCTACAGCTGGCGCCGATGCTCGCCGGCACGCTCATTTCCGCCGGCGTGGGCTATCTTGTCCTGTTCCGCACCAACCGCAGCGCTCGTGAAAACGCCGTGTTCCTGGTCATGATGTACGTCATCGGCGCCGGCTGGGGCCTTATCCTATCCGCCTTCGGCCTCTAAGTAGGCCTAAAAAATGGGCTTCAAATAGCCATGCTCGGCGCCTGCGCAATGCGGCGACGCATGGCATTTTGAAGCCCGTTTTTTTGTTGAGCCATGGATTCCGAGCGCTCACACCGCGCAAAACAAAAAGGTAGATTTCCGGGCATGTCCCGAAAATCTACCTTGGTTAGCGCAGCAGCTCGGTGAGGTTGCGCTTAAAGCGGGCCCGGTCTTCGCTGGTAAATGCCGCCGGACCGCGAGTGCGACCGCCGGCGCGGCGCACCTTCTTTTCCTCGTGGCGAATAAACAGTTGCATGTCGATGGTCGCCTTATCGTAGACGCGCCCGCGCACGCCGATGGCGGCGGCATCGCGCCCGAGCACCATGCTCGCCAAGCCAATGTCCTGCGTCACGACTACATCGCCCGCCTGCAGGCGTTCGACAATGGCAAAGTCGGCGCTGTCGGCGCCCATGCTCACATCGAGCGTCGTGACCCAAAATCCGCGTCGCGCATGCTCGACGTCGCGCGGATCGTCGCGGCGAATGTGGCGTTCCAGGTTCTGTGTGCTGTTGCCGGCGATAACGACGGCGACGCCCGCCCGCCGCGCGCAGTCAATCGACTCGCGCGTGACCGGGCAGGCGTCTGCATCAATAAAGAGCGTTCGCGGCATCTAGTGCACCAGTTTGCCAAATTGAATAGCGCGAACAATCAGCGTTACGCCAAACACCAGCAGTGCGGCGCCGCTAAAGATGACGAGCATCTTGGCCGACCACAGCGGATAGATAAACACGAACATGCCGGCGATGATGGAGAGCGCGCCGCTCAGGATGGCGAGGGCACGGTTGGACGAAAGCTCGGACTCCAGAATGGACATGACACCTTCGACGATCCAGCCAAAGCCGGCCACGATAACCACCATCGTGGTGAGCGTCGCGGTCGAGAAGGCCTGGTTGCGCAGGATTATGACGCCGCCCAAGATAATGAGTAGGTTGAAGATGATGCTCGTCACGCGCCAGCCGGTGGGCAGCAGTGGCTCGAAAACAGCGGTAAACAGCCTGATCGCGGCCGTGATCACAAAGTAGAAGCCCAAGACGGTCGTTAGGAAGACGAGGGACTTGGCGGGCGCAAACAGCAGTGCGATGCCGGCGACGAGCGCCAAGACGCCCGTGATGGCGTAAATCCAGCGCACGGCCTTGACGGCCTTGCCTGCCATGCTTTTCTCGTCAAATCCAAACTGGCTCGATTTTTGGTCATCATTCTTAAAGATGCCCATAATGTCTCCTTTCCGTGCGGCGTAAGCCTTGATCGTTACGACCAGTATCGCCTAAAGGCGCTGACGTATGGGTCGGGGAGGGTGAAACGTAACCCAAAGGCCCCGAATTGTTTCCGTTGTTCCCCACGTCGCGATTTTCTATTCAACAGGTGTAGAACATTGCAGCCCTGTTCGTTATTGCCTACGTTTTAGGTTAGATTTTCCTAAGAACAATTGCCCGAAATTGGGGGTCCCTATGAACGAAGCAGTTCCCGCAGCGCCGGTAAGCGCTGAGTCGATGGCAAAGCAGGGTTGCGAAAAGCTCGGCTTGGACGCGTTTGATGCGTTGGTTCGCTGCGCCCGCACGTGCCGTCGCTTTGACGAGTCCATGCGCGTGCCGCGTGAGCTTTTGCTTGAGCTGGCGGAGCTGGCGCACCTGACTCCCTGTGGTGCCAATGCTCAGCGTCTGCGTTTTCATGTGGTAAGCGGTGCAGAGGACTGCGCTCGTGTATTTGACGAGCTTGCATGGGCCGGTGCGCTCAAGGATTGGCCGGGTCCCGATGAGGGCGAGCGCCCGACCGGCTACATCGCGATTCTTGCCGAGCGCGCCGTTCCGGGTAAGCCCGCCGCTCCTATTACTGAGGTCGACACGGGCATTGCCGCGCAGACGATGATGCTCGCCGCCCGCAGCGCCACGCCCGAGGTGGCTGCCTGCATGTTCAAGGCCTTTACGCCCCACGCGATCGATGCCATGGGGCTCGATAGCGACAAGTATGAGCTCAAGCTGATCATGGCGTTTGGCGTTCCGGCCGAGACGCAGGTGATCGATGCGATCGATTCCAACCCCGACGGCTCAATTAATTACTGGCGCGACGAGGCGCAGGTGCACCACGTACCCAAGCGCCCGCTTGCCGACGTACTGGTGTAGCTGAGCGTCACCGCGGTGTGATCCGGCGGTAAACCACCACAAAGGTACCTGTCCCCTTTGCGGTGGTGCGAGGGGAGGACGTGTGGCAGATTTGTATTTGGTGCGGCATGGGCAGACTGAGCTCAATGTGCAGAACATTTTGCAGGGTGGGCACGATTCGCCGCTTACGGCGCGCGGGCGCGAGCAGGCGCTGGCGACGCGCGCGGCGTTTGAGGCGCGTGGCGTGACCTTTGACCGTGTGTATTCCTCGCCGTTGGGCCGGGCGCGGCATACGGCTGAGCTAATTGCTGGTGAGGGCTGCTCGATAGAGCTGGTCGATGACCTGCGCGAGTGGCATTTGGGCTCGCTGGAGGGTACATCAAATCGCGAGATGCCGCCGCAGCCCTGGGGTGATTATCCGGTGGCCTTTGGTGGCGAGTCTGAAGGCGAGCTCCAGTCGCGCATGGTCGCGGCGCTGTCCCACATCATGGCCAGACCGCAGCACGACTGTGTGCTGGCAGTCTCCCACGGCTCTTCCTGCCAGGAGTTTCTTGAGTATGTGACTGGCAGGGGAGAGCTACCCGACAACGGTGCCGTGCTTCATTTTGGCTATTGCGACGGTGCGTTTTCGCTCCTTGATTGGTAACGAACGAAAGGACCCCTATGAATAAAGACCTGTATCTGGTTCGTCATGGGCAGACAATATTCAACCTTAAGCGCATTATTCAGGGTTGGAGTGACTCGCCGCTCACGCAACTGGGATGCGACCAGGCGGCGCGTGCCGGCATGTTCTTACGTGCGCGCGGCATTGAACCCGATCATGCCTACACCTCCACACTTCATCGCACCGAGCAGACTATCGCCAACCTGTGGCCGGGCTTGGCGTACGAGCGCCTGGACGGTCTGCGTGAGTGGTTCTTTGGCGACTTTGAGGCCGAGCGCGTGATGCTTATGCCCGAGCGCCCGTGGCGAGATTTCTATCGTCAGTTTGGCGGCGAGGGCCAGATGCAGGTGCGCGAGCGCATGGCGGCGACGATAACCGATCTTATGCGACGTCCGGACCACGAGTGTGTGCTCGCGGTGAGCCACGGTTCGGCTATCAAGGAGTTTTTGGACCACGTGCGGGGCGCGGCGGCCGACGAGCGCGAACGCGTGCCGGGCAACTGCTCAGTGCTGCATTTTGCGTTTGACGATGCGGCCGATACGTTTGAACTGGTCGAAGTCTTTACGCAGGAAGACTACGCGCGCGAGCTGGGGCTTGAACCGCTCGTGGCTACTGCGGGTCCGCAGCGCGGATAACGCGAGCGCGGCGGCACGGGTCGTCGGCATAACTTCTCGACGCAAAAGGGGCGGAGATGCATGTACCTGCTGCATCTCCGCCCCCTGTTTGTTGGGCTGCCGATTTTTGTGCTGGACGGTCTGGTCTTGCTAGAACCGCGCGACCTGGTGCGTGAGCAGACCCGTCGGAACCTGCGCCGCGCCGCCGCTGACCTGCGCGGCGGGGAAGAGCGCAGCTACGGCAAAGTTGAACGGCTCTTTGCCCGTGTAGGTGCCGGCGGCACGTGCACCGTCGGCCAGGAGCTGTGATGCCTCGACTAGTGCGACAGCGTAGGCAGGGTCGTCGGCCAGTGCCGGCTCCGGCGCCTGGTCGAGCATGGCGCGGATGGCCCCGACGGCGTCCTCGCGCTTGACCTCCCACACGCGGTGCGTAATGCCGGCGGGGTCGGTGACGGCATAGAGTGAAGCGCCCTCTTTTGCGGCGCCGAGGATGATATCCATGACGGGAGAGGCTTCGTAGACAAGCGTTACGGGACGGGGCTGTACCTTGAGGTCGGCGATTGCGCGCGCAGCGGCGGTCATATCGGCGGCAACCGCGTCGCCGCCCGCCAGCGCACCAACCGGGCAGATCGCCACGACACCCGTCACACGTCCCGGCTCGCCCGAGCATTCGTACACGTAATACGCCGCACCCGGGTCCTTGAGCATCAGACCATCGGCAAGGGCTCCGCGCAGAGCATCGTTGCCGCTCAGGATGCTGCCCATTGCAGGCAGCGCCTCGAGCACGCGGTCCTGAGCCGGGCGGATGCAGGGAAACGGAAGTGCTTTCATGGGCGGTCCTAACGCACGAGTCGGTTTGTTCGCGGCTTATTATGCCCCAACTTGGCCGCTCGCGTCCCAGAGCACGTTATCGGCGAGCGCGATTAGCACCTGCTGACAACGAACGATATCGGCGTGGGGCACATATTCGTTGGGCTTGTGCGCGAGCGCGAGCGACCCGGGACCGTAGCTCATGCAATTGCGGTTACCTGTCTTGCCGGCAATGACGGCGGTGTCGGTGTAGCCGGTAAAGAAGCCGACGGTCGTGTCCGCGTCCGTCACGTCATCGGCGGCACGCTTGAGCGCTGCTAGAAGGGGAGAGTTCGGGTCGCGCTCGATGGCGGGGCGGTCGCCCGTTACAGTGTAGCTGCCATGGCAACCGGGAACGGCGGCTTCGGCGACGGCGATGGCCTGCTCTACCATGCGCGTCGCGGCGGCCGTATCGGTCGGCGGGGTCAGGCGCATGTCGACCCAGACTTTGGCGCGGTCGGGTACGACGTAGGGGCGATATCCGCCCTCGATTTGGCCAAACGTGATGGTCGAAGGCCCCAGCTCATCGTGCGCGGGCAGCGCCATAAACGCGCGACGGAGCGAACACACGACCTCGGCCATGGCAGCGACGGCATCCGCGCCCTTCCAGGGCTGGCTCGCATGCGCCGTCACGCCAGTCATTTCAATCTCGAACCACGTACGCCCCTTGTGCGCCACCTGGATCTGTCCGTCGGTGGGCTCGGTGTCCAGCACCCATTCACGCGAGCCGACCCAGCCAGCATCGATCGTGGCCTCTGAGCCGCGCATAAAGTCCTCCTCGTCGACCGAGCAAATGAGTGAGAAGCCACGGCGGGGCAGCTTGCCTTCTGCCGCCACGCGCTCGAGCGTATGGACCAGTGCGGCAATGGCGCAGGCCAGGCCACCCTTCATATCGCAGGCACCGCGGCCATAGAGTTTATCGTTGCGCACGATCGCTCCGAGCGGCGGAATGTCCGCGTCCCAGCCATCGCCCAGTGTAACGGTATCCATATGGCAGATATAGACGAGCCGTGGCTCGTCGCTCAGTCCCGGCACGGTGACCATAAGGTTGCGGCGCCCGGGCAGCACCTCGAGTTCCTCAACCTGCACGGCATCGAGTACCGGATGGCTCAGCTGCGCCAACCGTTCCTCAACCAACGCTTTGATATAGCGTTCAATCTCGCCCTCATACGCACCTGGGTCGGAACTGTCGATCCGCACGAGCCCTTGCGTAAGCCGCCAAGCAAAATCTGTATCAACCATAGGCACCTCACAGATAGTTAGGTCAACATACAGATTGTATGCCAAGAAGCGGCTCAGTGCATTTAATGGAGCGCTCACAAAAATGGGGGCGCCTCTCGTGCGAAAGGCGCCCCCGCGGGCATTCAATGTCAGCGACGGGCAGGCCACATGGGGAACTGCCCGTCAGGTCAGTCGGCGCTACTTGATCACGCGCACGCGATACATCGACGGAATCTGCTTGAGCGCCTCGATGGTGCTGCTGTCCAGGTGCTCGTCGGTGTCGAACATGGTGTAGGCGTTCTCGCCGGCGGACTCGTTGGTCATACGCTGCACGTTGGCATTGTCCTTGGCCAGGATTGCCGTGATCTGGCCGATCATGTTGGGCACGTTGGCGTGCAGGCAGGCGATGCGGTTTGCGGCACGCGCCTTGCCCATGCTGCAAGCGGGGTAGTTGACGCTGTGTGCGATGTTACCGTTCTCCAGGTAATCCTTAAGCTCGCTGATGGCCATGTCGGCACAGTTGGCCTCGGCCTCGCCGGTGCCGGCGCCCGAGTGCGTGGTGATAAACGTATTGGGCATCTTGACGGTCTTGGGCGTGGCAAAGTCGCAGCTAAACCAGCTGAGCTTTCCCTCGCGCAGGGCGGCGTCAACGGCGTCCTCGTCAATGATGGTCTCGCGTGCGTAGTTGATCAGTACGGCGCCCGGGGCCAGCAGGTTGATCTGCTCGGTGCTGATCATGCCGATGGTGTCGGCCTTGCTGGGCACGTGCACGGTGAGGTAGTCGCAGCCGCGGCAGAGATCCTCGAGCGTGCCCACGCGCTGCACCTCGCGGCTCAGCACCCACGCGTGCTCGACGGAAATGAACGGGTCGTAGCCGTAAACGTCCATGCCCAGATCGACGCAGGCGTTGGCGACCTTGGAGCCCACGTTGCCCAGGCCGATGACACCGATGCGCTTGCCCTTGAGCTCGCGGCCCACAAAGGCCTTCTTGGCCTTTTCGGCATCGACCTGAATCTCGGGGTCGTCGGCGTTGTCACGCACCCAGTTCATTGATTGCACCACGCCGCGGCTCGAGAGCACCAGCATGCCTAGGACGAGCTCCTTAACGGCGTTGCTGTTGGCGCCGGGGGAGTTAAAGACGACGACGCCCTTCTTGGCGTACTCCTCGACGGGGATGTTGTTGACGCCGGCGCCGCAGCGGGCGATGGCGCGGATGCCCTCGGGCAGCTCGTAGCCGTGCAGGTCGGTCGAGCGCA
>URAD01000022.1 GCA_900545745.1 uncultured Collinsella sp.
TCAGGGAGGCGGGGCTGTCCCTCCCGGAATCGTCCAAATAGGTGTTGCCAATCCAAGTAGTCTTTGTTGCTGAGATAGGTCACGGCCGAAAGGGGCCCGTATCCCAACAGATACGGGCCCCTTGCTATTTAAATGGGCATGAGGGTGTATTGAGGGGGGATGTCTTGCTGTCGGCATCCGCGTGCGGTGCCATTCGCTGTCCGTAAATTATACGTTTACGGCTAATTTCATACCACTTGTCGGAATGCGGACGCTGTCCTTGAATGCCGGGCGTACATTGAACGTGGTTTTTCGCGTGAAGCCACGAATCGGTTGCCAGCCCTGAACAAGGAGGCCCAGCATGACGCTTGCCAAACCCATCAATAAATACATCGACTATATCGATGCCCCCGAGGACACGTTTGAGCAGTATGTCGAGAAGGCGTTAAAGTACAACTTTCGCTGCGTATTTGCGAACCTGCAGGAGTACGAGACGGGCCGCGCCATGCTCGAGGGCTCTGACATCATCCTTGCCGGCGCTATCGACTTTCCCCAGGGCACTATGACGCTTGAGGAGAAGCTTGCGAGGTTTGAGGAATACGCTGCGTGTGGCTTTACCGAGATTGACTACGTTTTGAATCAGGGGTCGATCGAGAACCGCGATTTTGATGCCATCGAGCGCGAGATGACTACCATTGCTGATTTTTGTCGCGCGCATGGCATCACTGACAAGGTAATCGTCGAGATGTGCAAGCTGGACGGCGACGACGCCGCCAAGCGCCGTGTATGCGAGATCGCGCTGGAGGCCAAGCCGGGATTCCTTAAGACATCGACCGGCAGAAGCTTTGGCGGTGCTAAGCTCGAGGACGTGCGGCTGATGCACGAGGTGCTCGGCGATGCCGTGGCAATCAAGGCGGCGGGCGGTATCCATAATTACGAAGAGGCTTGCGCATTCATCGAGGCCGGCGCCAGCGCGTTAGGTGCATCGGCGGGCATCGCGATCGTCGAGGGCGCACCGACGGATGAGCGTCGCTAGCAGACGTATTTGACCTGAGCGATAAAGCTTCACGACCACACGCCGTTCATGTTCGAGACAATATGACTTTTTGCCCGTTGTAAACGGAGTCGCGATGGGTGTTCTGTATGATGGCTCAGACAAGGTTGTTCAATGACAGGGAGGCATATATGGCAATCAAAGCCATCGCGATGGATATCGACGGTACGCTCACCAACGATCAGAAAGTGATTAGCCCGCGTACGCGCGAGAAGCTGCTCGCGGCGCAGGAGTCGGGCATTAAGCTCATTTTGGCTTCGGGCCGTCCCGCATGGGGGCTCCACGCCTTGGCGCAGGAGCTCGACCTCCAAAACCATGACGGTCTGCTAGTTGCCTTTAACGGCGCACACGTCGTCGATGCCCAGACCGACGAGGTACTGTTCGATCAGGCTATGCCTGCCGACGAATTGCATCGCCTGATTGATCACCTGCGTAATTTTGACGTGATCCCTATGATTTCGCTCGGTCGCGATTTGCACGTCGAGGACTCGTACCGCTGCATGATCACGCTGCCTGACGGCTCGCAGAAAAACATCGTCAAATACGAGCGCGATGCGTGCGATCTTAAGATCCGCGAGGTCGAGAGCCTGCATGAGGTCGCTGATGCTTATCCCGTGGACAAGCTGCTGACGGCGGGCGATCCGGCCTACCTGCAGGCGCATTACGAGGAGATGTATGCGCCCTTTAAGCAGACGCTTTCGGGCATGTTTACGGCCGACTGGTACTTTGAGTACACGGCGCCCGGTATCGACAAAGCCCGTGCGCTCGAGGGTGCCCTGCCCAAACTCGGCATCGATGCCAGCGAGGTCGTATCGTTTGGCGACGGCCAGAACGACAAGTCCATGATTGAGTGGGCCGGCACCGGTGTTGCCATGGGTAACGCCGTCGATGAGGTTAAGGCTGTGGCCCAGATGGTGACCGCCGATAACAACGAAGATGGTATTGCAATGGCGCTGGATAAGCTGCTGGGTTAGAATCGCCGATAATGCATGGTTTGGGCGCCTGCTTGCAGGTGCCCTTTTGTTAGGGAGGGTGCCGTGTCCGCATTTCCGTTCGACGCCGTTATCTTTGACATGGACGGCGTCATTGTCGATACCGAGTATTACTACCTGGGCGAGACTGCCGCGTTTGCCAAGGAGCTTGGGCTTAATCTGACTCAAGAGGAGTTGAATGGGCAGGTCGGTACCTCGCATCAGTTCTTCCTGCATATGCTGGTCGATTGGTTTGAGCGCGCCGGTAAGGGGCACTTCACTGGCGAGGAAGCGTTGGCCCGTTGGGACGAGTGGGCGCATGAGCGTCCGCGCGACTATCAGGCTTTGATTAACCCAGGCGCCGTGGATACGATTCGAGAGCTGCCGCGCCGTGGCGTTCGCGTGGCGCTTGCCAGCTCGTCTCCCATGGTTAGCATCGAGGAAGTGCTCAACGCATGCGGGCTGTCGGATGCCTTTGAGTATGTGGTGAGCGGCGAGCAGTTTAAGGAGAGTAAACCCGAGCCCGACATCTACCTGCATGCGCTAGACCTGCTGGGGCTGCCCGCGAATCGCTGCTGCTGCGTTGAGGATTCCGTTCCGGGCATTACCGCGGGTAAGCGAGCCGGCCTGACGGTTATTGCCAAGCGCGAGGAGCGCTTTGGCTTTAGCCAGGATGCCGCGGACAAGATTATCGACCAGCTGCCGGAGCTGCTGGAACTCGCGTAGATTCTGGGCGGTACTGCTGTCACAACAGTGGTTCCGTTGGCATAAGAGAGAGGGGCGGCGTCATGGCATTTAACGTGAGCGCACTGGGGTTTGGCGACAACGTCGTCGACTGCTACGAGCATATCCACACAATGTATCCGGGTGGCAATGCGGTGAACTTTGCCGTGTATGCCAAGAAGTGCGGCGCCGCGCGCTCCGCGTATATGGGCATCTTTGGTAATGACGCTGCTGCTGAGCATGTGATTGCGAGTCTTGAGGATGAGGACGTTGAGCTTGCCAAGTGCAAGCAGCTCATCGGCGAGAACGGTGCGGCACGCGTGACCGTCGTTAACGGCGACCGTGTTTTCCTTGGCTCCAATGAGGGCGGCATCCGTGGTGATGCGCGCTATGTGCTCGATCGCTTTGACCTTGCGTACGTGAAGCAGTTCGACGTAGTCCACTCGGGCAACTATTGCTTTACCGAGCGTGAACTTCCCAAGTTGAAGGCCGCGGGCATCACGGTTTCGTTTGACTTCTCGGACGATTCGACCGACGAGTACTACGAGCAGATTGCTCCCTACGTTGACTTCGCGTTCTTTAGCGCGGCAGACGCCGCGAGTGAGGATGAGATTCGCGAGCGTCTGGCATGGGTGAGGAGCCTAGGTCCGCGTTTCGTATCGGCAACGGCTGGCGCTGAGGGCTGCATTGCCTATGATGGCGATCGTTATTACCGCCAACTGGCTAAGCCGGTAACGGATATGAAGGACACCATGGGTGCGGGCGACTCATTCCTGACTTCGTTCCTGATGTGTTATCTCGATTCCGTCAAGCGTGGCGAGGATGGTGCCGAGGCCATCGAGCGTGCACTCGACTTTGCGGCGGGGTTTGCTTCGACCGTATGCGGCATGGAAGGCTCCTGGGGCCATGGAGTGCCGATTTCCGAATAGGTGAGCAGTCCCGGGGAGTCGAATTGTCGCCCCCCGGGACTCCATGGACAAATAATGCTAAATATGAGTACTGTCACTAATTTAGTAACAGCGAAATTAAGCTATTGAGGGCCTAGTTGGGTGTCTGCGAGTGATTAAAACCTGCTAAAAATGACTTTAACCACCTTAAAGTGCCTTGATAATGGATAGCTGTACATTATCAAGGCACTATTTTGCCGTAAAATAATGTGACTGGATTTGCAACAGTACTCATATTTGGCATTTTTTGCCCACCGGGGCTAGCGAAGGTCAAAAACAGAGTGCGCATTTGCTAAAACTGCCGACTCGATGCACTCTGCGTCGCGGTTTTTGAGTGAGACGATGCGTTCTGAGGTCCATGTGAGCGATCTGATAAGCGACTGTGCGCTTGTTTCGGTGTTTGCCTCCGCCGGCGCATCGGTCTCGAGCAGTAAACGATCGAGTGGGATCTGTCGGGCGTATTCGCGACCGCGCTTGGTGGCGAGCATCCGCTCGTTCACGGAAAAATAACAGCCCGCATTACGCGCGCGGACGAGTTCGTCCGAAGTACCGCTAAACCAGTGGAAGATGATAGCGGGGGAGTCGGGGTTTGGGATGAGTAGTCCATGCGATTCGAGGACGTCCAGTACGGCTCCTGCCGAACGAACGTCGTGAATTGATATCACACGCCCGGTAAGAGGATGTTGCGCGAGAGCCTCGCAGAGCCGGTCAAGTGCCTGTGTTTGCAGCGGCTCGCTTCCGGCAAAGCGCGCAGAAAAGTCGAGTCCCACCTCGCCGATGTAGCGCTCTTGGGCTGCAACTTCGCAAAGCAGATTGATTTCGGCAGGACCGCAGCGACCGTCGGCAAGCCACCAGGGGTGAAGCCCAATGCCGGCGATGATGCTTGGTTGGCGATGGGCGCGCTCGTTTGCGGCCGAAAAGTCACGTGGATCGACGCCGCAATCAAATAGGCCCAAGCCCAGTGCCGTCGCCTCATCGGCAACGGCGTCCGGGTGAGCCATCAAATCAAGATGGCAGTGTGCATCAAATAACCGGGGCTCCATCTCGGCGCACTCCGCTAGTCCAGGCGTTGGCCGTCGGCGCGCACACGCTCGGTGCCGCGTCCACTGATCTGGCGGATAACCTCGCCGGCAATCATCTGACCCATGATGGGCGGCATAAAACTAGCGGTACCCAACTCGGTACGCTCGTGGATGTTGGACGGGTCGCGGGGTTGGGTCTTAACCGATTCCTCGCAGCTAAACAGCACGTGCAGACTCTTGATTCCGCGCTTCTTACATTCTTTGCGCATGATGCGGCTCATGGGGTCGCGTACCGTATCGAAAATGTCGGCAAAGCGGAGGCACTCGGGATGGAGCTTGTTGGCCCCGCCCATGGAGCTAACCAAACGAATGTCGTGGTCCTGAGCATATTTGGCAATGGTGAGCTTGGCCGAGATGGTGTCGATGGCGTCGACGACGTAGTCGAGCTTGCCGTCCGTCTGCTCCAAAACGCTCGCGAAGAACTCGTCGATGTTGTCGCTCAGCAGGTATTCGGTGCGTTTGATAACGGTGGCGGTGGGATTGATGTCGTGGATCATGGCTTCCATAACATCGACCTTGCGCTTGCCGATGGTGCTGTGAAAGGCGATAGCCTGGCGATTGATATTGCTGGGCGCGACGATGTCCTTGTCCAGAATGACGAAATGACCAATGCCGCCGCGGGCGAGTGCCTCGCAGCAGTTGGAGCCCACGCCTCCGCAGCCGAGCACCAACACCGTAGCATCGGCGAGCTTATCGAGTGCCTCGCGGCCCATGATGATCTCGAGCTTGGTGTCGCGTGTCTCGACGAGAGCGGCAGCGGTTTCGGTCATAGACATCCTCCGATGGGGAAGCGAATCGTGTTTTAGCTATCGCCATTATAGGTGTTATCGCGATTCCATTTGAGCCCTTGGGCTTGTAGAAATGGGATCGGGGTTCGCATAAGATTGAAGCAGATGGCACTCGTTGCAGCGGGTTGGCCAACTCTAAAACACGTTTGTAGCGTGAGAAGTGGCCGTCTTCGCATTACGCGGAGGCGGCTATTTTTTTGAGTACAAGATTAGACAGTTAGACAAACATCTAAATATCGAGTATAGTGTGCACGTCATGAGAGATGATGAGAGGAGGTCTTATGCCGGGAGAGGGTTTTAAGGCACTTGCCGATCCAACGCGACGGCGCATTTTGGAGTTGCTGCGCGAGGGCAATTGCACGGCGGGGGAGCTTGCCGAGCATTTCGATATCAGTAAGCCGTCGCTGAGCCATCACTTGGCGACGCTCAAAAACGCCGGGTTGGTGACCGACGAGCGCCATGGCCAAAACATCGTATACAGCTTAAACACCACCGTCATGCAGGATTTAATTGGCTGGTTTATGGGTTTTACAAACAATGAAGGTGATAAGGATGAATAACGAAAACAAGGGCATTCACCCCACAGGGGTATCGTCGCGCGTGTGGATTGCGCTGGTCGCTCTGTGCGTCGCCAATGTCGTAGCGCACCTCATGGTGATGCCGAGCTTGCCTGCGCAGATTTCCACGCACTGGGGCGCGAACGGCGCCGTCGACGGTTGGGGTCCTAGCTGGATGGCCTCCGCGCTCGGCGTGCTGCCTCTGGCGCTTCTCGCAATGTTCTGCGTGGTGCCGCGCATCGACCCCAAAGGTGAGGCATATCGAACCTCGGGCAAGTTCTACCAGGGCTTCGTAATCGCCTTCACCTTGTTCATGTGCGCCATAAGCTGGCTGGGAGAGCTTACGGTCTGGGGCGTGGTGCCGGCGGTCGGTTCGGTTAACGTGCTGATTTCCGGTGTTGTCGGTTTGCTGTTCATCGGCGTAGGCAACTACTTGCCGCGTGTGAAGCAGAACTATACGCTCGGTATCAAGACGCCCTGGGCACTTGCCGATCCCGAGAACTGGCGCCGTACGCAGCGCTTTGGCGGTGCCTGCTTTATGGTGCTGGGTGTTGGCCTGATTGTGATGGGCGTGGCGGGCAGCGTGCTTTCGAGTGAAGTCGTCGCCGCAGTGATTGCGGTTCTGGCGTTTGGTTCGGTCGGAGCCGTCTACGTCTACTCGTATCTGCTGTGGCGCAAATCGCAGCGAGCCGCTCGTTAAGGTTGCGGAAAACTAGCGTACGCAGTTCATAGTATGTTCCGGGGGACTTTTCCCAGGTAGTATTAGGGGGTATGGGCAACCATGCCCCTTTTTTCGTTAAGTTTCAGAGCTGGTTTCCTCATTTCGTTTCCACTAAAGCGAATCAAGAATAGAGAAACAGCAGGTAGAAAGGATAAAATAGGCAAATGGCAGAGTTTATCTACCAGATGTATCAGGCTCGCAAGGCCCATGGCGACAAGGTGATCCTTGACGACGTGACCCTGAGCTTCTACCCCGGTGCCAAGATCGGCGTCGTGGGCCCCAACGGTATGGGCAAGTCGACCCTGCTCAAGATCATGGCCGGCATCGAGGAGGTCTCCAACGGCGATGCCAGGCTCACCCCCGGCTACACCGTGGGTATTCTGCAGCAGGAGCCGCCGCTCGACGACGACAAGACCGTCATCGAGAACGTGCGCATGGCATTTGGCGACATGATCGCCAAGGTCGATCGCTTCAATAAGATCGGCGAGGAGATGTGCGACCCGGATTGCGACATGGACGCCCTCATGGCCGAGATGGGCAAGCTCCAGGACGAGATTGACGCCGCCGATGGCTGGGATATCGATTCCAAGCTCGGCCAGGCCATGGACGCCCTGCAGCTGCCCGATTCCGACATGCCGGTCAACGTGCTTTCCGGCGGCGAGCGCCGCCGCGTGGCCCTGTGCAAGCTGCTGCTCGAGGCTCCCGACCTGCTGCTGCTCGACGAGCCCACGAACCACCTGGACGCCGAGTCGATCCTGTGGCTCGAGCATTTCCTGCATAACTACCAGGGCGCCGTTCTGGCTGTCACGCACGATCGCTACTTCCTGGATAACGTTGCCGAGTGGATCTGCGAGGTCGACCGCGGTCACCTCTATCCCTACAAGGGCAACTACTCCACGTATCTGGAGACCAAGGCTGCGCGTATCGAGGCACAGGGCAACCGCGATGCCAAGCTCGCCAAGCGCATGGAGGCCGAGCTCGAGTGGGTACGCAGCTCGCCCAAGGCTCGCCAGGCCAAGAACAAGGCCCGTCTGGCTCGCTACGAGGAGATGGAGGCCGAGGCCCGCGCAAGCCAGAAGCTCGACTGGACCGACATTCGCATTCCTGTGGGCCCGCGTTTGGGCAACAAGGTGCTCGAGGCCCATCACCTGCACAAAGAGTTCGATGGCCGCGTGCTTATCGACGACCTTTCGTTCACCCTGCCGCGCAACGGCATCGTGGGCGTCATCGGCCCCAACGGCGTCGGTAAGACCACGCTGTTCAAGACGATTGTGGGTCTGGAGCCGCTGACTTCGGGCGAGCTCGAGGTGGGCGAGACCGTCAAGATTTCTTACGTCGACCAGAACCGTTCCGGCATCGACCCCGATAAGAACCTGTGGGAGGTCGTCTCGGATGGCCTGGACCACATGATGGTCGGCGAGACTGAGGTTCCGAGCCGCGCTTATGTGGCGAGCTTTGGCTTTAAGGGCCAGGACCAGCAGAAGCGCGCTGGCGTACTATCCGGTGGCGAGCGCAACCGTCTGAACTTGGCACTCACGCTCAAGCAGGGCGGCAACCTGCTGCTCCTCGACGAGCCCACGAACGACCTCGACGTCGAGACGCTGTCCTCGCTCGAAGCGGCGCTGCTCGAGTTCCCGGGCTGCTCGGTGGTCATTAGCCACGACCGTATGTTCCTGGACCGCGTCGCCACGCACATTCTGGCGTGGGAGGGCACCGACGAGAATCCGGGCAACTGGTATTGGTTCGAGGGCAACTTCGAGGCCTATCAGGCCAACCGCATCGAGCGCCTGGGCGAGGATGCAGCCCAGCCGCATCGTATTCACCGCAAGCTGACGCGCGACTAGTCGAGCTCAGGTGACCTAACGAGAAAGGGACGATAACCTTGAGGGTTATCGTCCCTTTTTGTTACTTGGTAGAAGCCTCGACTTTATCGATGGTCCAGGCGGCTCCGAGACCGCCGGTGGTGTTGCGGCGGATGCGCACGGTGACTTCGTGGCGCTCGCCGGCTTGCGTGTAGCGCAGAGGGAAGCTTGCGCGGTTTCGCGCGGCCTCGATGGTACCGCGCTCGCGGGCGATCCAGTAGTACTCGCCGACGATGCCGAGCGTGTCGGCGCCGTAGGGGAGATAGGTTGACAGCTGGTGCAGAAGCGGGCCGGGGCAGAAGACCTCGGTTGCGAAATCGACGGGGAAGTCCTCGGGGATGGCGGGCGCTACGGGTGCGGGGGCCGGTACCATCGTCGGTGCGAAGGCCTGCTCATTGACGGGCGTCACCTCGATGACGGGCGCGGGTTCGGCACCGAGTACTGATTCGGTGTCCGCTTTCGGCATCGCCGCGGAATCTGCGGGTTCGACGATGGCAGGTGCGTCTGCGGTCGCGGTGTCGAACTCGACTTGCGGAGCGCTCTGATTCTCGACGCTCGACTTTGCCTCGATGGGCGTGGATGCCATGGTGGTGATGCCGGCGTTTGCGTTCTCGGGGTCATAGACGACCGTGAGCGAGATGGCGGGCTGCGGTGCCTCGGGCTCCGGCGCCGACTCGGTAGCGCCTTGATCGGCGGGCTCGTCGGACTGATCGTCCTCGGTCTTGTCACCAAAGACATCACTGTTTTGGAACGAAGGCGTCTCGGGTTGGTTAGCGACTTCTTCGGTTGTCGACTTGGGAGTCTCGTTGAGCTCCGCAGTGGCTTCCTGCTCGGATATGACTTTGGGATCGGTCGTGGCGGCGATTTCGGTTTCGGCTTCTGCCGTTACCTCAATAGCGACTTCAATCTCTGCCTCGGGCTCGGATTCTGGCACGGCTTCAACCATGGCTTCAGGCTCGGGACGCTTAACGTGCTTGGGGCGCACGGCCTTGAGGTCCTTCTCGCCGCGCTTTTTCTTTTTGTAGGACTGCTTGGCTCCCTTGGCTGCCTTGGGCTTGTCCTCGCCCTTGGCAAGGGCGGCATCCCAGGCATCGTTGGCGATGACGGTGGCATACAGGCGACCGCCCTTAAAGACAGTCAACTTAATGCAGTCGTCGAGCTCCTCGAGCAGCTCGCGCGTTGACTCGAAGCCCAGGTCATAAGCGGCCATGTCGCCCGCGGCGAGCGCCTCTTCGACCTGCGTCATAAACGTTTGCTTGCCGCATCCAATCGCATCGCGCAGCAGGCGATACAGATAGATGTGGTTGCCCAGCGATAGCGTGGGCCTAACTATTGTCTTGCTCATGGCAAATCTCCTCTTTACACACGTAAAGTATCTTACCATCGCATAGCGTTTGCCATGGCGGCACCCAAGGCAAACGGGCGCGAACCGCTATCGATTCGCGCCCGTTGTACAGGTTGCCTATCTGGGGATGCAGCGCCTAGTTGCCCGATGCCGTGCCTTGGCTCGAGTTGTCAGATGCCGTGCCGGACGCGGTTCCGCTCGAGCTGTTCGAGCTGTTGGCGTTGCTGCTGTCTGCTGTGCCCGTTCCCGAAGCGGTGTCGCTCGTCTGGCCGCCCGTGCTTGGCTGCGAACCGTCAGTCGTTTGGCTTGAGTCGGTCGTGCCGGATGGCGTGCCACTGTTGGCCGTAGAGGAATCGGTGCCCTGCGATTGGTCTTGGGTGTTCGAGGACGAATTGGCAGAGGTGGAACTGTCTTGCGTGTCGTCCGTTTGCGTCTGCTGATCTTGAGACCGGGTGTTGTCATTTGCATCGCTCTCGGTCGTGCGCGACGAAAGGATTGGCTCGGGGCGCTCGCCCAGACCCTCACCGGCGGTGGTGATAAGGATGGCGCCGGCGCAGGCGATGACCGCGACGATGGCGATGGCGATCGAGAAGATGATGACCTTCTTTTGCGTCTGGCTGCGCTCTGCCGCCGCCTTGGCGCGCAGGCTGTTGGGGGCGACACGCGCCGTGGTCGCGCGTCCCGCAACCTGGCGCATCTCCTGCGTGGTCGCGGCGCCACCTAGGTGCTCCTCGGCATCAAACTCAACGGGCTTATAGGCGCCGGCGGGGTAGTCGACGTCGGCGTGCGTACCTTTGAGGGCTTTGGCGCTGGCAGAGATAAAGTGGCGGTAGACCTGCGAGGACACAACGGTGATGACCGAGCTCACGGCGGCGCCAATTACTGAACCCGCGATACCGATCTTGGAGGCAAGTGCAACGCTCGTGGCGGCAGCTGCGGCGCCGGCGATGATCTGGGGAATGGAAATGTCGTCAAACAGGCCCTTTTTGGGCGCGATGGCCATGGTCTGTCCGATGGAATGGTTCTCGTGCACGCCGTTGTTGAGCGATGCCGGCGTCATGACGCGCGTGCGCGGCGCGTCGGTGTACTTGGTTGTCATACGGGGTCCTCCCGGTGTAAATCTGCTTCGTTTCATGTAGCCATCAGGGTACCCACCAGATGTGAATCGTACGTGACATTTAACAGATACCATCAACTCATCAATAGCTCACCAAGTTGGTGGGATGCGGTTACACCCGGCGGTTGAACTACAATAGGGCTTGCTAATTGTTGTGAATGGCGTCTACGCACGGGAGCATTCTTATGAATCTTCACCTTTCTCAGTCTGATGGCTTTTTGCGTGTGGCGGCGGCGTCGCCGCAGATTCGCGTTGCCGATGTCGAGGGCAATGCCGAGGTTGCGCTGGCGGCTGTTCGCGATGCTGCCGAGCGTGGCGTTCGTGCGTTGGTGCTGCCCGAGCTTAACCTGACCGGATATACCGCAGCTGATCTGTTCCATAACCGCACATTACTGCATGCCTGCGAGACCGCACTGGCACATATTCTCGATGAAACCCGCGAGCTGCCGATTGTCTTTACCATCGGCCTTCCCGTTGCAGTTGCCGAGAATATCTTCAACTGCGCCGCCGTGTGCTGCGCGGGCGAGCTTTTGGGCCTCACGGCCAAGAAGTATCTGCCCAACTATGGCGAGTTCTATGAGCGCCGTTGGTTTGCTCCAGCGCCTGCGGATCCCGTGTGGTTTGAATTTGCCGGTCAGGGTCCGGTCCCGCTGGGTTCGGGGCTTGTCTACCGTTGCTGTGATGAGGGCGCCGAGGACCTGGTGCTGGGCGTTGAGGTCTGTGAGGACCTGTGGGTGCCGGCGCCCCCTTCGACCGAGATGGCGCTTGCCGGTGCGACGGTGATTCTCAATCCGTCGGCCTCTGACGAAATCATCGGTAAGGCAGATTACCGCCGCAGCCTTATCTCTAACCAAAGCGCGCGCCTGTACTGCGCTTATGCCTACGCGGACGCGAGTGAGGGCGAGTCCACGACCGACATGGTCTTTGCGGGGGAGAACCTCGTCTACGAAAACGGCTCCAAGCTCGCCGCGACTAAACTGCTTACCTGCGATATGGCCATCGCCGACGTTGACCTTGACCGTCTGGTTGCCGAGCGCCGTCGCTCGACGGCGTGGACGCGCGCGGACGATGCGCCGGAGGCCACGACCATTGAATTTTCGTTTGAGGGCGTGTTGGCCGAAGAGCCTGTCTTGCGCGATGCGCTCGGCATCGACCGTGTCTTCCCCCGCGCGCCCTTCGTGCCTGCCGACCATGGTGACCTGGCTGAGCGCTGCGAGACCATCCTCGACCTGCAGACCGCGGGCCTCAAGACCCGCCTTGCCCATACGGGCACCAAGGCGGCTGTCATCGGCCTTTCAGGCGGCCTGGACTCCACGCTGGCACTGCTTGTGACCGTGCGTGCCTTCGATGCGCTGGGGCTGCCGCGCACGGGTATTACGGCGGTTTCCATGCCCGGCTTTGGCACGACGCATCGCACTAAGTCGAATGCCGAGTCGCTCGCTCGCGACCTAGGCGTGAGCTTCCGCGAAGTCTCGATCCATGCAGCCGTGGAGCAGCATTTTAAGGACATCGAGCACGATCCGGCCGTGCAGGACGTGACTTACGAGAACAGTCAGGCCCGCGAGCGCACGCAGATTCTGATGGATCTGGCCAACCAGGCTGGCGGTTTTGTCATCGGCACGGGCGACCTGTCGGAGCTGGCGCTCGGCTGGGCTACCTATAACGGCGACCACATGAGCATGTACGCCGTCAACGCGAGCGTGCCCAAGACGCTTGTGCGCCATCTGGTGCGCTATGCGGCTGATGTCTTTGGCGGGCGTATTGCCGAGGTCTTGCTCGATATCCTCGATACGCCGGTGTCCCCCGAGCTTCTGCCGCCCACGGGCGACGGCGAGATTGCGCAGAAGACTGAGGATTTGGTGGGCCCGTACGAGTTGCACGACTACTTCCTCTACTACCTGCTGCGTTTTGGCTTTGAGCCGGGCAAGATCTACCGCATGGCGCTCAAGAGTTTCGAGGGTGTCTACGACGCCAAGACCGTCCACACGTGGCTGCGTACGTTCTATCGTCGCTTCTTTGCCCAGCAGTTTAAGCGCAGCTGCCTGCCCGATGGTCCCAAGGTGGGCTCGGTGACGCTCAGCCCGCGTGGCGATTGGCGTATGCCGAGTGACGCCAGCTCACGTCTGTGGCTCGCACAGATCGACGCGCTCAATGCAATTGACTAAGGTTGGCTAAATTGAACCAATACGGGGGTTGCAAGCGTTACACTTTTGCAATCTGATGGCCCGTATCGCGCGGCGCTCTTGTCGGAGCGCCGCGTTTTTTATATCGAAAGGTGGCACCATGCAGGCATCGCAGCGTCTCGACCGCTTTGGCGCGGAGGTTTTCGCCTCGCTCAACAACAAACTGCTCGCGCTGAAGGCCCAGGGCAAGACCATTTATAACATGAGCGTGGGCACGCCCGACTTTAAGCCGTACGACCACGTGGTCGAGGCACTCACGCAAGCAGCCCAAGATCCCGAGATGTGGAAGTATGCCCTGCGCGACCTGCCCGAACTCAAGCAAGCCGTGTGCGATTACTATGAGCGTCGCTTTGGCGTTTCGGGCATTACGCCGTCCATGGTGCAGTCGTGCAACGGCACGCAGGAGGGCGTGGGCCATTTGGGCCTGGCTCTGCTCGATCCGGGTGACACTATTTTGGTTCCCGATCCGTGCTACCCGGTCTTTGAGGCGGGCGCCAAGATCGCCGATGCCAAGCTCGAGTACTATCCGCTGGTTGCCGAGCACAATTACTTGCCCTATGTGGCGGGCATCGACCCCGAGGTGGCCGACCGTGCCAAGTACATGATCGTGTCACTGCCCGCCAATCCGGTGGGCTCGGTGGGCACGCCCGAGATCTACGAGGAGATCATCGCTTTCGCCCGCGAGCACGACCTGTTGATCGTTCACGACAACGCATACTCGGACATTGTGTTCGACGGCGAGCCGGGCGGCAGCTTCTTACAGTATCCCGGCGCGCTCGAGGTGGGCGTTGAGTTTTTCTCGCTCTCCAAGTCGTTTAACGTCACCGGTGCGCGCATCGGCTTTTTGGTCGGCCGAGAGGACGTGGTCTCTGCCTTTGCCAAGCTGCGCAGCCAGATCGACTTTGGTATGTTCTTCCCGATCCAGAAGGCCGCCATCGCGTGCCTTAATGGCCCGCGCGATGAGGTCGAGGCGCAGCGTCTGAAGTACCAGGAGCGCCGCGATGCCCTGTGCGACGGTCTTGAGGGTCTGGGCTGGGAGCGCCCCAACGCGCATGGCTCTATGTTTGTGTGGGCCAAGCTTCCCGGTGGTCGCACCGATTCCATGGCGTTTTGCGAGGAGCTCATGGAGAAGGCCGGCGTTGTGGTGACGCCGGGTGCGAGCTTTGGTCCTTCGGGCGAGGGGCACGTGCGCATGGCGCTGGTCCTGCCGCCCGATCAGATTGCTTTGGCTGTCGAGGCCATTCGCGAGGCGGGCCTGTATTAGAAGGTTATTTCGGCTCGTCAATAGCTCGAAACCGATTTCGTGCAGTTATTTTACGAATCCTGCAAACAATTTCGGTAAACGGTCGATTTTTGGCTGCGAATAGGAGCATAATCAAAGTCCCGATTGGATGTATTGGGATTACGGCAAGCCGCTCGGGTCGTTCCCGGGCGGCTTGTTTGTGGAGAGAGATGGGAGTATCTAATGGTTAACGAGAAGAAGGTCGCTATTGTCGGCTGCGGTTTCGTCGGTTCGTCTTCGGCGTTCGCGCTGATGCAGAGTGGTCTGTTCTCCGAGATGGTCCTCATTGACGTGGATAAGAACCGCGCCGAGGGTGAGGCTCTGGATATCGCGCACGGCATGACGTTTGCCGAGCCGATGAAGATCTACGCCGGCGATTATTCCGATGTCGCCGACGCCGCCATGATCGTCGTCACCGCTGGCGCTGCGCAGAAGCCCGGTGAGACCCGCCTGGACCTGGTCAACAAGAACGTCAACATCTTTAAGTCCATCATTCCCGAGATTAAGAAGTCTGGCTTCGACGGCATTCTGCTCATCGTCTCCAACCCGGTCGATGTTCTGACCTATGCCGCCATCAAGATGTCCGGTCTGCCCGAGGGCCATGTCATCGGCTCCGGTACCGTGCTCGACACCGGCCGTCTGCAGCAGATGCTTGGTGCCCACGTCGAGGTTGACCCGCGCGATGTCCAGGCCTATGTCATGGGTGAGCACGGCGACTCCGAGTTTGTCGCTTGGTCCAGCGCTCAGGTTGCCGGCGTGCCGCTGAACACCTTCTGCGAGCTTCACGGTCATCTGGAGCACGAGGCCGCCGAGAAGCGCATCGCCGAGGACGTCAAGAACTCCGCCTACACCATCATCGAGAAGAAGCACGCTACCTACTATGGCGTTGCCATGGCCGTCAAGCGCATCTGCACTGCCGTCATGCGTGATGAGCAGACCGTTCTGCCCGTTTCCTCGCTCATGGTGGGCGAGTATGGCCTGTCCGATCTGGCCATCTCCATGCCGACGGTCGTTGGCCGCGACGGCGTCGTCTGCCGCGTCCCCGTGCCGCTGAACGATGACGAGCAGCATGAGCTCACCGCCTCCGCCAAGGCTCTCAAGGACATCATCGACAGCGTCGACTTCTCCTGCTAAATCAAGCTCGCTAGAGCGAAAAGCTACAATGAAAGGCGTCCGGGCCACACGGTCCGGGCGCCTTTTTAGTGCGAGGGGGGGTCAGGTTACTTTGCACCACCCCAATGCACCATAGTTGATGGGAGGGCCATGTCGGATTCGCCTAATTTTTTGACCTATGCCCAGACAGCGTTTGATCCGTTTGAGGAACGGCCGTTCTGCGCGGTGGATAGCCTGGTCTTTGCGTGGTTGTCCTATTTGCGTTTGCCGGGTGATATGGCGGAGCTGACGAACTGGCAGGGCCTAGACGTACGCGAGCTGCTGCGCGCCGAGTGCTACCAAGACATGATTGGCGACCTGTGGGATCCGGAGGGGAGTCGTGCCCTGTTGGAGGCTGTGGCAGCAAGCCCTCGCTACCGTGGCGTTCGTGTTTGCGGCTATCGTAGCGTGAGTGATGCCGAGACAACGGAGCAGTTTGCGGCCATGACGTTCCGATTTCCGGCGGGGTTTAGCTATCTTGCCTTCCGGGGGACCGACAGCACGATTGTGGGCTGGAAAGAGGACTTTAACATGGCGTTCCGGTGTCCTGTGCCGGCCCAGGAATCCGCGGCGCGTTATGTAGACGAGGCGGCGGATGCGATTGACGGGCCGCTTTTGTGCGGAGGTCATTCCAAGGGTGGAAACCTTGCGGTGTACGGTGCGGCGATGTGCCCCGATGTCGCCCGTGAGCGAATCGAACGGGCGTATTCCCATGATGGTCCGGGCTTCGTCGAGGAGTTTCTGAGCGGCAACGCCTTCGCCGATCTATCCGGTCGAATCGACAAGACGCTACCTCGGTCGTCGATCTTCGGCATGATGTTCGAGACACAGGAAGATTACGCCATTGTCGAGAGCACCGAATTCAGTCTGCTGCAGCACAATCCCTTTAGCTGGGTCGTTGACGACTACGACTTTGTGTATTGCGAGCGTCTGTCTGCCGGCGCTCGATACGTCGATAGCTCTATTCGCGAGATGCTGCTTGCAGTGGGGCCTGCCGAGCGCGAGCGCTTTGTAGATGCGTTGTTCTCCGTGTTTGAAGCCACAGGGGCCGAACGGTTCGCAGATATCGCAGGGAATTTGCGCGAGAGCCTGCCGGTGATGCTCCAGGCTGCTCAGAGCTTCGACAAAGATACGCGCCGTTTCATCTCGCAGACCGTCGTCGCAATTCTTAAATGCGCCCTGCTGCCCAAGCGTTCCGAGCTCAACGTTCCTGCTGCCGGCAAGAGCCTGGCAGAGCAGCTCGAGGCGTGGCAGTCCGAGCTCCTGCGCTAACGCTGGTGCAAAGGGGCATGTTGGTGCATTGGGGCGGGCACGACCGCTATACTGATTCGTGCTGAAATCGATCTAGAACGGAATGCCGTATATGAAAATCAATCACGCGATTCTGCATATCCTGGACTTTGACTCTGCCGTCAACGTTATGAGCCAGCGCGAGCTCGATATCGAGAGCCGCACCGTGCGTAATTTCGTAACCACGCACCTGCGGCGCGCTCGTACCTCGGCTGATAACAAGCGTGCCACGTTTGCCGAGAACTCCGCATTCGGCGGCGAGCTCAAGGGCTATTTCTTTGGTGAGCGTGAGTTCGTGGATCTGTCTCAGCAGATTGCGGAGTTCATCTCTTCCGAACTTACCAAGGCCGAGAAAGCCGAGTCCACTGACGTGCTTGTGGCGGACTTTGATGACGATGAGGATGCCCGCTGGTTTGCCGTGATGCTGCTGGGCTCCAAGCAGGCTTTTATGCACGAGGTGGGTCGCGAAGAGGGCGAGGTGCGCAACGACATTGCGCGCCACTACGCCATTCTGCCGAATCCCTCGCAAAAGGTGCCGAGCTATGCAATCGTGCGTGCAAGCACCATGGAGATCGGCTATGTGGATAAGAAGCGCAAGATTGCCGGCGAGGATCGCATGCTCATTCCCGATGGCCTGCTGCAGTGCGACACGGGGGTATCGGGCAAGGAGGTCATCGACACCGTGACGCGTGTGGTCGAGGAAGTCGCCGAGGAGCACGGTGCCAACACGGCTGTAGCACTCGCCAAGGTTAAGGCTGCTGTTGCCGAGAAAGTTGAGGATGACGAGGAACTGCCCCCTTGGGATATCGTCGATGAGGTCTTTGAGGACGAGCCGGTTATCAAGGAGAGCGTGCGCGCGGCACTGACTGAGGAGAAGGTGCCTGAGCGTGTGCCCGTGGAGCGCAAGCAGGTCGAACGCGCGGCGGTGCGCAACCACAAGATCCGTACCGACACGGGCATCGAGATCAGCTTCCCGGCCGAGATGGGTTCGAACTCTGAGTACATCGAGTTTGTCAACGAGCCCAACGGCCTCATCTCCATCGAGCTCAAGAACATCGGAAGTATTGAGAATCGATAAACTGCTCTTGGACGTTGCAAAAAACAAAGGCCGAAGCCTTTTGGGACTTCGGCCTTTTTTGTTTTCGGCTTGGTGGCTGACATTGCGCCGCAGGTTGAGCTCACGTCAGCGAAAACGCCCCTAAGCGAGCAAGGTGACGTGAAAGAGGAGGGAAGCGTACTTTGGGTACGCGACCGACGATTGAACGTCAGATTGCCGCTTAGGGGCGTTTGCAGCGTCGAGCCGTTACGCGGTTTGGCAAAACCGCGTAACTTCTACAGCTGGCGCAGGCCCTCTTCCAGGCCGGTCTTGCTGTCGGTCTTCTCGTCGCGCATCTTGATGGCGCGGGCGGGGACACCGGCCACGACGGCGCCGGCGGGGACGTCCTCGACGCACACGGCGCCGGCGGCAACTACAGCACCCTTGCCCACGTGCACGCCTTCCAGGACCACGGCGTTTGCGCCGATCATGACATCGTCCTCGATGATGACGGGCGTGGCGCTGGCGGGCTCCACAACGCCTGCCAGCACGGTGCCGGCGCCGATGTGGCAGTTCTTGCCCACGGTGGCGCGACCGCCCAGCACGGCGCCCATATCGATCATGGAACCCTCGCCGATAACGGAGCCGATGTTGATGATGGCGCCCATCATGATGACGGCACGGTCGCCAATCTCGACGCGGTCGCGGATGATCGCGCCCGGCTCGATGCGGGCGTTGATGCCCTTAAGGTCGAGCATGGGCACGGCGGAGTTGCGGCAATCGTTTTCAACGTCGTAGTAATCGATGGAATCGGCATTGGCGTCCAGGATGGTCTTGAGCTCGTCCCAGTCGCCAAAGACGGTCTTGCCGCGACGGCCGCCGTAGACATGTGCGTCGCCCCAGGCAACCTTCATGCCCGGCTTCTCGCGCACGTACAGCTTGACGGGCGTCTTTTTGGGCGCGGTGGCGATGTAGTTGATAATCTCCTGTGCATCCATCTCGGCTGCGTTGCTCATTTGCTATCTCTCCTTTGGGTGGATTCGGTTGATACCTGGTTAGGCAAACATGACCTTGTCGAACGTATAGAAGCCGGGTTCGCGGGTGACGAGCTTCTGCGCGGCTGCCAAGGCGCCGTTGACAAAGATCTGACGGCTCGTGGCGCGGTGGGTGAGCGTGACCTCCTCGTCCTGGCCAAAGAAGCTCACCTCGTGCACGCCGGCGACGGTGCCGCCGCGCAGCGAGTGCATACCGATTTCCTTGGGATCGCGTGCTCCGCACATGCCCTCGCGGCCATAGACGGGGTGGTAGCCTGCCTCGGGCTCGGCTTCGACGACGGCGTCGAGCAGTAGCTTGGCAGTGCCGCTGGGGGCGTCGACCTTTTGGTTGTGGTGCGTCTCGACAATCTCGCAGTCAAAGCCGGGCAGCTCGCGTGTGGCCTGTGCTACCAGATGACGCAGGGCTGCGATACCGATGGAGTAATTGCCGGAGTGCATGACACGGGCGTTCTGACCCAGCTCGCGCAGGCGATCCATCTGCTCGGGCGTATAGCCTGTGGTGCCCGAGACCAGCGCCGCGCCCGTGCGCTCGACATAGGCGACGACGGCATCGAAGGTCACGACGTTCGAGAAGTCGATGATGACGTCGGCGGCCGGTGCGCTCTCGAGCTCGGACAGATCAAAACCGATCTGGGCGACGATGTCGAAAACGGGCTCTCCGGCGGCGTCGATAACGCCCTCGGCGGTAGTGCGGATGAGCGAGCCCATACGGCCCGTTCCCATAATGACGGTCTTAATCAAGCAGACCAGCTCCCTTCAGAGCATCGGTAAGTGCAGCGCGCGTGTCGTCTGCCATGGGGCACAGCGGCATGCGGTAGTTTGCCTCGATCATACCCATCTGAGCGAGCGCTTCCTTAACGGGGATGGGGTTGACCTCGCTAAAGAGGGCGTTGATGAGCGGCTGACCGGCAATCTGGATATCACGGGCGCGCTCCACGTCGCCGTCCAGATAGGCGCGGCACATGTCGTGTACGAGCTGCGGCTGAACATCGGCCCACACGCTGATGGTGCCCGAGGCGCCCAGGCTCATGAGCGGCACGGTAAGTGCGTCCTCGCCCGAGTACATGCGGAAGTCGTCGGACAGCAGGTGGGCGATCTTGGCCGCGTAGGCGACGTTGCCCGACGCTTCCTTAATGCCCATGATGTTGGGATGTGCGGCCAGGCGCTCTACGTTGTGCTCGCTGATACCGCAGCCGCAACGACCAGGGATGTTGTACAGGATGCAGGGGATGTCCACGGCATCGGCGACGGTCTTAAAGTGCTGATAGATACCCTCTTCGTTGGACTTGTTGTAGTAGGGGGTAATGAGCAGCAGGCCATCGGCTCCCAAGCCTTGGTAGGTGAGCGACTTGGTGAGCATAGTTTGCGTGGAGTTGGAGCCCGAGCCGGCGATGACGGGGACGCGTCCTGCAACATGCTTGACCACGGCGGCGACAACGGAGTTGTCCTCGTCGTCGGTCATCGTGGCGCTCTCGCCGGTGGTGCCCAGGGTGAGGATGGCGTCGGTGCCATTTTGTAAGTGGAAATCGATAAGGCGCTCGAGTGCGTCAAAGTCGACGCTGCCGTCCTTTTTAAACGGCGTGACAAGGGCGACGATTGAGCCCTCGAGGTTGCGGATATCCATGTTCTTCTCCTTCGCTTCCGCGATCTGGATGCGTTTGTTCCATTGGGCGGCGACGGCCAGGCGCTCGTCCTGAGCGCGACGACGAGCGCTTTCGGCACGCGATTTGGCCAGCAGCTCACGGCCGCACGGCAGCACGTCGAGCGTGGCAAAATAATCGCCCGGGCGCTCGGCGCGGCGGATAAGGTCGGCCGAGCCGTCGGGGCGCAGCAGCACCTCGGCGGAGCGCAGGCGGCCGTTGTAGTTGTAGCCCATGGAGTAGCCATGCGCTCCGGTATCGTGGATCACGAGCACATCACCCATGTCGATCTGCGGTAGCTCGCGGTCGATGGCGAACTTGTCGTTGTTCTCGCACAGATTGCCCGTAATGTCGTACGTGTTTGTAACAGACGCCGCGGTCTTGTCGGCGCCACCCGGCTGGCCCATCACCGTAATGTGGTGGTAGGCGCCATACATGGCAGGGCGGATCAGGTCGACGGCGCTTGCGTCGACACCGATATAGTCCTTGTAGATCTGCTTTTCGTGGATGGCCTTGGTGACCAGGCAGCCGTAGGGGCCCATCATAAAGCGGCCCATCTCGGTGCAGATGGCCACATCGTCCATGCCGGCGGGAACCAGAATCTCGTCGTATGCCGCGTGCACTCCCTCGCCGATGGCGTGAATGTCGTTGACCTGCTGCTCGGGCAGGTAGGGGATGCCGACGCCGCCGGATAGATTGATGAAGGCGACGTGTGCGCCGGTCTCGCGCTCCAGGCGCACGGCAAGCTCAAAGAGGATGCGCGCAAGCTTGGGGTAGTAGTCGTTGGTGACGGTGTTGCTGGCAAGGAAGGCGTGGATACCAAAGTCCTCGGCGCCCTTGGCCTTGAGCGTGCGGAAGGCCTCGAAGAGCTGCTCGGTGGTCATGCCGTATTTGGAGTCGCCGGGGTTATCCATGATGCCATTGGAGAGCTGGAACAGGCCGCCCGGATTAAAACGGCAGCTGACCGTCTTGGGAATGGGGCCTGCGACGCGCTCGAAGAACTCGATGTGGCTGATGTCGTCAAAGTTGACGATGGCACCCAGCTTGTCGGCGAGCTCAAAGTCCGCCGCCGGCGTGTCGTTGGATGAGAACATGATGTCGTGTCCCGTGATGCCCAGCGAGCGGGCGATCATAAGCTCGGTATAGCTCGAGCAATCGCAGCCGCAGCCGTATTCGTTGAGAATGGAGATGAGCGCCGGGTTGGGATTGGCCTTGACGGCAAAGTACTCCTTAAAGCCCGGGTTCCATGCAAAGGCGTCGCGCACTTCCTGCATGTTGCGGCGGATGCCCGCCTCGTCGTATAGATGAAACGGCGTGGGAAACTGCTCGACGATATGCTCGAGCGTTTCCTTGTCCACAAACGGCTGCTTGGCCGCGTATGCCTCGTTGGGGGTCAATGCCATGTCCCGTAAACCTCGCTATCCAGACGGCGCCACCTGCGCACCGAATCCACATAGCGTGGACCCAATGTCCGGATAGCGCTCCCGCATTGCTGCAGACAGTCCTGCGGGTGTTTCCCGCAGGCCCACCAGCCTGTTCGTGCCCGAAAAGCCCAGTTCGGCGGGTTTCGCCTCCCCACGGGGTCAAAGTCTGCCGACTCGCCCGCGGTTCATCGTGCCCGCGCCTCTATCAAGTGGTACGACCCTACCACGAAGCACTTTACCAAACAAGAGTATTCGTATATAACGTTTAAAAAATGCAACGTTTTGCTAGAAACATGCACACAACAATCCTGCGTCACAATAGATGGCAACTGATGCGCTCCACGAAGGGACCCTCTATGACCGAGCTCCAAGAACTCCGTCGCTATCGTCGCGATCTCCATCGCATTCCGGAGCTCGATTTCGATCTTCCGCAAACCATTGCCTATATCGAGGACGTACTGGCGCCGCTCGCTTGCGAGGTAGTCCATCCGTGCCCGAGTTGTGTCTGTGCGTTTTTCGATGCTGGCGTGGGCGCCTCGCATGCTACGGCGATTCGTGCCGATATGGACGCGCTGCCCATCGAGGAGGCGACGGGCGCGGCTTTCGTCTCGACGCATCCCGGCAAGATGCATGCCTGTGGCCACGATGGGCATATGGCTATGGCACTTGCCGCCGCAACCTATGTGGACCGTACGATTCGCGAGCAGCCGGGTGCGCTTAAGCGCAACGTGCTCTTTGTGTTTCAGCCTGCCGAAGAAACGACCGGTGGTGCAAAGACGGTGTGCGAAAGCGGCGTGTTCGAGCGCTATGGTGTCGACCGCATCTTCGGATTTCATGTTTGGCCCGACCTGCCCGCTGCTACGCTGGCGAGCTGTCCTGGCCCACTGTTGGCGCGCTCGAGCGAGACGCATATCCACATCCACGGAGCGAGCATCCATATCGCCAAGACCTACGGCGTGCCGGTCGAGGAGTCACACGATGCGGCCTTGGCGGCAGCGAAGTTTTTGGTGGCCGAGCGCGAGCTGATGGACGAGATGGGCGCCAACGAGCCCTGCATCGGTAAGTTCGGCTTGCTGCAGGCCGGTACGGTTTGCAATGCGGTGGCGGGGGAGGCGCATGTCGCCGGCAGCCTGCGTGTGTTTACGGACGATATGTTCGACCGTGCGCGCGAGGGCGTACGCCGCGTGCTGGACGATGCCTGTGCCGAGACGGGCTGCACGTATGATCTGGACTTTGCTGAAGGGTACCCGCCGGTCGACAACGACCCCGACCTGTTTGCCCGCATCGCACCCGCCCTGCCCGAGTTGCAGCTCGTTGACGAGCCGTTGCTGATTGCCGAGGATTTCGCCTTCTATCAGCGTCATCTGCCGGGGGTGTTTTTCTTGCTGGGCACGGGCGTGCCGGCCGGGCAGGACAACCCAAGTGATGCCGAAGGCTGCCCCACTTACGCGACAAGCGCCCTACACACCGATACCATGCTCTTTGACGAGGAAATCCTGCTCAAAGGCCTCGACGTCTACAAACGATTACTTACGCTCGATTAGGTCTCTGCGTCATTTACTCAGAAAATACGAACAAATGTACGCTATAATATAGGTGTAAGTCTATAGAAACGTTTGACGTTATTAACGTAAGGCGATACTATGATTGCATCCTATAAAGACAGAGATACCGAGCACTTTGCTATGGGCATTCGGGTCAAGAAGTATGTTCCCTTTGAGCGTGTTGCTTTGAGGAAGATTCGACAGCTTCAGGTCTGCGTTTCTCTCGATGACCTCCGCGTCCCTCCGGGCAATCGTCTTGAAGCGCTGAAGGGCGATCGCGCCGGCCAATATAGCATCCGTGTCAATGAGCGCTATCGGGTTTGCTTTGAGTGGAGACTGGGGATGGCTTGGAATGTTGAAATCGTCGATTACCACAAATGAGGAGGCTGCAGGCGGCCTGTTGCCGCCGGTAACTCCAGGGGAGCTTCTTAAGGAGGAGTTTCTTGTCCCCATGGGCATTTCCCAATATCGTCTTGCAAAGGAGACCGGGATTCCGGCTCAGCGCATCGGGCAGATTGTTTTGGGCAAGCGCCGTGTGACGGCTGATACTGATCTTCGTCTTTGCCGCTACTTTGGTCTGACGGATGGCTATTGGCTTCGCGCTCAGATGGCATTTGACCTTGAAGCCGAGAAAAGAAGAATCGAGCCGGAGCTCGACAAGATCGTTCCTGTCCAGCGGGCTATCGCAATGTAGATCACGAGGGGACGGGGAATAGGGCAATGAACAAACAACGCCGGCCAACTGCCGTGTATAGTCCGGGTGGGTGCGGATGTGGCTTGTTGCTGCTTCCGGTTGTTGTTGTGAGCATTGGCGTGATGTTTGCGCTTGCTGGGGTGGCTGCGGCGGCGCTCGTGCTGCTAATTGTGGCCATTGGCGTGACAATCTGGCTCTATCGCTGCCGCGAGCAGCGCCGTGCCGACGGCAAGTCTAATGTTGGCTGGATTATATTTCTCGTCATCGCCTACCTATTGAGCATCAACTATCTGGTGTTCTTTGTTTTGCTGATGATTAGCACCTTTACCGGAGAGCCCGTCACGGTGGGATAGGTTTTGCCTGAGTCTGGCGGGTACGCTGTCGATCGATGGCCCCGGGATGACCTCTGATTCAAGTCACCGGGGCTCAATTTTTACCCATTTGGAGTCTCCGTGGCAGAATAGACGGCGTCCGACACCCGCGAGTGGCTCGGCATTAGACTGTTGCCAACAGCCGAGATCGCCCTCGCGCATCAGGCTGACGAGCCCCGGCAGTAAGGAGCGCCATGAGCCGGATCATCGACGTCGCAGGAACCAAGCTTTCGATCCCGGAGGGGTACCTGCCCATGCAGCCCATGCCCGACGATCCTCCCGGATCCCTGCCTCTGGGCATGGAGGTGCCGTCCGCCACGTGCTTCCTCATGGTCTTCCCCATCCCGCACGAGCAGGCCATGCCCTATGACGATCCCGACGAGGTGATCGAGGGCATCCACTGCTCCCTCGCGCAAGACCAGGGGCTCGTCGAGGTCAACACCTCCGCGACCGCCAAGGGAAAACGGGTCATTTACAGCGTGGTCAAGACCGCCGTGCAGCCCGCGGGCACCCAGTACGCGCTCACGCTCAACCTCGAGTGCACGGTGCACGACCTCTGCATCCAGGGCTTCTTCGATGAGGCCGGGGCGACGGGCATGCGCGATGCCGCCGTCTTCTCCATGACGGGCGCGTCTCCCGACGATTGGCGGCGCGATCCCTATGACCCCGTCATCACCGATGGGTACCTGATGAATCGCTCCGAGCTTCCGGAGTACGACCCGGCGTTTCCCGACCACCCGCTGAGCCTGCTCCGCTCGCTCGTGTGCGAGCTCGTCGAGAGCAACTAGGAGGCCGATGGCGGGTCGAGCTCGATGGCGCCGGCGGACACCTGGCCAGTCGGTGGCTTCGCATCCCCCGGCCAAGGTCCTCAACCAGGCCACCGGCGTGGTGCTCGTGATCCTGGGTGTGGCCGTGGCTGCCTTCCGGCTGTTCATGTAGCAAAGAAACCCCTGTGGGGGCTTCTTTGCTTTTTACCAGATGAGGTCGCAGCGCCCAGAGAGAAAATCCTCGACGGTAACCGATCCCGCGGCGCTTCCCCCGACTACGAGCCTGATTGCGTTGGGATATCGCTTGAGGAATGTGGCCATGCCACCTTGCGACTTGGTAGTGCCGCTTTTCACCTCAATGGCAACCGTCTTAGATTGATCGTTACAGACGAAATCGACTTCGTCCTGCCCGTCTCTCCACCATTGAACCGAAAAGCCCTTTTCGGGGCTCGGGCCAGCAGGTATGCGCCGATGGCGCTCTCGATGAGATGGCCTCGCAGCGCACTATCCTGGAGGAGGAGATCCTTAGGACGGTTTGCCGTTGCTGTAATCAGCGAGGTGTCGTAGGCCATGAAGCGCGGCGATGAGCGGCGTTGCTGGAGCACATTGGGGCTGTACTTAGACAGGCCGCATAAAACGCCAGCTTTTCCAAGGCTATCGAGATAGTGGGCGACGGTTGTCGTATTCCCCGCATCTTGGAGCTGGCCTACGAGCTTCGCGTAAGAGACCTCCTGCGCCGAATACTGGGTGCCTGGTTTGCACGTGTTTGCGCTGGTACATAGCTGCCCTCCTGATGTATGAGGATGGCATACGGCCTATTGAGTGATTTCACTCAATAGGCTTATGAAACGAACAATGGCCAGGTAGTGTGTGCTGCCTGGCCATTGTTGTGATAGTGCACGTGATGCTTGGCTGGTTGGCTTTCTGCTTGCGACGGATGATGACCTCGACGCCGTACGCCAGGTCGAAGTCGTCCTTTTCCAGATAGTCGAACGCGTTGAGCTTCATGTCGTTGGCGATGAACAGTGCGACGGCTACGGCAACCATAACCAGCAAGATGACGGCACCTACACCGCCGGCGGTGTCCTCTGAGACTTCAGGCGGGGCAGGCCGTTGCGCACGGAGAGGCTTGCCGCTTCGGCCATGCCGCCCATAACCATCGTGGGAACGGGGAGGCGATGCGCAGCCCGACACCGACGGCAATAGGCAGTGCGCACGTTTGGGCGGTATCCAGAAACGTCTGCGCCTGTCTCGCCGCGGTCCTCGCCGGCGAACTCCGCACCGTTGTCCGTGAGCACGGCACGGAACACGCGGCACATCCCGTCGGCAGCAATGTGCTTACGGGCCTCTACCAATCCACGTGCTTCATCATGTCGGCCTTGAGCTTTGCCTCCTCATTCCATTTCATGTGATTGTCGTAGCCCTTAGAGCATTCGACCACATACTCTAGGATGCACTCGATGTCTTCTGGCATCGGTTGCCTCCTAGTAGCCCGAGTCGTAACGCTGGGCGGCAACGACCTTCTTAATTTCCTCGAGGCTGAGGAATCTGTCTCCGAGCATGTGCTTTCGCCAGAAAGGTTTGAAGCATCGCAGCATCCGGCGGTACATCTCGAGCCGGGGGCCGTGTGAGTTGCCGCCATCCGAATACTTCCTCAAAGGTTCCGCGAGCTCCTCGTAGCGCCCATCCGCAAAGAGGTATTTCATGTATCCGGCGAGTCGGCCCTCCTCCATGTCGTTGTAATCGAAGCCCTGAGGAGATATGTCACGCTCGTTCACCTCGGCCCTCCCATTTTCCGGTAGGTCCTCGTAGGACGCTCTGAGAACGCGGAACATATCGAGGATGTCGTACAGCTCCTCGCAACGAGCGTTGGGAATTTCCGGCAGAAGGGCCGCGAAGACCTCAGGGTACTCGCGCACGTAGCCCTTCTCGAAGATCTCCGCGTTGCGCTCATGGTACTCGGTATCGTTCTTGTTCTCAGCAAGGGCAGCGAGGATGAGCTCCTGGTCGCGGAGAATGAGGCGGTTGACCGGCCCGATCGTCAAGGGGGCCATCTCCTCGGGGTAATCAGGGCGGGGGCTACCCACTATTGACCCGAGTGCCTCGTTGACCACCCCCGAGATGGTGTTGCCGGATTCCTGCGCCAACCCTTCAAGCTTGGTCTTGAGATCATCGCTGACCCGGATCGAAATGGTTGCCATCTGTATACCTCCTTAAATGTGTTCTACTGTCATGTCTTACTGTATGACACTTACTAGATGACGTCAAATGTACCAAGACAACCGACCTGTGACCGGCTTAGAGAATGCCCGCAACGGTAACGTTGAAGGCATTTTCTTGCCCGCCTGTCACGGGGGGTGTTCCTATAGTTTTGTCAACTGGGCAATGCTGTTTTCGAGATTGAATC
>URAD01000023.1 GCA_900545745.1 uncultured Collinsella sp.
CCGTCGACACCCGCTTTAGGAGAGCGGTGCTCTATCCCCTGAGCTACGGAGGCATGTTGTACTAGTGTAGCAGATTTGCCCCTTTGCCATGTAGCGCATGTCCACTCATCAAGAAGGCTTTATAGCGAATTGTCGCCGTAGATAATCCTCAATATCGGAAAGAATAAAGCGAAAAAATGGGATGGAGTTTCCTCTAACCACATGAAAAGGAAATTTCCCGACTGGCGCTCAAAAGGAAAATGCATCCCGGAATGAGAATAAATTCCGGGATGCATTTTCCGCCATCTATCGCAGGCAACTAGTCACCCCTGTGGAAAAGGTTTTTGATAACGGAGGGGATGCTCTTGGCGCCCTTAGCGGTCACGTCGATAAAGTCGGGCGAACGCACGAGCTTATCCTCGTCGACGTACTTGCGGACCGCACGAAGCGTCTCTTTGTCGTCGCGCGTCGAAAACGTAAAGTGACCGTTGTCCTTGGTGAAGATGGCAAAACGCGTGATCTTCTTGGTGCCGCGTAAAACCTCGGCGGCAATATAGTCGACCTCGTCCCACGGGATTTGAATATAATCCTCGGGATTGCGCTCGTTGTAATACTCGAACGCCTTATTGCCCACCATCACGTTACCGTGGCTGGTAAGCCCCATCAGGCAGGTTGCCGGCGTTGCCAGATCGACCGTGCTGTTCTGAGATTGCGCCATGCGCACCTCGCCCTCCAAATAAAACAATCGGACCGCATCCAGTGTACCCACCGGGTGCGGTCCGTTTCAATGGCTCAAAAGCCCTTGCCTAGCAATTCTCGGTCTTAAGCCGAAACGTGCTTACATGAAGCCGCAGACGCGACCGATGATGCCGATGGCGAAGAGAGCCAGGATGATGACGATCGGGCTGACCTTCTTCTTGAGGAGCTTGCAGACCAGCAGGGTCAGGCACACGGCGGCAAGGCCGGGGATGAGCTGATCGAGGTTGGCCTGAAGCGTGGTGACCTTCACCTGATCAAGGGCGTTAGCACCGATGGAGTTATACATCGTCAGTGCTTCCTTGACACCCTCAGAACCAGAGGGCAGGTTAGCCCAGTCGATAAAGGCGCCAGCAGACTGCGTGACCTTGGAGACGACCGGGGTGAAGGAGATGGACACCCAGCGCTCGACCAGGGCGCCGATGATGAACATACCCAGGATGGAAGCACCCTCGGTGACCTTGCCCATCAGACCGCCGGAGAGGTCCTTGGCGATGGAGGAGCCGACCTTGTAGCCAAACTCCTGCGTGTACCACAGGAAGGCGTAACGGATGATGTTCCACGCGAAGAAGAACAGCAGCGGACCGGCGATGCTGCCGGACAGGGCCAGGGAAGCGCCCAGAGCGCCCAGAATCGGGCGAAGGGTGAACCAGAAGGCGGGGTCGCCGACGCCGGCGAGCGGGCCCATCATACCGACCTTGACGCCCTGAATGGCGACGTCGTCGATCGGAGCACCGTTGGCGCGCTCCTCCTCGAGAGCGAGGGTGACGCCAATGACGGGGGCGGAAACATAGGGATGGGTGTTATAGAACTCCAGGTGGCGCTTAAGAGCGGCAATCTGGTCATCCTTGTTGGTGTAGAGCTTCTTGATCGCAGGGATCATTGCGAAGCACCAGCCGCCGTTCTGCATACGCTCGTAGTTCCACGAGCCCTGAAGGAACTGATGACGGAAGCAAACCTTCTTGCGGTCAGCCTTGGTGAGCTGAATCTTGTTCTCTGCCATATGTATCACTCCCCTCCTACTCGTAATCGTTCAGAATGTCACCGAGCGGGTCACCGGAGCCGCCGCCCATGCCGCCACCCTGCTTGGCCAGATCCTTAAGGCCAAGGTAGATGAGGGCAAGGGAGATGCCGATGAGGCCAAGGGCGATCAGCGTGAGCTGAGGGATGGCAGCAAGGACAAAGCCGAGGATGAAGAACGGCCAGGTCTCCTTGGTGGCCATCATGTTGATGACCATGGCGTAACCGACAGAAGCGACCATGCCGCCGCCGACAGCCATGCCGCCGGACAGCCAGTCGGGCATAGCGTTAAGCGCGTTGGTAACAGCCTCGGCCGGGATGATGCACAGAAGTACTGCCGGGATGGCGATACGAAGGCCCTGCATGAGGATGGCAGCGTACTGCCAGCGCTCGATGCCGGAGAAGTCGCCCTTCTCGGCGCAACCGTCCATGGCGTGAGCGATAGCGGTGGCCAGGGTACGGCAGATCATGGTCAGGAACAGGCCAGCGACCGACAGCGGGACGGCGACGGCGATGGCGGCGGTAACGGCCTTTGCCGAATCGGTGGCGCCACCGTTGAGGGCGAGCACCATGATGATCGAAGAAGCGACCGAGGCCAGAGCGGCGTCAGGCGCGACAGCGGCGCCAACGTTAGCCCAGCCAAGGGCCATCATCTGGAGCGAACCGCCCAGGAGGATGCCCTCCTGAAGGTGACCGGTTACGAGACCGATAAGCGTGCATGCCACGAGCGGCTGATGGAACTGGAACTCATCCAGAATGCCTTCCATACCGGCAAGCAACGCGACAATCGCAACAAGCAGAATAGTGATTGCAGACATGTATCGGACCCTCCTTTACTATGCTTGAGCGGCCAGTTCGGCCTTAGCTTTCTTCAACATGGCGTCGAGATCCTCGGAGGAATCCGAAGGAACCTTGCGGACCTCGAACTTGACGCCCTTGGCCTTGAGGGCCTCGAGAGTCTTGACGTCGTCATCGCCCATAGCGACGGCGTTGGTGACGACGACCTTGCCCTTGGAGTGAGCCATGGAACCGATGTTGACTTCCTTGATGTCGACGCCGGCCTCGATGGCCTTGAGCAGATCCTGCGGGTTCTCGAAGAGCAGCATGGCCTTGGTGTCACCAAAGCGCGTGTCCTTGACGACCTCGGCCATCTTCTTGATGGGCACGACGTTGGCATGGACTCCCGGAGGGGCAGCCTGCTCGATCATGGTCTTGCGGAGCTCGTCGTGAGCAACGCCGTCGGAAACCACGATGATGCGGTTGGGGTTGATCTGCTTGGTCCACGTGGTGGCCACCTGACCATGAAGCAGACGGGTGTCGATACGGACGTGGGCAATCTTGATGTGCCCGTCGCCGATGACCGTTCCCGGAGGAATAGCGCCTGCAGGAGCAGCGGCGGCCGCAGCCGGCTTCTTCTCCTCGGGCTCCAGAGACTCGGGCTTGACGCGCACGCCAGCCTTAGCCTCAGTCACGAGATGTTTTGCGATCGCATGTGCAGTGTTCTTTGCGTCAAAGCGCTGCGAATATGCCTCGATGAGCATAGGCAGGTTGACACCGGTGACGATAGCCCAGGAATCGTGGCCCTCGATGAGTCCGCTGATCTGGTTGAACGGCGTGCCGCCCCACAGATCAACGAGGAAGAGCACCTGCTCCTGGTCCTCGAAGGAAGCGACTGCTTCCTCGACCTTGGCACGGAAATCGTCGGGGCCCATGCTCGGCTCGAGCGAGACCACGGCAACAGACGGCTGATCGCCAAAGACCATCGAGCCCGTCTGCTTGATTCCAGCTGCCAAGTCCCCGTGGCTAGCAAGAACAATACTTACCATCACATAACCTCCTTTTTGTCTACGTATTTCCTACACGACATGAAAGGAGTATACCTGTTTGGATTGTGGAATTATAGCTAAATTCGCAAAAGGTTGCATTATTTGTTTAAACGTCTAAGTTTGTTACAAGTTGATTACGTTGCTGGCTTATAGCTCATTGCCTGCTAAAACGTGATTTGCTGATTGTTTTCAAAGACATATAAAGGTGCACCGTTCGTTAAGACCGCTTTTAGGTAAATCCCAATGCGTCTGCGTGCCACCATTTTGTTTAAACAGACATGACTTGACTAACCGAAGCAAATATGTTTAGAACTCTAGCCCATGTAGACATTAGATGTTAGGCGATGTGGAGAGGGTTGGCGGCGTCGACGGCATCGGGGGCGTCGGAGAGGCCGTCAGGAGCAGCGTCTGCCGGGTCCTCGTCGGGGGTCTCGATCTGTTTGATCATGACCTCCTGGCCCTGCAGCAGGTATGTTTCACCGCTGCCGCAATGGGGGCAAGTCTTGCCGTGCTCGACCGTCGCGTAGTCGCGGCCGCACGCCTCGCAATGCGTCACGGCCTCGACAGGCTCCACGATAAGCTCCGCGCCCTGCGTGATAGGCTTTTTATCCGCCGCCCAGCGCCAAGCGTCGAGTAGTAGATCGGGGACGACGCCCGAGACCTCGCCCAGCAGCAGCGTGACGCTCGAAACGCGACGCACGCCATGAGCGCGCACCACATTCTCAACATCGCGAATGATGTGATAGACGATTCCGAGCTCGTGCACTTTTAATTCCTTCCGCCGTTCTACCGAACGGCGGTCGGCTTGACGCTGCGCGAGCCCCAGACGGGCGATCTGCCTTTCAATCGTCGGGCATGGGCAAAAGCCCTATGCCCTCCTCTTTCAAGGCACCTCGCCACGCCTGGGACTCGCTCGCTGTCCAACCGCTCTCTGCGCCGTTCTCCTGCTTGTTGCGTTTCTTACTTCTTCCCGAATTTAATCTTGATGGCGCGCTTGAGCGCGTACTTGCCCAGGCTTGGAAGCTTTTGCTCGTATTTGACCATCGTGGAGCACTCGGGGCGGTCGCGATCCAGATGGATGGCGTCGAACGCGCACTTGGTGGTGCACAGGCCGCAGCCGATGCACTTGTTGGGGTCGACGATCGAGGCGCCGCAGCCCAGGCAGCGGGCGGTCTCGGCGCGCACCTGCTCCTCGGTAAAGGTCTCAACATACTCGCTAAACGGCGCAGCCTTCTCGCGTTCGCGGTCCACATGCGCAACCTCGCGGCTCGCGTTGTCGTAGCTCTCGATCACGACATCGTCGCGGTCGAGCGCGGTGTAGCGGCGCTGGTTGCGGCCGATGGTGAGCGTGGAGCCCGGCTGCACAAAGCGATGGATGGACACGGCAGCCTCGTGGCCGGCGGCAATGGCATCGATGGCAAAGCTGGGGCCGGTGTAGACGTCGCCGCCCACAAAGATGTCGGGTTCGGCGGTCTGGTAAGTCTGGGGATCGGCCAGGGCGCCCTGGCCGCGGCCGAGCTCCACCTTGGAGCCAGCCAGCAGGTCGCCCCACACAATGGACTGGCCAATCGACATGACGACACGGTCGGCATCGACACGGCGCAGATCGTTCTCGTCGTACTCGGGCGCAAAACGGCCCTCGTCGTCAAAGACACGCGTGCAGCGCTTGAAGGTGATGCCGCACACGCGACCGGCCTCGTCCAGGTGAATCTCCTTGGGGCCCCATCCGCAGCTGATGTGCGCGCCATCCTCAATGGCCTCGCGACGCTCCTCCTCGCTGGCAGGCATCTGGGCATCGCTCTCCAGGCAGAACATCTCAACGTGCTCGGAACCCAGACGGCAGGCGTTGCGCGCGACATCGATAGCCACGTTGCCGCCGCCCACCACAATGGTGCGGCCGGACAGGGAATCGATCTTGCCGCTGTTAACCTCGCGAAGGAAGTCGACGGCCACGGTCACGTCCTCGGCACCCTCGCCCGGAATGCCCGCAAGGCGGCCGCCCTGGCAGCCAATGGCAACGTAGAAGGCCTTAAAGCCCTGCGCGCGCAGCTCGTCGAGCGTCACATCGCGACCGACCTCCACGCCATAGCGGAACTCGGCACCCATCAGGCGAATAACTTCGACCTCGGCCTCGATAACGTCCTTCTCCAGCTTAAAGCTGGGAATGCCATAGGTGAGCATGCCGCCCGGGCGCTCGTTCTTCTCGAACACGACGGGCTTGTAGCCCTTCTCGGCCAGATAGAAGGCACAGGACAGACCGGCCGGGCCGGCACCGATGATGGCGATCTTCTGATCGAAGCCGCCGGCGCGCGTCGGCGTCACCACGGGTGGGACATAGCGGGTCGCGGCATCAAGATCGCGCTGGGCGATAAACTTCTTGACCTCGTCGATAGCCACGGCGGCGTCCACACGGCCACGGGTGCAGGCATCCTCACAGCGGCGGTTGCACACACGGCCGCAGATAGCGGGCAGCGGGTTCTCGCGCTTGATGAGCGCCAGCGCCTCGTCATAGCGGCCCTGCGCCGCGAGCTTTAAGTAGCCCTGGACGGCAACGTGCGCGGGGCAAGCCGTCTTGCAGGGCGCGGTGCCGGACTCGTGCGTCTCGATACGGTTATCGTTGCGGTAGTTGGGCGACCACTTGGTGTGGTCCCACTTGGTGGCATCGGGCAGCTCCTGGCGCGGATACTCGGGCACCTGTCCGCCGGCCTTTTTGCTGCAGAGCTTCTGGCCGAGCTTGGCGGTACCGGCCGGGCACACCTCAACGCAGCGACCGCAGGCCACGCACTTGTCCTTCTCGACCTTGGCGACATAGGCCGAGCGCGACAGGTTGGGCGTGTTGAACAGCTGCGAGGTGCGCAGGGCATAGCACACGTTGACGTTGCAGTTGCAGATGGCGAAGATCTTGTTCTCGCCGTCGATATTGGTGATCTGGTGCACAAAGCCGTTGTCTTCGGCCTGGCGCAAGATGTCGTAAACCTCGTCGCGGGTCACGTAATGACCGCGGTCGGTCTCAACAACATAGTCGGCCATATCGCCCACGGCGATGCACCAATCGGCCGGGTCGTCGGCGCAGCCCTCACCCATCACGCGACGGCTCGCGCGGCAGCTGCAGGTGCTAGCGGCATATTTGCCATCGTATTTGTCGAGCCAGTGCTCAATATGCTCAATCGGCACCGAGGTGCTCGCCGCGTCGATAGCCTTCTCGACCGGAATGACATGCATACCGATACCGGCGCCTCCGGGCGGCACCATCGGCGTGGCCTTGGACAGCGGTCCCTTGGACGCCTGCTCAAAGAACTTGGCATAGACCGGATGCTCCTCGAGCTGGCTCACGCGCATGTTGAGAAACTCAGCGGAACCCGGCACCAGCATGGGCAGCACCCACTGCTTGGCGCGCTCGGGGTTTTCCCAGTTGTACTCAAGCAGACCCGTGTAGCTCATGTCGTCGAGCATCTTCTCGATATCGGCTTCGGGCATGCCGGTGAGCTTGACCATCTCGGGCAGCGTATAGGGACGGCGCATCTTCATCTTGCAGAGCACTTCGGCCTGCTCGTCGGTTGCGGCCTCGGCAAACGACCAGTACTCGTAGCCCAGCAGCTCATCGCGATGCAGCAGACGGTTGGTGCAGTGCTCGCACAGCTTGACGATGGCCTCGCGCGGATGCTCCGGCAGCGGCGGCACGAACTCCGAACCGATGTCGGGCTCGGTGTAGCTAATCCCCGGTCCGTTGAGAATCATGGTTGTCCCTTCTCTTGCCGCAGCCCGGCGAGACCGCGGCGCCCCTCTTTTTTTGCAGGCTGGGCATGCCCCATGCCGTTCACCCGCCATTAGTTGACATTGTGTCAAAAATAGTATTGACGAACCGTCAACAATATTCAAGACTGTTAGGCGAACGGTCAGGCAAAAGAGGATGAAAGGCGGCAGAACATGGGCAACACGTACGCAGATATCCCTGTGGCCGACGCCACTCTTGCGTCCGATAGCGCGGCAAAGCGCCTGACGGGCGACGAACGCCGTCGCGAGATTCTCGATGCCGTGCGCACCGTAAGCTCCGAGCTGGGCGTGTCGCATCTATCCGTCTCGGCCGTGACCAAGCGAGCCGGCTGCACGCGCTCGCTGTTCTACCACTACTTCGCCGATATGGACGCCGCTGTCACCGCCGTCATGGACGAGGCAATCGACGGTTTTATCTCCGAACTCGAGCAGTGGAACGCCGGCCGCACGGTTGGCGACATCGAAGGCGCACTCGACACCGTCGCCCCGCTCTTTAAGCGCCTGGTCGCCAGCGGCCACGAGCTGCCGAGTACGCTCACCTCAAGCAGTGGCGCGCTCTACGGCGGCTTTTTACACAACGTGGTCCAGCGTGTGGCGCAGTATATCTGCGACACCACCGTGGTGGATTTTGTCGCCCATCATGAGCTACGCATCGACCATGTCTACGAGACGTTCTACACCCTCATCATGGGGTTGTTGATGTATATCCGCACGCACCCCGATGTGCCCGACGAGACGGTCAAGGAAATCATCGCCTCGACACTCCACATCGAGGGCTATACCGCCAAGTATCCGGAGCGCAAGCCCCAGGACTGACGACATTTGGCCAAACTGCCCGCGATCAGAAGAGGGGCCGCGGGCGTGTGAAAGGAGAGCAGCATGCTGTTCGATGTTTGGGGTAGCGATACCCTTATCCACTGGGCCGGCTGGGCCATGGTCTTTATTGGCCTGATCGTGCTCAACGAGGTCGGCCGCCGCACCAAGCTGGGCGCGGCCATCATCTTTGGCGTGGCTCCGCTGGCCATGACCATCTACTGCGTCGCCATCGCCGTCGGCGTTTCGCAGGGCGCCGAGTGGGCGCTCACCAACCCCACCCATGTGTACCAGAACAGCTGGTTCCACTACGCCAAGGTATACGCGGCGCTTGCCGGTTGCTGGGGCTTCATCGCCATTAAGTATCAGTGGGGCAAGATCGGCAAGGCGCACTGGTTCCGCGCATGGCCGTTTGTGATCGTCGCCATCAACATCATGATCGCCGTCGTGTCCGACTTCGAGAGCGCCTATCACTTCTTTGTCCTGGGCCAGTCCACTTGGGTCACCTCCGAGGGCGCCACGCAGCTCGCCGGTTGGAATAACGTGTTCAACGGCATCGCCGGAATCATCAACATCTTCTGCATGACCGGTTGGTGGAGCGTCTACGCCTCCGAGGACAAGACCGACATGCTGTGGCCCGACATGACCTGGGTCTACATCATCGCCTACGACATCTGGAACTTCTGCTACACCTACAACTGCCTGCCCACCCACTCCTGGTTCTGCGGCTTTGCGCTGCTGCTGGCGCCCACCGTCGCCGCCTTTATCTGGAACAAGGGCGGCTGGATCCAGAACCGCGCCTTTACGCTTGCTATTTGGTGCATGTTTGCCCAGGTGTTCCCCTACTTCCAGGAGGAGTCCATCTTTGTGACCCACTCCACACTCGACCCCGGCGCCGCCACCGCGGTCTCCATCGCCGCGCTGATCGCCAACGTCGCCGCGATCATCTACATCGCCTACCGCGCCAAGAAGCTCGGCCGCAATCCCTACAAGCAGGATGTCTTTGAGGGCACCAGCGATTGGGAGAAGGCTACCGCTCGCCGCGCCAAGGTGGATTACGCACACGCCGAGTAACGCGCCTGGCGCAGACATCGCTTGAGCACGAAGCAGCATAGCCGGCTCCGCGCAACTCAACGCATTGTAGAGCCCCCGGAATGTGATTCGTTCGCGTTCCGGGGGCCTTTTGCCGCCGCGAGGATGCGGCCGAACGATGCGCTCGAGTTAAATCGGATCTTATATTTCGCACGCGCTTTATATGGCTCCATTTTTGGGTACAGTGTTGTCCCGATATTGAGCTTGGGGGATATATGAAAGATGAGACGATGGGCCAAGAGGATGCGGCCCAAGATGCAGAAGCTTGCGCTGAGGCCTTGGAGAGCTTAGACCGGATTTCACTCGATGAGATTGCGTTTGACGATTCGGGCGTTGATGTGCAGGATGAGCCGGAAACCGAGGCGCAATCCGATGATCAGGATGCAGGCGACGTTGAGCCTGCCGAGGATGAGGCAGATCACGAAGACACCGAAAGCGAGGCCGGCAACCAGCCCGAATCCGACACGGGCGAGGAAACCGTCTTGCTCGACAGCTTACCGGCCGAGGATTCGCTGACCCGCGAGCTTCCTGGCCTGGGTTCCGCACCAGCCGTGGACGAGACCATCGCCATGGGCGATATTCCCCTACCATCCGTTCCCTCGGCACGCGAGGCCGAGGTTCGCCATCGCAAGATGTCGCCCAAGCGCCGCAACCTGATGGTTGCCGGCGTTGTGGCCGTCGCGCTCGTCGCCGGCGGCGCAGGCTATGCTGCCTGGAACGGATATCAGCAAGAGCAGGCTGCCACTGTCGCCGCCAATGCCCACACGATGATGTCAGTGCAGATTGGCGTGCAGGCCGCGGGCCTCGACTGTTCCACTGGCTCAAAGATCCCCGTGCAGGTGAGTGGCCAGGACTCCGACGGCTCTTCTGTGAGCGAAACACTCTACGTTGACGAGCACGGCCGCGGCATCAAACTGCTGCCCGGCGATTACACGCTCTCCATCGCTGCCTCCCCCATCGCGGCCGACGGCACCATCTATACCGTCCCAACCACCAAGACGCAGGTCACCGTTAAGAGCGATGGACAGGATTTAAGTGCCCAGGCCACCTTTAAGCTCAAGGTGCCTTCGGCCGACACGGTGACTGACGACCAGATCGATGCCGCCGCCAAGTATGCCGAGGAGGGCGGTGCGAGCTCCGCTGCGGCTGCCAAAGTGCTCCAGCAGGCAGCAACCGCGCGGCGCGACGCCGCCGTCAATGCCGTGAGCGCGCAAAAGGCACAGGCGTCCCGTGATGCTGACGCTCGCCACAAGGCAACCGACCTCTACCAGCTCGATATTCCCGTCGAGTGGTACGGCAAGGTCGCAACTTGGCAAAACGGAAGCACGCTATGCATCTATCTGGGCGACGACGCCAATACGCCGCTCGTGACGCTCGTTGCGGTGCGCGAGGGCGAGAGCTTTACGCCCGATGAAGGCGATACGGTTTTGGGCGCGGCCAATCTAGGCAACGGTTATACCGTCTACGCCAGCGGCCCCGTCTATCCGTACGTGGTGCCCCAGACCATCAACGGACGGACGCAGAACCCCGTGTCAACCTACCCCATGGACACGGCCATTGAGCTTGTCGAGCTTACGACCGGCAACCGCTACACCTATAGCCAGATCAAGAACGACCTGGTTGGCAAAGACGGCAACGCAGACGCCGCCACCAAACTCGAGACCGACTACCTCGCCCAGATTCTCCTGCCGAGCATCAAAGCCCAGGACTAGCCTGGCACAGCAAGGTGCTCCCCAACCGTGATGAAGGAGCCAGGAGGTCCTGACCCCACAGGCCCATAGATGATTAGGCAAGGAGCCACTTCCATGCGGGCATAACGTGTACCACACCGTGCTCGCATGGAATATCGGTCTGTTCATCCATGGTAACGATTGCCGACTCGCCAAGATCGAACTGGGCCATCGAGGCATCAAGCGCGGTAATTTCGCGCTCGCGCGTTTTCTCACTTGCCATATCCGCGCTCACCTGAATCAGGCTATAAGCCCGCATGAGAAGTGCGTCCCCAGCAACAAAGTCCACCTCATGGCTTTTACTCTTCTCTTTGATCAGCAGACGGCAGACCGAGCCGGTCCTCACCGCGGGAGTCCTTCTTCTTAGCGCATTGAACACTGCGGTCTCGAGCCTCTGGCCCTGGTCCAATGCCGATGCGGGAGAGAATGCTCCAAACATCGCAGGATCGACAGCGTAGACCTTAGACGCAGACCGCATGTTATTTGCCAGTGAACGCGTGAACTCCGGCACAGAAAACAACAGGTAGGCGTCCTCATAATACTCAAGTAAGTCGCTGAGCGAATTACGACTGACGGGTATCTGCCTGCTCTTGAACTCGTTATACACTTTGTTCACCGACAGCTCTCGTCCCGAAGATGCCATACACCGCGTCAGGAACAGCGATGCCAGGCGAGGGTTCTTGACGTCGTAGCGTTCAACGACGTCCATGGCGACCGTTCGCGAAGCATATTCCTGTAGCAGCTGAATCGCGTCTGCGGGCGTCTGCCCAAGTGTCGCGATGAATCCCCCTCGTTCAAGATATCCGATCAGATGATGTCGAAGCAGCGCCGCATCGCTCGGGGAAAAGGTCACATCTGGCTCGGGAACGTTCCCCGTCTTATATCGAACGTATTCCGAAAAGCTCAATGGAAAAAGCTCTCGCACAAGAGAACGACCCCTGAACTCGCTCTTAAGTTCTGAGGACAGCATCTTAGAAGAAGATCCCGTCACATAGACGGTCGCTTTCTCCGTATCGACTACACGCCGCAGAAACGCACCCCATTCGGGAATTTCCTGGATCTCGTCAAAGAAAATATAAGCGCCCTCGGTTCGAGCAGCAGGATACAGCGCATAGAACGTGTCGAGCACGTCCGCCAGCAGCGATGGCTCATACGGGCGCAAGCGCTCATCCTCAAAATTGAAGTAAAGCATCCGGTCAAGCTCGACGCCCCGGCTCTGAAGCCGCCGCATCTCCTGATACAGGCGATACGTCTTTCCACAACGGCGGGCCCCCACAATCACATTTACGATGTTGTCGCGCTTTGGCTCCTGTGGATTTCCTAGATCAAGGTCTCGCTCAAAGACCCGCGGAACCCCCTGCTGTTCAAAGTCCTTTATTTTCCGGGCGACCAAGTCGTTGAATGCCATAATTCTCCAATCTTGCTCTCTAGCTAATCAAAATTATACCTATTCTTGATTAATTGAAGAGCAAGATTGTGTCTTACTTGATTAACACTTAGGCAAGTTTTTTCACTATTACTGCTCGAAGGATGCCGAGTGGCTGAGAGGACAACCAAGCTCGAATGCGACTCCCTGGACAGTCGATTTGGGACGGGACTTTTTTGACTACCCGTCCCAGAAAATCATCGCCAAATTAGCTACTTGATGCAACTAGCGCCAGGGGTCGGCTTCGAACAGCGGCTCGCGCTCGGGGCGGCGATCGCTGTAGGGATCGTAGCCGTCATCGTCCTCGTTCTCGGCACGGATGTAGGGGTCGCGCGGCTTGGGCGCCGGTTTGGGAGAAGCCTTCGGTGCGACCGGCGCGGCGGGCGCTGCCTCAGCAACCGGTGCGTGCGTCTTGTTCTCGTCTTTCATCTGCATAGCTCCTTGCATCGCATCCGTTCAACATTATCGATTGTCGCACGAAAAAGGGCGGCGGACCCAATTGGATCCGCCGCCCTTGGCGTTTAGAGACGGCTGGCAGATTTTAAGGCATGTCGCATAAATCTATTCGGCGTCGGGGACCTCATAGGTGGCCGCCGGCGTGTTGTCGCACACGACGGTAAAGCCGCCGTCCTTGTCGGCATCGACCGTCACCTGATCGCCCTCGCGCACCGTGCCGTCGATGATAGCGGCGGCGATGGCATCCACGACCTCGCGCTGAACCAGACGCTTGAGCGGACGGGCGCCAAAGACCGGGTCCAGACCGCCCACGGCGAGCATCTGCTTGGCCGCCGGGGTGATGGCAAGCGTCATGCGCTCCTTGGCCAGACGTGCGCGGACGTCGGCAAGCTGGATGTCGACGATTTTCTCGATCTGCGCCATGCCGAGCGGGTGGAACACCACGATGTCGTCGATACGGTTGAGGAACTCAGGGCGGAAAGTCTGAGCCATGGCGGCGTCGACCTGACGGCGCATCTCCTCCTCGTCCTTACCGGACAGGTCGGCGATGGCCTTGGAGCCCACGTTGGACGTCATGATGATAATCGTGTTCTTAAAGGACACCTGACGACCCTGGCCATCGGTCAGACGGCCGTCGTCGAGCACCTGCAACAGCACGTTGAAGACATCAGGATGAGCCTTCTCCATCTCGTCGAGCAAGATTACGGAGTACGGGCGACGGCGCACGGCCTCGGTGAGCTGGCCGCCCTCGTCGTAGCCCACGTATCCCGGGGGCGCACCGATCAGACGCTGGACGCTGAACTTCTCCATGTATTCGGACATGTCGATACGCACGAGCGCGCGCTCGTCATCGAACAGGCACTCGGCCAGCGCCTTGGCGAGCTCGGTCTTGCCCACGCCGGTGGGACCCAGGAAGAAGAAGCTTCCGATGGGCTTGTCCGGATCGGAGAGGCCCGCACGGCTGCGGCGCACAGCTGCGGCGACGGCGGAGACGGCCTCGTCCTGGCCGATGACGCGCTTATGCAGTTCGCCCTCCAAGCCCTTCAGCTTGTCGAGCTCGCCCTGCATCATCTTGGACACGGGCACGCCGGTCCAGGCGCTCACGACCTCTGCAATCTCATCGGAGGTCACCTGTTCGTTGAGACCCTCGCCGTCCTGCTGCTTTTGCGCCTCGAGCGCGGCCTCGGAATCCTGAATCTGTTGCTGCAGACCCGGGATCACGGAATAGCGCAGCTCGGACGCACGGCCCAGGTCGCCGTTACGCGTCGCGCGCTCCTCTTCGCTCTTGGCCTCGTCAAGCTGGCTCTTAAGCTCCTGCACGTGGTCAATGGCGTTCTTCTGGTTGAGCCAGCCGGCCTTTTGCACGTTGAGTTTTTCCTGGACCTCGGCAATCTCCTGGCGCAGGGCCTCCAGACGCTCCTTGGAGGCGTCATCGGTCTCTTTCATGAGCGCCTGTTCCTCGATCTGCAGCTGAGTGAGCTGACGCGTGGTGGCGTCGATCTCGACCGGCATGCTGTCGAGTTCCATGCGCAGGCGGCTTGCCGCCTCATCGACCAAATCGATGGCCTTGTCGGGCAGGAAGCGGTCGGCGATGTAGCGATCGGAGAGGTCGGCAGCTGCCACGAGCGCGCTATCGGTGATATGCACACCGTGGAAGATCTCGTATTTCTCCTTGAGGCCACGCAGGATCGAGATGGTGTCCTCGACGGTAGGCTCGCTCACCATCACGGTCTGGAAACGACGCGCGAGCGCCGCATCCTTTTCGATGTACTTGCGGTATTCGTCGAGCGTGGTCGCGCCGATCGCGTGCAAGTCGCCACGGGCAAGTGCCGGCTTGAGAATGTTGCCGGCGTCCATGGAGCCCTCGGTGGCACCCGCGCCCACGATGGTGTGGAGCTCATCGATGAACAGGATGACCTTGCCCTCGGACTTTTGCACTTCCTTGAGCACGGCCTTCAAGCGGTCCTCGAACTCGCCGCGGTATTTGGCGCCGGCGACCAGCGCGCTCATATCGAGCTCGATAAGGTCGCGGTCGCGCAGGGTGCTCGGCACGTCGCCGGCCACGATACGCTGGGCGATGCCCTCGACGATGGCCGTCTTGCCGACGCCCGGCTCACCGATGAGCACGGGGTTGTTCTTGGTGCGACGGGACAGGACCTGGATGGTGCGGCGAATCTCATCGGTACGGCCGATGACCGGGTCGAGCTTGCCGGCGCGGGCCAGATCGCAGATGTTGCGACCGTACTGCTCCAGTGCCTCAAACTGAGTCTTGTCCTCGGCAGACGTCACGCGGTCATCGCCACGCAGCTCCTCGTAGACTTGCTCGATGCGCTCCTTGGTGACGCCGGCGTCGCGCAGTACGCGGCCCGCCTCGCCCTTGTCCTCGGCAAGCGCCATCAGCAGATGCTCAGTCACCACAAAGCTGTCGCCCATCTTGGTGGCCTTCTTCTCGGCCTTTTCGATGACGCGGACGAGCTCGTTGGACAGGCCCATCTGCTGGCCCTCGCCCGAAACCTTGGGCGCGTGGTCGATGGCATCCTGTGTGGAGCGTGCGAGCTGGGCCGGGTCGGCACCGATGCGCTCGATGATCACGGAGATATTGCGCTCGCCGGCACCGAGCAGGGCAGACAGCAGGTGAATCGGCTCCACCGCGCCCGCCTGCGCGTCGGCAGCCGTGCTCATGGCGGTCTGCAGCGCCTCGCGCGACGTCATTGCTAGCTTATCGATTCTCATGGAATCACCTCTCTTGGGGCGGCCGCCCTACGGGGCGGCTTCACGTTGTTCGAGAAGTATTGTTGCCAGCTTTGTACGATCTTATACACAAATCTAAGTCTCTATATATAAGATTTTCTGAGTGATTGAGAGATAGGGGGCAGGCACGCTCACCCGCTACGGCCTCGTCCCCTCACTATCTCAATCTGTAACATCTATCGACCGTTTCCGGCTCCAGATGTTACAGATCGAGACGAATTGTTCAGCGGCGCCCGTTTGTCTCAATCTGTAACATCTAGTCGGCAAATAGGGCTCTATCTGTTACAAATCGAGACGAACAGAAGACACCTGAATCGAAAATCTAAATCTGTAACACCAAGCCCACTTTTAGCGGCCAAGATGTTACAGATCGAGACAGACCAAGAACCACCACAAAGAGGACAGGCACCTTTGTGGTGGTCGCGGTCTCTACTCCTTCGCCGAACCCGTACTTCCCGATTCGACGGTCCAGGGCATCTCATCCTCGAACAGCCATGTACGGGCAGACCCACTATCGCGTGCAGTCTGCGGGTCAGGCAAGCAGGTCTGTTTATAGGCATCTTGGATACACTGACCCATAAAATCGTTGAGCTCGGTCTGGTCGCCCTCCATGACATAGGCGACATCGCCGTCCATGATGTAGATGCCCGGACCCTCATTGCCCTCGTAGCCCGGATCGTACGAGACATCACATAACTTTGCGCCGTTTGCAGTGTCCAGCTCGATGGAAGAGTGGCATCCGCCAACCATGTCGTTCGCTTTTGCCCGATAGGACGCATATCCGTACCAACGCTTAAATGTTTTGCCCTTGAGTAGCTCGGACGCCCTATCGATCAGGCTTGTATCCGTGGTATAGCGCATGGCCCCAAGCTGAATACGCGGATAATTGCTAATACCCAGCACAGCCGGCTGCTCATCAAAATCAACCGTAATGGTCTCGGGCTTGTCGTCGCCGGTCAGAAGTTCGACAGATTGAGTCACAGGCTTGACCACCGGTTCCGTCACCGCAGCAGGTAGAAATGCCATACCGACAGCGCCCGCGCCAACCACAGCGATCGCAAGCGCCAAGACAATCAATCCAATACGGACAGAACGGCTCACGGCAAAACACCCCACAATGCAAACCTTCGCCACCCGCACTAATGATACCGCCAGCCAGCACTATTACCTAAAGGAGCCGCGCGCTCCTCACCACCACAAAGGGGACAGGCACCTTTGTGGTGGTTTTCGACGCTAACGGTCGACCATCTCGCGCCATGAGATTAAACTTGAATTGTTCTCTGAACATATCCATTTCTGCCTATCCTCAACAGATCTTTGTCTCGAGGAGCGCATATGAAGCCGTCTCATTCCACCGGCCGCAACGTCATCGCCATTCTCGCCATACCCATCGTGATGCTCTTCCTTATCGTCATCACGCCCTTTTCTTTTGGTATCGCCTCGCCCTTCGATCTTTGCGGGATGATCGACGCCGGCTCGCGTGCCACCTCGCTCTCCTTTGTCTGCCGTGGCGTGTTCTACGAATATGCAATTCCCACCGGAAGTTGGCAGTCCAAGTTACCGTTGCTCGGCAAGGTCGACGGATGCTCCCCCTATTTCTGCCTTGAACCTCAGGCGCTAAACTATCTGATCGACGACCAGCCACTCGACTCCATCACCCTCGCCTACGACTACGCGCCAAACACCGATGAGCGCCACATGAACCAAGTCCTCGACAAGCTGCTTGGACAGTGCGGGCTCACCGCGGAAGCCGGTCGAACCATCTATAGCAACCAGAAATTAAAGCGAACAGAACTCCGCCGTGTCGGAAAAATCAAAGGGCGAAACGGGGCCGCCTACTGGGATGCCTGGGCAACACGCGACAAGGGCGAATTCGGACACAGCACCTATATGGTCACTGTCTACACCAAAGACGGAATTAAGGACAATGTTGACGATTTCGCGTCATCCAAACTCGGCATCCCCAAAACAACCAAACCCGCCAACCCGGATGAAATTCTGTAGAGCCGCTCATTAGAATGTCGTTCAGCGAGCACGGCAGCATCGAGCTCGCCCCCACCACCACGAAAGGGACAGGCCCCTTTGTGGTGGTTTTCGACTCTGGCGCTCAACTGTCTCGATCTGTAACACCTAGCTGCCGTTTTGGACCTCAGATGTTACAGATCGAGACGAAATGTTCAGCAGTTTCCGTTTATCTAAATCTGTAACAACTACTCGGCAAATAAGGGTCTACCTGTTACAGAACAAGACAAACCGCGGACCACCACAAAGATGTCTGCCCCCTTTGTGGCGGTTTTCGACAAAAAGAAGCCGCCCCGACAACAGAGGCGGCATCAAGCAAGTCTATTTATTAGCGTCCCTCAAGACCCAACGAGAATGCAGAAATGTAGTCCGGGGCTCACCCTTTCCCGAACGCGACCCTCGCGAAGCGCGTGAGCGGGCGGGAAAGGGTAAGCCCCGGACGGACAATTAAGTGCGTTACTCGGCAGCGGCCTTGAACTTGTTGTAGTTGATCAGGCAGCCGGCCTTGACGATGGCACGCTCCTCTGCCGTCATATCGGCAATATAGAGCTCAATCTGCTCGACCGCACCATCGGCGCGCACTACGTACGCGGCGATGTTCTGCAGGTCGCCGTCGAGCGTGGTACGGATACCCGGCACAAAGACGTAGTCGCCCACCTCAAAGTTGGGCTCGGCCTCCATCTGGAAGGGCACCATGCCCCAGTTCATCACGTTGGAGCGATAGCGCTTGGTGGCGTACTCGTGGACGATGTTGGCCAGGCCGCCAATTACGCGCTGGCAGCTCGCGGCCTGCTCGCGGGCAGAACCGTCACCGGGCTTCTTGGCATAGAGCATGGAGCCGTACTCAGTCGCCTTGGCATCGGCCGCGACACCCGCGCCGGTCAGCGCCTCAAACACGCTGGCAAGCTCGGCATCGAGTGCCACCAGGTCGCCCGCTGCCTCGCCGGCAACGCGGCGCTTTTCCACCGCGTCGACCTCCTTGGAGCGGCCCACGTAGGCAGGGTCGCGACGGCTGAGCGTAAACTCGGCCAGACCCAGCGGGTTGGAGCGGAAGGAGCTCGTCTCGCCCGAGGGAATGAGCTCGTCGGTCGTAGTGACCGGGTCCATGATCTTGGAGCACACCTTGAGCAGGATGTCGTCGCCGAGAGGCTCCATCGCGGGCCACGGCTTGATGTTGGGGCCCTCGACCAGCTCGTCGGCCGGCTCAGCCTTGCCAAAGCCCCAGTACACGCGCTTCTTGTACGGCGCGTCGTCAAAGGTGTACTCGCAGGCCTCGTCCCAAGTCTCCTCGGGCAGGTCGGTCGCCGGCGTCAGGACGCCGCCGTTGGCAGCCGTCGCCGCAATGGAGCGGGCGTCCATCAGGGCCACGGCGCTCAGCTGACCGTTGCCCGGCTTGGAACCCTCGCGATTGGGGAAGTTGCGCGTGGTGTGGCGGATCGAAAGGCCGTTGTTGGCAGGCGTGTCGCCGGCGCCGAAGCACGGGCCGCAGAATGCCGTGCGCACAATCGCGCCGGCCTCCATAAGGTCGTAGATGTAGCCGCGGCGTGTAAGCTCGAGCGCCACGGGCTGGCTCGTGGGATAGACCGACAGCGAAAACTCGCCGCAGCCGGTGTTGGCGCCCTTAAGCACGCGGGCAGCCTGGACCACGGAGTCGTAGTTGCCGCCCGAGCAGCCGGCGATGACGCCCTGCTGCACGTGCAGCTTGCCGTCGACGATCTTGTCGAGCAGGCTAAAGTGCGTCTTACCCTCGCCGATCTTGGCGGCCTCGAGCTCGACCTCATGCAGGATGTCCTCGAGGTTCTCGTTGAGCTCGTCAATCTCAAAGCCGTTAGAAGGATGGAACGGCAGCGCGATCATGGGCTTGATGCTCGACAGGTCGACCTCGACGCAGCCGTCGTAGTAGGCGACATCGGCGGGCTTGAGCTCGCGGTAGTCGTCGCCGCGGCCGTGCATGGTCAAAAACGCGCGCGTGTCCTCGTCGGTGGCCCAGATGCTCGACAGGCAGGTGGTCTCGGTGGTCATGACGTCGACGCCGTTGCGATAATCGGTCGTCATGCTCGCAATGCCGGGGCCCACGAACTCCATGACCCTGTTCTTAACGTAACCCTTGGCAAAGACGGCGCGGATGATGGCGAGCGCCACATCGTGTGGGCCAACGCCGGGGCGCGGGGCGCCCGTGAGGTAGATGGCAACGACGCCGGGATAGGCAACGTCGTAGGTGTCGCGCAGCAGCTGCTTTGCCAGCTCGCCACCGCCCTCGCCCACGGCCATGGTGCCCAGAGCGCCGTAGCGGGTGTGCGAGTCGGAGCCCAGGATCATCTTGCCACAGCCGGCGAAGTTCTCACGCATAAAGGAGTGGATGACGGCGATGTGCGGCGGGACGAAGATGCCGCCGTACTTCTTGGCCGCGGAAAGGCCAAAGACGTGGTCGTCCTCATTGATGGTGCCTCCCACGGCGCACAGCGAGTTATGGCAGTTGGTGAGCACGTAGGGCAGCGGGAACTGCTCCATGCCCGAGGCGCGCGCCGTCTGGATGATGCCAACGAAGGTGATGTCGTGGCTCGCCATGGCGTCAAAGCGAATCTTGAGTGCCTCGGGGTCACCCGACGTGTTATGTGCCTGGAGGATCGAATACGCGATGGTGCCGCGCTTGGCATCCTCGGGCGTCTGCGTAATACCGCGCTCGGCAGCCTCGGCCGCAGGCACAACCTCGCTGCCGCCGCGCAGGTAGATGCCGTCCTCGTACAGCTTGACCATACTGTCTCCCACTCTGCCCAAAAGATTTGGGCGCCTAGCATACATTCGTTCAATATCGTGCCATAGAACGGTTGCGAGTGGGTTACGAATCTGCACGTTCACTTTATCTCGGTAAAGCATAGAACGAGCCCGGTGTAGTGACATCAGACTTAGTGCAAGGAGTGTCCCAAAGTGCCGGCACAAAAGGAACGTCCCCAAGCGCCAGCCAAAGCAACGCCGCAGGTTGAGGACGGACAGCGAGCGGGCCGCATTTGAGGCAAGGTGACGTGAAACGAAAGGGCGCTGACCTTCTGGTCGCGCCCTTGAAGTTGAACGTCAGATTGTCCAAATGCGGCCCGCGCAGCGTCGAGCCGTTACGCCGTTCGGCAGAACGGCGTAACCTAGAGATCCCCGCCGGCACCCAGCAGCTTGCGCATGACCTGTTCGGGGTTAACCGAGCCGTCGCGCGGGGCCAGGGCGGTGATCTTCTTCTGCATCTTGTACTCGTGCAGCTCGTCCTCGAGCTGGCGCACGCGGGCGCGGAGCTTTTCGTTCTCGCGCTCGCGCTCCTCGGCACGCTCCTTCATATCGAGGATGCGCACCACGCCGGCAAGGTTGATGCCCTCGTCGGTCAGCTGGTTGATGAGCTCCAGGCGCTCGATATCGGCACGCGAATACAGACGCGTGTTGCCGCCCGAGCGCTGGGGGTTCACCAGGCCCTTGGACTCGTAGACGCGCAGAGTCTGCGGATGCATGCCGGTCAACTCGGCCGCCACGCTGATCATGTACAGCGGTTTATTCCTATTGTCCTCGGCCATGCTACCTGACCCCTTTCCGTCTCGTTATCGTCCATCATAAGCCCGCGGGCGCGGGTGTGCGCCACGACCGCCCTAGTACGTCGCCTTGTAACGGTTGACCTTCTCGCGATAATCGCGCGTGTCGGCCTCGCGCAGCTTGGTCATAGCATCGCGCTCGTCATCGGACAGGTTCGTGGGGACCTGTACCTTGATTTCGACGAGCAGCGCACCGGTGCGGCCGCGATGCTTAACGTCGGGCGCGCCCATTTCCTTAAAGCGGAACTTCTTGCCCGTCTGGGTACCCGCGGGCACCTTCAGACGAACCGTCGCGCCGCCGGGCGTGGGCACGTCCACCGTGCAGCCGAGCGCCGCCTCGTAGACCGAGACCGGCACCTCCATGGTTACGTCGGCGCCTTTGCGCTTAAACAGCGGGTGCTCCTCCACATGCGTGGTCACGACCAGGTCGCCGCGCTCGCCTCCGGCAACGCCGTACTCGCCGCGACGTTTGTAACGCAGCTTGCCTCCGTCGACCGCGCCCGCAGGCACCGAGACCGTAATGGTCTGCTGCTCGCCCGTCGAGGGAATGCGGTAGGTAACCTTGTGCGTCACGCCGCGAAACGCGTCCTCGGCCGTTACGTCGACAGTCAGCGACAGGTCGCCGCCCTTGCGAGCACGGCTGCGGCCAGCGCCGGCACCGGCAGCGCCCGCAGCCCCGGCAAAGCCCGAGCCCCAATCACTGCCCCAGGCGCCGTTGCCGCTAAAGATGCTGTCGAAAATGTCGCCCCAGCCGCTGGCACCCGCGCCGGCACCGTAGCCGCCGCCATACGCGCCGCCCGCGCCCGGCATACCGCCGAACATGAGCATCTGGTCGTACTCTTTGCGCTTCTTCTCGTCCGAAAGCGTCTCATAGGCCTCGCTGATCTCCTTAAACTTGGCCTCGTCGCCGCCGGCATCGGGGTGATATTTTTGCGCGAGCTTGCGAAACGCGCTCTTGATCTCTTTGTCGGAGGCGCTCTTGGATACGCCCAGGATGTCATAGAAGGTTTTGCCTGCAGCCATCGTAGCTCCTCTCCTGTTACGTCCGCCGTCACTGCTGACGACGGCTCATGCTTTCATATGGCACTAGGCCAGAAAGGGCCCCGGGTGTTGCCCCGGGGCCCTTCTCAATTACTCCTCGGTGCTCTCGGCCGTATCGGCCGCGGCATCCTCGGGCGCCGCTTCGGGCTCCGGTGCGGGGCGCTTCTCGCCACCGTAGGTCACCGTCACCATCGCGGAGCGCAGGATGCGGTCCGCCATGCGGTAGCCCTTCTGGTACACGTCGTTGACGGTCTCGTCGTACTGCGATGCGTCCTCGACACGCCCTACGGCCTGGTGCTCGAGCGGATCGAACGCCTCGCCCTTGGGGTCGATGGGCTCAACGCCCTCGTGCGCAAACACATCGAGCAGCTTGGCATGCACCGCGTCAACGCCATCGACGAACTGCTTAAAATCGTCGGAAAGCTCCTGGCTGCGGGCATGGTCGATTGCGCGCTCGATATCGTCAACCACCGGCAGCAGCGCAGTGACGAGCTTCTCGGTCGCGCGCTCGCGCTCGGCGATGCGCTCGTTGGCGGTGCGGCGACGGAAGTTCTCCCAGTCGGCCTGTAGACGGGCGGTGCGCTCGGTGGCGTCCTTTGCCTTGTCCTCGGCGGCCTTCTGAGCCTCTGCCGCAGCATCGAGCTCGCTGCGCACGTCGGCAAGCTCCTTTTGGGCCTGCTCGAACTTGAGCTTAAAGTCGTTGTCGGCGGCTTCCTCACCGGCGCGGATAGCAGCTTCCACCATCTCGTCCTCGGTCATCGTCGCCTCCTTGTTGGAATCCTCTACCTGGTTCTCGGCAGCCGCGGCGGCCTCGGCCTCGTTGGCCTCGGTATCGTCGACGGCCTCTACGGGAATCTTCACGTCCTTCTCCTCAGAGTCAACGGGGGCGGTGCCTGCGGCAGCCGCCTCCGTGCGAGCTTTACGGGCGGACATGATTACTTGTCCTCGTCGTCCACAACCTCGTAGTCGGCGTCGACGACGTCATCGTCGGCAGACTGGGCACCGGCGGCACCGTCGGTCTGCTGCTGAGCGTCGGCGTAGACAACCTGAGCCAGCTCGTAGGCCACGGACTGCAGGGACTCACCAGCGGCCTTGATGGCCTCGACGTCAGAGCCCTCGAGCGCCTTCTTGGCGTCGGCGATAGCGGCCTCGGCCTTGGACTTCACATCGGCGGAAACCTTGTCGCCCAGCTCGTTGAGGGTCTGCTCGGTGGAGTAGCACAGGCTATCGGTCTGGTTGCGGACCTCGACCTCTTCCTTCTGCTTCTTGTCCTCCTCGGCATGAGCCTCGGCGTCCTTGACCATACGATCGACTTCGTCGTCGGACAGAGCGGTGGAGCCGGAGATAGTGATCTGCTGCTCCTTGCCGGTGCCCTTGTCCTTAGCGGAAACCTTGACGATGCCGTTGGCGTCGATGTCGAAGGTGACCTCGATCTGCGGCACGCCGCGGCGGGCAGCCGGGATACCGGTCAGCTGGAACTTACCGAGCGACTTGTTGTCGCGGGCAAGCTCGCGCTCGCCCTGGAGCACGTTGATCTCGACGCTGGTCTGGTTGTCGGCAGCGGTGGAGTAGACCTCGGTCTTGGAGGTCGGGATCGTGGTGTTGCGGTCGATCATCTTGGTCATGATGCCGCCCATAGTCTCGACGCCCAACGACAGCGGGGTTACGTCGAGCAGCAGGATGCCCTCGACGTCACCGGTGAGCACGCCGCCCTGGACGGCAGCGCCGTCGGCAACGACCTCATCGGGGTTCACGGACATGTTGGGCTGCTTGCCGGTCATGGTCTTGACCAGATCCTGGACAGCGGGCATACGGGTGGAGCCGCCGACGAGGATGACCTCGGTCAGATCGGAGAGCTTAAGCTTGGCGTCGCGCAGGGCGTTGGTGACAGGCTGCTTGCAGCGCTCGAGCAGGTCGCGAGTGATTTTCTCGAACTCGGCGCGGGTCAGCGTGTAGTTGAGGTGCAGCGGGCCGGACTGGTTCATGGTAATGAACGGCAGGTTAATGGTGGACTGCTGCGCCGCGGAGAGCTCCTTCTTGGCGTTCTCGGCGGCCTCCTTCAGACGCTGCAGGGCCATGGGGTCCTGACGCAGGTCGACACCGTTCTCCTGCTGGAACTTATCGGCCATCCAGTCGATGACGCGCTGATCCCAGTCGTCGCCGCCCAGGTGGTTGTCGCCCGAAGTGGACAGAACCTCAAACACGCCGTCGGCGAGGTCGAGGATGGAGACGTCGAAGGTGCCGCCACCCAGGTCGAAGACCAGGATGCGCTGGTCGGTGCCCTGCTTGTCCAGGCCATAGGCAAGAGCGGCAGCGGTCGGCTCGTTGACGATACGCTTGACGTTGAGGCCGGCGATCTTACCGGCATCCTTGGTGGCCTGACGCTGGGCGTCGTTGAAGTAGGCCGGGACGGTGATGACGGCGTCGGTGACGGTCTCGCCCAGATACTTCTCGGCATCGGCCTTCATCTTGGCGAGCGTCATGGCGCTCACCTGCTCGGCGGTGTAATCCTTGCCCTCGATGTCGACGACGGCACGGCCACCCTGGCCCTCCTTGACCTCGTACGGCACGGTCTTGATCTCGGAGGTGCACTCGGAGTACTTGCGGCCCATGAAGCGCTTGATGGAGAACACGGTGTTCTTGGGGTTGGTGACAGCCTGGTTCTTAGCGGCCTTACCCACGACGCGGTCGCCGTCAGCACGGAAGCCAACAACGGACGGGGTGGTGCGGTCGCCTTCGGCGTTCACGATAATGGTCGGAGAACCACCCTCGAGGACGGCCATAGCGGAGTTAGTAGTACCAAGGTCGATACCAAGAATCTTACTCATTAGAAATTACCTCTCTCTTTTGCGTTCGCGCCGCCTCGACGGTCTGTCGCGCGGCGCTTCGGCTTGTCTTTCAGGATGTAGTGTATCCCCTTATGGGCCGGAATATACAAAATCTAAGTCAATTCATATAAGATTTCTTATCTCTGAGAGTTTAGGTTCCCAAATGCGCAGGTAGATACACTGTTTGAGTTCTCGGCAGATCTATTGAGATCTATGTAGAGATGGCTGAGGTTTGCGTCCGGGGGTGCCTGGGGGCCGTCTTGCGGAAAGTTCATCCCGGTTTGAGCGTGGATTCCGGGTCGCAGTTTCCTCTAGCGGGCCCAACCGGAAACTGCGACCCGGTTTTCGGCCAAATAACGGGATGCCCTTTCCGCAGGCGCGCTCAATCGCTCTATATTACAAGTCACCTATGGCTAACATTTGCGCAGCTCAACGGCCTCACCTGCATGTTTTTTAGTAAGCCGTAGCATACTCGGCGAACGGTATGAAGATGCCGGTCAGAGGGTATTGCAAACGGTCGCTCCCGTGGTATGTTTTTGCCCGAATCAAACCGACGCGCATCGCCTGTAGCGTCGGTCAACAGAGAGGAAACTACCATGGCTCATCCCGTAATTGATGCCGACGAGTGCATC
>URAD01000024.1 GCA_900545745.1 uncultured Collinsella sp.
GGTTTCTCTCCGGAACATTCCGCAGGACGCAAAGAGGCTCCGCAGCGCGAAGCGCGATGCGGAGCCTCTTTGCATGTCCGAGGACGTTCCGGAGAGAAACCCCGTCCCGCCCCCGGATTCCCGGTGGGAGTTCTAGACCTTGTCGGCCTTAGTACATACCGCCGCCCTGCTGACCAGCGGTAGCAGCAGCGATAGCGTCCTCAAGCTGAGTGTTCTTGGGCACATCGGAGACGGTGGCCTCGGTGATGAGGATCAGGCTGGCGACAGAAGCAGCGTTCTGCAGGGTGACGCGGCTGACCTTGACGGGGTCGAGGACGCCCATCTCGATCATGTCGCCCCACTCGCCGTTGGCAGAGTTGAGACCCTGGCCGGCAGGCAGCTCGGCAACCTTGTCGACCACGACAGCGCCCTCAAAACCAGCGTTCTTGGCGATGGTAGCGACCGGAGCGGTCAGAGCCTTCTTGACGATGTCGACACCGATCTTCTCCTCGGGGTCGTCGAGCTCAACGGCGTCGAGCGCAGGAGCAGCGTCCATGAAGGCGACGCCGCCACCGGCGACAATGCCCTCCTCGACAGCAGCGCGGGTTGCCTGCAGGGCGTCCTCGACGCGGTGCTTGATCTCCTTGAGCTCGGACTCGGTAGCAGCGCCGACCTTGATGACGGCAACGCCACCGGAGAGCTTGGCCAGGCGCTCCTGGAGCTTCTCGCGGTCGAAGTCAGAGGTGGTGTTCTCCATCTCACCCTTGATCTGAGCGATACGAGCGTCGATGGCCTCCTTGGAGCCAGCGCCACCGACGACGACGGTGTTGTCCTTGGAGATGGTGACGGACTTAGCGGTACCGAGCATATCGGCGGTGATGTCAGCGACCTTCACGCCCAGCTCGTCCAGGGCAGCCTGGCCACCGGTGAGGACGGCGATGTCCTCGAGGATGCGCTTGCGGCGATCGCCGTAGCCCGGAGCCTTGACGGCGCAGACGTTGAGGGCGCCACGGATCTTGTTGAGGACCAGGGTCGGCAGAGCCTCGCCGTCGATGTCCTCAGCGATGATGAGCAGGCCGCGGCCAGCGCGCTGGACAGCCTCGAGAACGGGCATAATGTCCTGAACGCTGGAGATCTTCTGGTCGGTGATGAGGATGTACGGATCCTTCATCACGGCCTCCATGCGGTCGTTGTCCGTGACGAAGTAAGCGGAGACATAGCCCTTGTCGAACTGCATGCCCTCGACGGTGTCGATGGTGATATCGAACGTCTGGGAATCCTCGACGGTGATGACGCCGTCCTTGCCCACGACCTCCATAGCCTCGGCGATCTTCTCGCCGACCTCGGGGTCACCGGCGGAGATGGTACCGACGGAAGCGATCTGCTCCTTGGTCTCGACAGGCTTGGCCTGCTTCTTCATCTCAGCGACGGCGGCGTTGACGGCCTTGTCGATGCCGCGACGGATGGCCAGCGGGTTAGCGCCAGCGGCGACGTTGCGCAGACCGTCGTTGACGATGGCCTGAGCGAGCAGGGTTGCGGTGGTGGTGCCGTCACCCACGGTGTCGTTGGTCTTGGTAGCGACCTCCTTCACCAGCTGAGCACCCATGTTCTCGATGTTATCCTCGAGCTCGATCTCCTTGGCGACGGAAACGCCGTCGTTGGTGATGGTCGGGGCACCGAACGTGCGCTGCAGCGCAACGTAGCGACCCTTGGGACCCATGGTGACGGTAACGGCGTCGGCCAGAGTGTTGACGCCCTTGGCAAGCTTAGCGCGGGCATCGGTGTTGAACGTAATGTTCTTTGCCATGGTAGGTAATCCTCCAAAAGAAATGTGACTCGCGTCGCCGCTTCCGAGTCCTATGCGGCGGGCGCGTTCAAAGACGAATCAGAGATTCTGACGAGACTAGGCCTCGACGACAGCGTAGATGTCGTCGGCGCGCATCAGCAGATACTTCTCGCCGTCGACCTTGACCTCGTTGCCACCGAACTTACCGTAGATGACAACGTCACCGACCTTGACGTCCATGGGGATGCGCTCACCCTTGTCGTTGACCTTGCCGGCGCCCACGGCAACGATGGTGCCGCGCTGCGGCTTCTCCTGAGCGTTGCTGGCGATATACAGACCAGAAGCGGTCTTCTGCTCGGCCTCGTCGGGCTTGACCAGAACACGATCTGCAAGCGGCTTCAAAGACGACATGCTTGTCTCCTCCTTTTTGGGCCGCGCGGTTATACCACGCGAATTAACCCTTTTTGTTTGCGTACGCGTTGAATGGTACCCACGAATGGCGGGTTATACAACACAGAGTCAAAAAATCTTATTTTTTGGCACTTAGATTTTCTGAATGCCGGGGGATAACTTAGCAGTGGCTCCCGTGTGGCTCCGGAGGGGCGGGGCATAAGGTTTATCGCGAGTTCCGCACGAGCCGAAGGCCACTTAATGTGGCCTTCGTGCGAGCAGGACTGCCCGAGCAGGAAACCTTATGCCCCGCCCCTCCGGAGCCACACGGGAGGCAGGTTAACTAATTCGAGCCCGGCATTCAGAAAAGTCAGTGCAGCAAAATGGCGATGCAGATGTTGCGAACAAGAAAGGGGCACGTTGCTGAAACGTGCCCCCTATGAGTGGGGTATGAGGCTAGCGCTCGTAGATTACGTTACCTGCCAGGTAGGTGGTCTGAACCTTAGTAGCCTGGAGCTCTTGGGGGTCGATGGTGAGCGGGTTTTGGTCCAGGACTACCAGGTCGGCATACTTGCCGGGCTCCAAGCTGCCGAGGTTTTGCTCGTCGCCCGCTGCATAGGCGCTGCCCAGGGTGTAGTTGCGCAGGGCTGTTGCTGCATCGATGCGCTCGCTCGGTAACCAGCCGCCCTCGGGCCAGTGGCTTTTGGGGTCCTGGCGCGTGATAGCCGTGTAGAGCACGTTCATGCTGGTAACGGGCGTGATAGGGCTGTCAGTGCCGAAGGCTTGGCGAATGCCGCGCTGTTTATAGGTCGCAAACGGCCACATGATGCGGCTGCGCTCCAAGCCCAGGTCGCGCTCCGGGCCACCCGGGTCGAGCGTGATATGACAAGGCTGGCTCGAGGCGACCACGTTGAGCTTGCGCAGGCGGTCGATGTCCTCGGGCAGGAGGTTCTCCAGATGCTCGAGCGTGTTATGACCGTGCTGGGGCAGTCCGTACAGTTCGGCGGCCTCCTCAAAGATATCGAGCGCGGCATGGATGGCACCGTCGCCGATGACGTGAATACGCACAGTGTGGCCACGCTCCGCAGCCGCCAGAACCAGCTTACGCATGCGCTCAGCCGGGACCGTCAGACGGCCCTGGTCGCCCGGGAAGCGCGGGTTGGTATAGGGCTCGGTGAGATAGGCCGTGTGTTCGCTCGACACGCCGTCGAAAAACTGCTTAAAACCAGGCGCCGAGAGCAGCGCGTTGTTCGCGTAGCGGGTCTGCAGCTCTTCCAAGCGCGACTGGTCATCCAGCAGCGTGGGGAACAGATGGGCTCGGATGCCCAGCTTGCCGGCTGCCTGCAGTTTGTCGTAGACGTCGTCGCGGATAAAATCGCAGCCCGGCATGGGCATGAGCGACATATCGCAGATCGAGGTGATGCCCTGCTCGGCCATACGCCTCATTTGATCGGCGTAAGCGCTTGCGATGCGATCCTCCCCCAGCCACTCAAGGCAGCGCGGTAGCAGCTGCATGGCAGCCGCCTCGTGAGCAATGCCCGTGAGTTCGCCGTTTGCATCCTTGTCGTAACTGCCGCCCGCTGGCGGCTCGCTGTCGCGCGTGACGCCGAGCGCCTCGAGTGCGCGGCTGTTGAGCCAAAGCGTGTGCCCGTCGCCCGAATACATAACGCAGGGACGATCGGGGAATGCCGCATCGAGCGACGCCTTGGTAGGATGCTCGGGCGGATCCCAACGGTAATCGCGCCAGCCCTGCGTCACAACCCAAGCGTCACTAGGCAGATCCTGGGAAAACTCGAGCGCATGTTGCACCAGCGCCGCCTCGGACGTGCCCATATCCATGAGCATGTACGGCGAGGAACCGACCGAGGTATGGAAGAAGTGCAGATGAGCGTCATGGAAACCGGGGCAGACAAACTGCTCGCCGTAGTCGATAACCGGCGTGGCGGCAGGCGCGGCGGCAATCACGTCATCGGACGCACCGACTGCGACGATACGGTCGCCTGCGATGGCAATCGCCAGCTCGCGGGCGGTATCGATGCCGTCTTGCGCGGTAAAGACGTTCTTGGAGCGGATAATCCGATCGATATGTTGCATGGGCATCCCCATCTCTGGCAGGAAATTCAACACCCCCGAGTGTACTCCCCCGCCCTTGTAACAAAACCCCAAGCGGCAAACGGCAACTTTACCAGCCCTAGCGGCAGGTGGCATACTGGAGAGAGCCTGTACGATTTTGCGATCAACCCAGCAAGGAGCAAATCGACCATGACGAAGACCAAGGCACAGCAGATTATGGCGGCGACCGAGGCTCGCGCGGCTGACGACGTCACCGCAGCCATCAAAGATATCGCTACCGAGTTTGAACCATATATCATCAAGCAGCGCCGGCACTTCCATAAGCACCCGGAGCTGAGCCTTGCCGAGGAGCGCACGACCTCCGACATCGCCAACCAGCTCGACGCCATGAATATCCCCTACGAGCGTCCGCTCAAGACCGGCTTGGTGGCAACGCTTCGCGGTACCGCGCCGGATGCCTACCGCGAGGACGGCACGCCACGCCGCCGCATCCTGCTGCGCGCCGACATCGACGCCCTGCCCGTCACCGAGCAGACCGGCGAGGAGTTCGCCAGCGTCAACGAGGGCTGCATGCACGCTTGCGGCCACGACTGCCATATCGCCATGATGCTCGGAACGCTGCAAATCCTGCGCCATATGACCGACGACATCCACGGCGAAGTCCGCATCGTATTCCAGCCCAGCGAGGAAAACGGCCAGGGCGCTAAGCTCATGATCGGCACGGGTGTGCTCGACGGCGTCGATGGCGCCTACGCCGCGCACATCTGGAGTGAGGTCGACGCCGGCACCGTGAGCTGCGAGCCCGGTCCGCGCATGGCCAATACCGACTGGTTCCGCATCGACGTCCGCGGCACCTCGTGCCATGGCGCCATGCCCCAGCGCGGCCACGACGCCGTCATGGTTGCCGCCGAGATCGTTAACGCCCTGCAGACCATCGTCTCGCGCGAAATCAGCCCCTACGAGCCGGCCGTCATCACCGTCGGCGAGCTGCACGGCGGCACCGCGCGCAACGTTATCGCCGGCACGGCCTACCTCGCCGGCACGGTGCGCACCTACGGAGATTCGACCCACGAGGAAATGCCGGAGCTTATGCGCCGCATCGTGGAGCATACCGCGGCCGCCTTGGGCGCCGAGGCAGAGCTCACCGACTACACCATCGCCAACTACAAGGTCGAAAACGACGCCGCCTCGAGCGAGCGCTGCCGTCAGGCCGTAATCAAGTGCCTGGGCCCCACCGGCCAAGGCCATTATCGCGGCACGCTTTCGGGCGAGGATTTTTCGGAGTACCTGCGTCGCGTACCGGGCGTGCTCGCCTTTGTAGGTACGCGCAACCCCAAGATTGGCGCCACGTACGCCCAACATTCCTGCTTCTACAAGATCGACGAGACCGTGCTGGCAAAGGGCTCCATGGTGGCCGCCCAGTATGCTATCGACTTTTTGGCCGAGCCCACGCAAGAGGAGCTCGACGGCCCCGCGATTACCGCGGTCGCCGAAACCAACCCCGATCTGGCCGCCAAGTTGCGCTCTGCCAAGGCGACGACCGCCGAGGCTCGCGACGCCATCCATGATGCCCGAACGGCTCGCCATGCCGCGATCAAGGGCATCCACGACGCACGCGCTGCCGCACGCCGTGAGGAGAAGCACGACGAGTAATCGATTCGCTGGCATCTCGCAGTCATAGCCACATCGCGATGTCAAAGCGGGGGCGGACGTTTCGACACGTCCGCCCCCGCTCATTTATCAAGCGCTATTTCTACCATTTCTACCCCGTCCCCAAATGGCAGACGGCATGGCTACTCGTCCTGAGGTTCCTCGTCGGAGCTTGGCTCGGACGCCGACTCAGGTGCAGGTGCCAGCTCAGGTGCAGGTGCCGGCTCAGGCTCAGGCGCAGGCTCAGGCGCAGGCTCGGGCTCAGATGCCGTCTCAGACTCGGGCGCCGGCTCAGACTCGGTCGCGGGAGCGGGTGCAGGCGCCGGCGAAGCATCCGGAGCGCTGTAACCCGAAGGAGCGGACTTCTTCTCGAAGGGCAACACAAAAGTCAGGACGTCGTCCTTATCCTCATCGGCCCACTCGCTTGCATAGCGTGCGGCCCAATAGCCAACGGCACGGTGCTTGAGCATCTTGCCAAAGACCGTAAGAAATACGGTGACGAAAGCGACCAGCACCAAGAACAGCGCGAGCGTGACGCCACCGCCGGTAACAATTGCCTCAATACCCGTAGGACGATAGTAGTAGCTATACATACCGACAGAGGCAATGGCGCCAAAGACGACCGTCAAGATCCATGTGACAACGTTGGCGACCAGGCCCGTCAAAAACTCGGGAAGGAACGAAGCACAGAACAGCTTGGTCTTGTTGTGCTTAAACGCCGCCCAGACCTTATCGAGCGAAAACGCGCTCTCGACACGCCCGGTCACCGCAAAGTGCATCACGGCGATGTCGGCGAACATCTTAAAGAAGACACCCAGAATCGCCGAGGCAATTAGCGCCAGGACAAGCAGGCCGAGCGAACCGAACAGCGCAGCCTCGAGTGCATAGGAGCCGTAATAAGAATACGAGCCCGCGGCGCCAATTACCACGCCCTCCACCAGCGAAAGCACTACACCGATAACGGGAATGGCAGCGATAACCTCGAGCACGACCGAAATAACGCTCGAAAAGACTCCGAGACCAAACGACGTGGAACGCATGAGTGGACGGTCCATGCCGTCATCGACCTTGAGCGAAAGATCACGGCCCCACTCGATACCAAAGCCGGAACCACACACACTCGCAATGCAAGCTGCCAAAAAGCCGATGGCAGCCGCAATGCCGCCAATAACGGGAATAAACAACACGAGCACCGACACAACGCAAATCAGCGCCGGCAAAAACGCGATTTGGCATACACGCTGAAGCACGCCCGGAGTCTTGGTCATATCTTGGAACGCCTGAGCCACACAGCCCTTTGGCGCATTCGCCACGGGCGGTTGCGGAACAAACTGCTGGGGCTGAGGCTGTCCCTGGGGAGCGGGGCCAGAGGCACCGGCATTAGGAGCACCACACACGCCGCAGAACTTGTCGTTATCGCCCATGGGGGCGCCACACTGCGAGCAGAACATAGAATCATCCCTTCGTATCTTGAACGAATCACTTGGATCGCAAACGATGTCTTTAGCATCATTATTGCCCAATGTGGGGTCAAATACTCAAAGATGACCGATTTGCAAGGTACGCGGCGCCAGCAGGCGGTTCGTTGAATATGTCTGTGCTAGTTCGTTCCGCGGAAGCCCTTGCCGACGATCTCGGAGCTGTCGACGATCGTGATAAAGGCACCCGGATCGACTTCGCGCGCATAGCGGCGTAGTTGCACGGCCTCGCGACGGCTCAGCACGCTCATGATCACCGTCACGCACTTGCCCGAGAAGGCACCGTAGCCGCGACTGATGGTCGCTGTGCGGTTGAGATGCTTGACGATAAACTCCTCGACTTTGCGCGGCTCGGAGCAAATGACCGTGCAGACTTTGCGCAGGTGAATGCTCTCAATGGCTTTGTCGACCACAAGCGTCTTGGCAAACAGGCCGAGCACGCAGTACAGACCGACACGCGGGCCATACAAAAAGGCCGCGATGGCCACGATGCCGATATCAACCAACAGCAGCGCGCGGCCAATCTCGAGCGTCGTGCGGCGCTTGAGGATCATGGCAAGAATGTCCGTGCCGCCCGTCGAGGCGCCAATATCAAAGACAATGGCGCTGCCGAGCGCCGGCAGGATCACGGCAAAGCACAGGTCAAGCCACATATCGCCCGTCATCGAGACATCAGTCGGGATAAAGAGCTCAAACAGCGAAACATAGGCCGAAAGCGCAAACGAGGCGAAGACGCTCCAAAGAATCGCCTTGCGCTCCAAAAAGATAAAGCCCAAGACGACGAGAACCGCGTTGATAATCCACATAAAAACGCCGACGGGCAGGGTCGGGAACAGCGTGGACAGAATGACCGACACGCCCGAGGTGCCGCCAAAAGCAAAGTGATTAGGGGTTTTAAACGCAACGATGGCGAAGGCCGTAAGAATCAGGCCCAGATTGAGCTCGGCAAAAAAACGCGGGAAGCCCGGCTCCTGGCTGCGCTTTTGACCGACACGCTCGCCGCGCTCGATATCGGTGCGATCAACCACGCGCTCCATCGGCACCACGGGAGGACGATGCACCTCCTCGGCAGCACGCGATGCCGCCTCTGCCGCGGCGGCCTCAATCGCCCATGCCTTGCTTTCTGTTTCGTGCTCGTCGGCCATTACGGCAACCCCTCGTTAACAATTTGGAAACAATGCGCCCATTAGGGTAACGCGGAACGCGACGATTGCAACCCCTAGTTAGACGAGCGGTATGCCCACATCGGGGGGCATACAAATAACGGCCGGCCACGCTTTTGCTTGCGCGGTCGGCCGTTTAACGTTTTCGCAGATAAAGCCTGCCAAAACAAACCTGTCCCTTTTTGGAAGGTTACTCGTGCTGGCTGGTGCGGTGCTCGTACTCCTCGGGGGTGATGACGTCCTCGATGCGCAGGTTGACGCCCGCCACCTCAAGGCCGGTCATCGCGGCAAGGCGCTCGGTGACACGTGCCTTGACATCGTCGAAGATCGCGGGCGCATAGGCGCCGTACTCGATAATGACGGAGATGTTGACGACCACGCGATTGTCATCGGTGACCTCAACCGTCACGCCCTTGGTCAGATTCTCGGCACCAAACTGCTCCTGCACAAAGTGCATAAGGTTACCCTTCATGCCCAGGACGTGCGGCACCTCGCGGGTGGCCATGGCGACGATCTTCTCGATCACACCGTTGGAATAGGTCAGCGAGTCCTCGGACTCGTCTGTTTCCTCATCATCCTCGTCCGCGTCATCGGCGGACTCGGCCTCGACGAGCGCCTCATCCTCGAGCGTCACATCCTCGGCTTCGGCGACGGCCGCCTCATTCTCCTCGAGCTCGGTATCGGCCACATCGACCTTCGTATTAAAAGCCATGGTTCCTCCTTATGCCTGCCGCGGATGCGACAGTCGAATACATATTAGCGGCCGCTAAACAGACGGCCGAAGAAGTTGACGATCCCGTTTTCGCCGTCGCGAATTTGGCCGATCACGGCGCCGATCAGCACGAAGAATGCAATGACGAGCGTGTCCCACAGGCCGAGCGTGAGCACCAACACGGCAAGGATAAAGCCAGCGACGGCACCGAGCGTGGTGTTGGGATGACGCACAGCATAGCTCCAGATGGCAGCGCCCGTACCCTTGATGAGACCCATAGCCTCGTCAAAATCCGCGGCCGCCGCGTCTTGTAACTCAGTTGCCTCTGCTTTGGAATCAACAGTTTCGCTCGCCGGCGTGGCGCTCTGGTCAATCGTCAGGCGCGGCGTACGAGCGGTCTTATCTTGATTGGTATCACTCACCGGAAACCTCCACGGTCTGGACGGTAGTCTTGGACGGCAAAAAACGGACGCGCGTGGTCGTACCCGGCGTGCCGAGCATGGTGTCGCAAGCTTCCTCGATGCGCTGCTGCATCGCGGTAGCCAGAGATGCCACGTCCTTATCGTCAAGCGCGATAGCCTCGACCTTAAAACGGACATGCGAATCGTCGGAACCTTGGACGCGGGCCTCGACATGCTCGATCATCACGCGATCGTCGCGCTCTGCAGCAGCCCTGGCGCACGAAGAAAGCGCCGCGAGCGTGACCTCGATATTGCGCTCCCCCGCCGGATGCACGCAGGACGGCTCGCGACGAGCAAACATCAGGCGGAAGAAGCTTACCAGCACGCCAATCGCCACAACTCCGCCGCATGCCGTCACGACAATGCGCGGCATGGGGTCGCGCATCAGCAGCATAAAGCGATACGTATACGGCCCCCAAAACTGGCAGACAAGCGTACCCAGCGCCACGATGGCGGCGGCAAGATACACAATCGCTAGGGCTCGTTTGAGTACGCGCACGTGGCGCTCCCTTCAAATCTCGGCTCTCGAAATGCAGAACGGTTCGCATCATTATAAAAGAGCCGGGTCCGGTGCTCTACGCACGCGGATCCGGCTCATCTATTCCACGAGGCTTGCATGCTCGCTTCATTATGCCCAGATATACACGGCTTAACCCGTGCGGGCGCTACTCCTCCTCGAGGGCAGCGATGACCTCGTCGGTCATGTCCATGGTGCTGTAAACATCCTGGACGTCGTCGAGCTCCTCAAGACGGTCGATGAGGCGCTGAACCTTCTTGGCGTCGGCGCCGGAGACCTCGGTCGGGGTGGTCGGGACCATGGTGGTCTCGGAACCCTTGACCTGGACGCCCTGCTCCTCGAGCGCCTTGGAGACAGCCATAACCTCGTTGGCAGTAGTCCAGACGATCCACTCCTCGCCGGCGTCCTCGTAGTCCTCGCCACCGGCCTCGGCGATGGCCATCATGAACTCATCCTCGTCACCGGCAGCACCGTTGGCGATCATGGTCTCCTTCTTGGCGTTCTCGTCCAGGATCTCCTTGGCGACGACGATCTGGCCCTTGCGCTCAAACTGGAAGGCGACGGAGCCGGAGGTGCCCAGGTTGCCACCAGCGTGGGAGAAGGCGGAACGGACATCAGCGGCGGTACGGTTGCGGTTGTCGGTCAGGCAGTCGACGTAGACGGCGACACCGGCGGGACCGTAGCCCTCGTACACGATGTTCTCGTAGACGGCAGCGTCGGCACCCGAACCAAAAGCCTTGTCGATAGCGGACTTGATCTTGTCCTTAGGCATGGACTGAGCCTTGGCCTTGGCAACGGCAGCGGCGAGGCTGGCGTTGTTCTCGGGCAGCGGGTCACCGCCGAGACGGGCAGCAACGGTGATGTTGCGGCTGAGCTTGGAGAAGAGGGCGGAACGCTTGGCGTCCTGCGCGCCCTTACGATGCTTGGTTGTGGCCCACTTAGAGTGTCCGGACATACGTGTCTCCTATCGGTTTCGACCTAAAGCCCAGCGCAGATGCTCGGGCAATATAAACAAACGTCGTTATGATATACCTACTGGCCTGCGAGATAAACCCCAAAATGAAGGCGTCGTGATGATGGCCCCTTTGGTGCAAAGAAACCCGACCTCAATGCACCAAGTTAGAACCAGAGGAAGTCGCTGCGGGTGGCGGTGGCGCCGATGGCGAAGGGCATGCAGGCGATGACCGGATACAGGTAGCGCATGTAAGTCGAGCCGTTGCACGGGCCAATCAGGCACACGGCGAGCACGCCCAACAGCGGCACCCAGATCGCCAGCGCACGCCATGAATGACGACGCAGCAGGTAGACCACCACGGCGATCATGATCCACACATAGGTGGCCGAGCTCATGGCGAGCGAGATAAACGGGATGCGTTGTACTGCCACGCGATACAGGTTGATCAGGTGGTCGCACCAGCGCACAACCTTGCTATCGATCGGATGGAAGTCGAAGTACTTGAGGTTATCGGGCTTCGCCATAATCTCGGCACTGCGCGCCGTGCTGTAGACCCAGGCATCGCGCGCGCTCGGATAAAAATAGCCATAGTAATTATTGATAAGCGCCGAAATATAGCACTCGGGATCCTTCTTAAACATCTGGGCCCATACCCCAAAATAGGCATCGATGTCCTCCTGCGAGGCGTACTCATTAAAGCAGTTCTTGACGGCGTCGGACTTGTCGGGGTTGTAGCGGCGGCCCAGGTTCTCGTACTTGAGTACGCGATCGATCACGGCACGCTCTTCGTCGGTCACCGAACCGTCGCAAGGAGCCTCCACGATGGTGCCGTCCTCCTTAACCGTAGGGTTGACGCCCGAGTTAAGACCGTCGTGCTTTTGGACAAAGCGCGCTGTCTGCTGAAACGGAATCGAGAGGATTTCGCGCTTGGAGCCGGGCGTGATGTCGTGCGCCGGCATAAAGACCTTGGTGAAGTACATATTAGAGGCAAGGCAGAGTGCAAGCACTGCAAGAACTCCCACCCAGCGGAAACGCGGGATGGCGCCCGAAGACGCAGCACCAGTCTGCTTGGCTGCACGACGAGCCACATGCACGTCCCATACGCAAAACGCCGCCGCGATTACGCATGCCGTCAGGGGAAACACCAGGCCGCCGTTGCGCAGAAACGTGGAACCCATGGCGCCCAGAGCGAGCAGCAGCCAGTCGTGGCGCGCAAAGAGCACGGGGGCTTTCTCGCCTGCTCGCTCAACATTGGCATCACGACGGGGCAAGCCACATGCCACGAGCTTGACGGTCTGTACCAGCAGAACCAAGAACGCGTCGGCAAAGAGCACGTCTTTGGTGAGCAACGCCGCGTAGTTAGAGAACATCGGCATAAACGCAAAGAACAGCAGGATCGCACCGCGAACCGGCAGGCTCACGCCCAGTTTGCGCAGCGACGAAATGGAATAGGCCATGCAGGCGGCCGTAATGACGAACTGGGCGCAGGTGTAGATAGCAAGACCTGCGTTGGCGCTGTTGAACAGCGAAAGCCCCAGCTGAACGCACGAGCCGATAATGGCCGTGTGCACTACAGGATGATGCCCGTTGAGCAGCACGTTGGGATTGAGTAGGCGCAGGTAGTCGCTCGTGCCGTTGGGATAGTTGAACCACTGGCGAATCTGCGCGCCGGTGTCTCCCATAAAAAGACCGGGCAACGAAGCGATGAGCGTGGGCGCCCAGACGATCATAAGCACCAGAAAGGGCCCAGCAAAGGGATGGACCGAGAGCACGGCGTGAGCCACACGCCATATGCGGCCAAAGTGCGCCTCGGAAAACGGGATGCGTCGGGAGCTCAGCCAATCCAGGCACTCAAAAGCCAGATAGAAGGCCACGATCGCCAGAAGCATCCAGCCCGCGCCGCCAATCCAGGCGCAGATGATACGGGCTTTGTCGCCAAGGACAATCTCGGCCGAGTCGGTGAGATCGTAGCTGCGGCCGAACACCATGCAGATGGCGAAGAACAGCGACGGCAGAATGATCGATGGGCGCCAGGTGTCGCCACGGCCAAAGAACACGTAGCGAAACGGCAAGGTGAGCAGGCAGGCAAGTGCAAGCAGCATGACCGCGTCGGTATGGCCGGCAAACGAGAGGAGTACCTCGTAGCACACGTACAGCATGCCCGAGGCTTTGGGGTCAATCGCCAAGACTGCGTTGCTCGACACCGGGGCGGGATCGATGGAAAACGCCGTGGTCGCCAACAGCGCAAGCAAAAAAGCGATGAGTGTCTGCTTGGCGGGGTAGCGCTTAAACCAGACGATGCGAGCGGCATCGCGCGCAGCCGTTGTGGAGAGGTCGGAATCCTTCACAGTCCAAAGAGCCTTTCTAGAAACCTGCAAAAAGGGACAGGTTTATTTTGGCAGGTTTTATCTGGGGAAACGTTACTGTTCTGTCATCGTTGCCCAGCAAACCACCACAAAGGCGCCTGTCCCCTTTGTGGTGGTTTTGGTGGTTAGGCGTCCAGGTAGACGCGCTGGGGTTGGTTGCGACGACGAGCAAAGATGATGAGCGCCAGGCCCGCGATTACGAGCGGCAGGCTCAGCAGCTGACCCATGGTGATGACGCCGCCCAGCAGATAGCCCAGCTGCGCATCGGGCACACGCACAAACTCAATCAAAAAGCGAACGATGCCGTAACCCATCACAAAGACGCCCATAAACGCGCCTTGGGGCAGTAGCGGCTTTTTGCGGCTGAGCACCTGCAGAATGCAAAAGAGCACAATACCCTCGAGGAATGCCTCGTAGAGCTGGGAGGGGTGACGCGGCATATCGCCCGCGGTACCACCGAAGACCACGCCCCAGGGCAGATCGGTCGGCTTGCCCCACAGCTCACCATTGACAAAGTTGGCGCAGCGCCCCAGGCACAGGGCCAGCGGAGCACCGATGACCGCGAGGTCTGCCAAAGTCCACGCATCGAGCTTGTACATGCGGCACACGAGCACGCCGCCGATGATGCCGCCCACCAGGCCGCCATGAAAACTCATGCCGCCCTCGTTGGTGGCAAAGATCTCGAGCGGATGCGTCCAGTAGTAGCCGTCGCCGTAGAAAATGACGTAGAACAGGCGAGCGCCAATGATAAGGCCAAAGACCACGCCGACCACGACGCTCGTCAGGTCGTCGACCGTAATGTCAAAACCCCAACGGCGCTGCGTGCGATACATGACGACCGCCGTAAGCAAAGCTCCGACCACATAGGCCAAGCCGTACCAGTAGATGGTGATGGGCCCCGCCGAAATGGCGACGGGATCAAGCATATGGTAGAGGTCGTTGAGCATATCGATCCTCCTGCTCCCTACATACAAATGCGGCCGCGGGCCTTGCGCTCGCAGCCGCATATTTGAGCGTAACGTCTATGCGGAGTATGCCGTCCGCAGCTTTCGCATCTTAGAACGGCGCGTACTCGTCGTACAGGTCGTCGGTCTCGCCGGAGGCATTGACCTGCTCGACACGCGTAACGCCGGGCACGTGCTCCTTGAGGATACGCTCGATGCCCATGGAAAGCGTCAGGGCGCTCATGGGACAACCGGCACAGGCGCCCTGCAGCTCCAGTTTGACGACGCCCTCGTCGTCAACGCCCACATACTCCATATCGCCGCCGTCGGCCTGCAGGTTGGGGCGAATCTCTTCAAGAACCTTCTTAAGCAGCTCTTCGTTAACAGCCACAGGGGCTCCTTTCTCACAATAACGCGGACACGCCCGCGGACAGGGGCTATGTTACTACAGCCATGTACCCGCTCACGAGCCATCCATGCGTGCGGACACGACTTTCACGAGCAGTCAATTTGGGACGGGGCTCTTTTAGCTGCTTTTGCCGGCGCCCGACGCTAACACAGGCTGCCGCTACTGCTGAGCCTGTCCCCCGGTACCAATCTGGACATCGACGATGACCTGGCGGTAGCTGATGCCACAGGAGTCGAGGATGCGGCGGCTGATGCGTCCGTCATCGGTGTCGGCGTACTTGTTGTCCAGGTAGACAACCTCGCCCACGCCCACCTGAGCCAAAATCTTGGCGCAGTCGTGGCACGGGAACAGCGTGACGTAGACCGTGGAACCCTCGAGGTCCTTGAGCGAGCCACGGTAGTTGAGCACGGCGTTGGCCTCGGCATGGACCACGTAGTTGTGCTTGTCCTGCAGCGGGTCGTCGCTCGTACCCCACGGAAAAAAGTCGTCGTTGAGCGCCGAGGGTGTACCGTTGTAGCCCACCGAAAGGATGCGGTGGTTGGTGTTGGCGATGCACGCACCCACCTGCGTGTTGGGGTCCTTGCTGCGGCGCTGCGCGGCGATGGCCACGCTCATAAAGAACTCGTCCCAGCTAATGACGTCCAGGCGCTTGCCTGACGAAGTTTGATGAAGATCGTCCGACATGGCAGACACCTCCGTAATCGCAATAGTTTGACCCATTGTAGCAGGTGAAAGGTGAGGGCGTTTGTCCCGCCGGCGCCCTCACTTTTACACGCGGCGGGGCTTTTGGTTGATGTGGTAGAGCTCGGCGAGACCCCGCAGCGTCAGCGCGTCGTCGACCGTCAGGCTATGGCCGACAAGGGCCGCGAGCGCCTCGGCGTCGTCGCCGGTAATGACGATGGGCACATCGCCCTCCCCCGCGGCCTTGGTCGCGCGCATCTCGGCGAGCACCATGTCGAGCATGCCGTCGATGCGTGCCACCTCGCCCAAGACCACGCCCGAGCGCATGGCCTCGCGCGTGTTGCGGCCGATCACATGCGTTGGCGCCGAAGGCTCGACCTGAGGCAGGCGCGCCGCAGCGGCCGAGAGCGAACGGGCGCCGAGCGCCAGCCCCGGCGCGATAACGCCGCCGACAAAGGTACCACGCGCGTCGATGACCTCGATATTGGTCGTGGTGCCCAGGTCGATCACGATGCACGGAGAGCCGTAGACGGCACGGGCCGCCACGGCGTCGGCGATGCGGTCGGGGCCGATCTCGGCCGGGTCGTCGTAGTGGACGGGCATGCCAGTCTTGAGACCCGGACCCACGGTGAGCACGCGCCCCGTGCAGGTACGGGAAAGCGCCGCCTTCCATGGGCGTTCGAGCGCCGGCACCACGCAGCTCAGCACTGCGGCCGCGGGAACGAGTGCACCCGGCACGCCCGCATCGGCTGACAGCGCGCCCATGACCTGCGCGAGCCTCATACGAGCCTCATCGGCCGTGATGCTCGACGGCGTCGTGATCTCGCACGTCGCAAGCGGACATTCCTGCGCCGCAGCCGAATCCTCGGCAAATAGGCCAAAGCGAATGAACGTGTTGCCCACGTCGACCGTCAATATATATGCGCACCCATTAAGCATCGTCGGCGCTCCTTTCGTCTGCCCAGCAGTATATCGCCTACCTAAACCAGTCATCCCAAAATGACTAGCTTGCGGCTATACTGGTGCGCGGTCGCGCGCGAGCTCACGCGGCGGCCCTTGGTAACCCGACTTCCCGCGCCGTATCCGTAGCGGCGCTCCCGGAGGAAGCGGATATACGCAAAGGAGTTTTATATGAGCAATCCCTCGAACCGTGCTTCGATGCGCGGGCAACTCACGCTGCGTGGCGTCGTCATCGGCGTCCTTGGCTGCGTGATTATCACGGCAAGCTCGGCCTACACCGCCCTCAAGATGGGCGCACTCCCCTGGCCGATCGTCTTCGCTGCCGTCATCTCGCTGTTCTTCCTGAAGCTCATGGGCAACGCCAGCCTCAACGAGGCCAACGTCACCCACACCATCATGTCCGCGGGCGCCATGGTCGCCGGCGGCCTGGCGTTTACCATCCCGGGCGCTTGGATGCTGGGCTATGCCGACCAGATCAGCTGGCTCGACATGTTTATCGTGGCACTCGCCGGCACCATCCTGGGCCTGCTGGCCACCGCGCTCATCCACCGTCACTTTATCGTGGACGCCGCGCTTGAGTTCCCCACCGGCAACGCCGCAGCTCAGACCCTGCGCGCGACCGAGGCCGGCGGCAAAACCGGCAAGCAGCTCTTTGGCTCCATGGCCATCGCCGGCATCTACAGCGTGCTTCGCGACGCTCTGGGCGTGGCGCCCAGCATGCTGTGCGCGCTCAATATCCCCGGCGTGACCTTTGCCATCTATAACTCGCCCATGCTGCTCTCCGTCGGCTTCCTCGTGGGCTTCGCCCCCGTCGCGTTCTGGTTTGCCGGCGCGCTGCTGGGCAATTTTGGCATCATCGTCGGCGGCACCGCTGCCGGTCTGTTTGACGTTATGACCGCACAGGGCATTGTTAAGTCCCTGGGTATGGGCCTCATGATGGGCTTTGGCGTCGCCGTCGTCCTCAAGGACATCCTGCCGCAGGTCGCCGGTATCGTCCGCGGTCTTGCCGCCGACAGCTCCACCGACACCGACGAGCAGTCGCTCATCTCGGGCTCCCTTAAACTCGACGCCGGTATCATCGGCCTGGGCGCTGCCGCCATCGCCGTGATCATCGCCATCGTGCTCGACCTTGGCCCCGTCCCGGCCGTCATCGTCACGCTGTTCACCTTTGTCACCACCATCATGAGCGCGCAGAGCTGCGGCCAGACGGGCATCGACCCCATGGAGATCTTCGGCCTCATCGTCATGCTCATCGTTGCCGCCTTCGCGCAGCTCGCTCAGGTCAAGCTGTTCTTTATCGCCGGCATCGTGGCCGTAGCGTGCGGCCTTGCGGGCGACGTCATGAACGACTTCAAGGCCGGCGCCGTGCTGGGCACCAACCCGCGTGCACAGTGGGTCGGCCAGGCCATCGGCGGCATCGTGGGCGCCCTGGTCGCTGCCGCCGTCATGGTCGCGCTCGTCACCGCCTATGGTCCGGACGCCTTCGGCCCCGACAAGAGCTTTGTGGCCGCGCAGGCAAGCGTGGTCGCCACCATGGTCTCGGGCATCCCGAGCGTGCCGTGGTTTGCGGGCGGTTTTATCGCCGGCATCGTCATGTACTGGCTCGGCATTCCGGCCATGATGATCGGTCTGGGCGTGTACCTGCCGTTCTACATGTCGCTCACGGCCTTCTTGGGCTCCTGCGTCAAGCTCGCCTACGACAAGTGGGCCGCACACCGCGACGCCACCGCTGGTCTTTCTGACGAGGAGAGGGCTGCCAAGGACGCCGCCTTCCAGGAACAGGGCCTAGTTGTCGCCAGCGGCCTGCTCGGCGGCGAGTCCATCGTCGGCGTTATCCTGGCGTTTGTCTCCGTGGGCTTAAGCCTGCTGGGCTAAGCTGAGCAGCTGCTCGACAGCAACCATATTGCCTACGGCTTACCCGGTCGGTAGCTTTTGCAACTGCCGACCGGGCTTTTTGATATCGAAACAAAGAAAGGCCGGCGCGCTGCGTTTAACAGCGCGCCGGCCTTATCGTTTGGCTAACGAGACGGTCCCGTTATGAATTGAAATTCGTTGCAGAAACTACGCTCGAAACGCTACATCTGCTTGCGACGACGATCGCTCAGCGTCACACCGGCGGCCACGAGGGTGATACCGCCGATGACGAACACCTCGCCCGCAAGAGCGGAATTGTCGCCAGTCTGGGCGAGCGCGGCCGACGTTGCCTTCTTCTTGGCGACAGGAGCCTTTGCAGCAGCCTGTGCAACCTGAGGCTTGGCCTGCGGCTCAGCCTTGGGATGATACTTGTCGTACTCGGCCTGCGCGGTAGCCAGGGCATCCTTGGCATCGCCAAGCTCGGCAAGCGCGGCGGCATAGGCGTCGTTGGCATCGGACAGCTTGGCATCGGCATCGCTCAAAGCAGCCTTGAGACCAGCGGCGGCATCGACGGCAGCCTTATAGCGAGCGTAGGCAGCGTTCAGCTTGACCAGCTTCTCGTTGCCCGTCGTGCCCGCGGCAAGGGATGCCTTGTGATCGACAGCCTCAAGATCGGCCTTGAGTGCCTCGTCGTTGGCAAGCTCTGCCTTGGCCTTGAAGATATCGAGGTTCGCATCGACGACGGCTTCGTTGGCGGCCTCGAGCTGCTTCTGGGCATCGGCGACACCGGCGACGGCGGCGTCATAGGCGGCCTTGGCGTCGTCGACCGCCTTCTGGGCGCCGGCGAAGCGCTCGAAGGCCTTGTTTGCGGTGGCAAGCTCGCCCTCGGCGGCCTTGGCCTTCTCCTGTGCGTCGGACAGGGCCTGCGCCTTGGCGGCAACCGCCTGCTTGGCGTCCAAAAGAGCGGTCGCGGCGTGCATATCTGCGGCCTGAGCCTTGTCAACGCCAGCCTGGGCTGTGTCGTCGGCCTTCTTGGCATCGTCAAGCGTGCCCTGCTTGTTCGCAAGGTCCGTCTTGGCGGCATCGCGCTTGGCGGCAAGGTCCTTGACCGAAGCGGTAGCGTTGTCATACGCCTCATTGGCCTGCTCGGATTTTGCCTTGGCGGCATCGCGGGCGCTGCGAGCCTTCGCCTTGTGAGCAGTGGCCTCGGCTGCCTTCGTCTTGCTGTCAGCAAGCGTGGCGTTTGCCTTATCGAGAGCTGCCTGGGCAGTAGCGGCCTTGCTCTTGGCGGCATCGAGCTTGGCCTGGGGCGTCTTGACGTCGATACCCTTGAGTTTGGCTTCGGCGGCGGTGTAGGCGGACTTGGCGGCAGCAGTAGCGGACTGAGCCTTCTCGTACTCGCCCTTGGCGGTGTTCATGTTCGTGTCGGCCGCGGTATAGGCGTCGCGCGCGCTTTCTTGCTTATCCAATGCGTTAGAATAAGCCGTTCCAGCAGTCCCGAAGTTCTTCTGCGCTTCTGCCAGCTCATTCTGCAGCTGCTTCAGCTGCTCCTTCTGCTCCTGTGTGCCGCCTGCGTTGTATGCGGAATCGATGTAGTCGTTCAGGAGCTTCTTGAACTCGGAGACAGTGAAATCAGCCTCACTGTCAAAAGAGCTGTAATCGAAGATTGTTACCTCGGAATCGGTGTTCTTACCGCTACCGGTCGCGATGCCGATAGCCTTCGTGCCGGCATCGATGATGTTGAGATAGTGCCCACACTCATCGTAGATTTTGACGTCCTTGTTGTAGTGCTGGTAGATATAGTAGGAATCATATCGATGGCTTCCAAGTGCGTCGCCATACTGCTCGACGTACTTATCGAATTTCTCCTTTTCCTGGGTATAGAGACCGGTGTAGGGCCAGCCGAGTGTATCCTCGGTCTCGCCGCCGGTATATGCGCCACCACCGCCAGCAAGATTTTCTCCATTGTCCCAGTAGCAGCCCGAGTGTCCCCAGATGTTCGATGAATATGATGTATTAAGTGCTGCCGCCACAGTCATGCGGAGGCTGACGCTGAGCGCCGACTGACCGTTCGCCTTGCGGAGGTTGTTCTGGGTGTCGAGATATGTCAGGGCGTTGCGCATCTGCTCCAGGGAAAGCGGGTTGGTATCGCGAGACATGTCCTGATCGACGTACTGGTCATACCATTCGGCCTTGTCATCGGCACCGGTCAGCATCGATACGGCGTCCTGGGCGTTCTTCTTCTGCGTGGCCGTGAACTGGCTGCCGCCGATGATGTAGTTCATGAAGCCGAACATACCCTGGCTGATGACATTCTGGTCTACGGTCATGTTCGACTTGAGGTCGGCAATCTGCTGGTTGAGCTTCTCGACCTCGACGTTTGCGGCGTCGTATGCATTGTGTGCGTCGGTTACTTCAGCACGAGCCTGATCGAACTCGCTGTGCTTCTGCTGACGAACCTCGACGAGTCGGTCGTACTCCGCCTTCTTGTCGGCCTCGGTCTGCTGAGCCTGCTCGTATGCCGACTTCGCAGCGTCGCGCTTGCTGGCGGCGGCGTTGTACTCCTTGTTTGCCGCACCGTATGCAGACTGGGCAGATGCCACAGCAGCGTTAGCGGCGTTGGCCTTCTCCTGCGCGGCAGCGACGGCAGCCTGAGCGGCCTGCAGATTTGTCTGTGCGGTGGCGTCGGCATCCGTCGCGGCATTGAGCTCCGCCTGCGCGGTCTTGAGCTCACCAGCAGCAGCCTTCTTGGCGGCCTCAAGCGCACTCAGGTCAACACCCGTACCCGAGACGGCGGCATCGAGCGCAGCCTGCGCCTGGTTGAACTTCTGCTGGGCGTTATCGCGCGAGGTGGTTGCGGCTGCGAGCGCAGCGGCAGTCTCCTGCTTCTTGGCTTGGGCGGAAGTCAGAGCGGCCTCAGTGTCCTTCTTTTCCTGCTGGGCGCTGGCCTCGGCAGCCTTGGCCTGGTCCAGATTGGCCTGTGCAGTAGCAACGGCCTTATTGGCGTCATCGAGCTTTGTCTGCGCGTCCTCGACGGCCTTCTTGGCGGCCTCGTACTCGTCCATACCCATGGCCTCGAGCTTGGCCTGGGCATCATCGAGGGCCTTCTTGGCCTCATCCTGCTTTGCCTTGGCGTCCTTGAGCGCCTGGGTCTTATCCTCGACACTCTTGTTGGCTTGATCGAGCTGATCGTTCAGGTCGCCCAGCTTCTTCTGCTGCTGTTCGGTCTTTTCGACGGCGGCTTTGAGCTCGTCGATCTTCTCCTGGAGCGCGGCGACTTCTGCTGCGTTCTGCTCGATTTCGTTGTCGCTCACGGCCTGCGAGGCCTGATTCTTTTGCTGCTGCGCCTGCTTTTGAGACTGGCCCGCCGCGTCGGCCTTCTTCTGGGCGGCATCGTAGGCGGCCTGAGCGTCCTTGAGCTGCTTTGCCGACTCCTCGGCCAGCTGGGCAGCCGTCTTTGCGACCGCTTGGTTACCGGCGGCAACGGTGTTCTCTACAGAACTACCCCATTACAGTCTGAAGTGGGCCACCGATAAATTTCGATGGCGAGCATTCGGC
>URAD01000025.1 GCA_900545745.1 uncultured Collinsella sp.
TAAAGCCGTTTGTCTCCACCCGCATAGCGGGTGGGTTGAAGCTGGCCGCTGCGCGCCCAGCAGACTAAAGTCTTGAACTGAAACAGGGGCGCTCTCCAAGAGAGCGCCCCTGCCGGGTTTCCATAGTAATGGCGAAACAGTTTTATAGTTCTGGCGAAGCAGTCCTTGAGATCCGCCTTGCCTTATGCCAAGAACTCCTTGGTGGTCGCCACGATGTTGGCGGCGTCCAGACCGTACTTGTGCAGAAGCTCGGCACCCGGGCCGGACTCGCCAAAGGTGTCGTTGACGCCGATCTTCTTGAGCGGCGTCGGGCACTGTTCGCACAGGACGTCGGCAACGGCGCTGCCCAGGCCACCGATCACAGAGTGCTCCTCGACGGTCACGACGTGGCCGGTCTTGGTGGCGCTCTTGACGATCAGGTCGGCATCGATGGGCTTGATGGTGTGCATGTTGATGACCTCGGCGTCGATACCCTCGGCAGCGAGCTGCTCGGCGGCCTCGAGAGCCTCGCCGACCATCAGGCCGCAGGCGATGATGGTCACATCGGCGCCCTCGCGCATGACAATGCCCTTACCCAACTCGAACTTGTAGGTCTCGGGGTCGTTGATAACCGGCGAGGCCAAACGGGCGAAGCGCATGTACACCGGACCGTCGCACTCGTAGGCGGCGCGCGTCACGGCGCGGGCCTCCACGTCGTCGGCGGGAACAATCACGGTCATGCCAGGGATGACGCGCATCAGGGCGATATCCTCGCAGCACTGGTGCGTGGCGCCATCCTCGCCCACCGAGATACCGGCGTGCGTGGCACCGATCTTAACGTTAAGGTGCGGGTAGCCGATGGAGTTACGGACCTGCTCAAAGGCGCGACCGGCAGCGAACATGGCAAAGGTGCTCGCGAAGGCAACACGACCGGTGGTCGCGATACCGGCGGCAACACCCATCAGGTTGCTCTCGGCGATACCCACGTCGAAGAAGCGGTCGGGGCATGCGGCCTTAAATTTGCCGGTCTGCGTGGCGGCGGCCAGGTCGGCATCGAGGACCACAAAGTCATCGTGCTCGTTGGCGAGCTCGACGAGGGCCTCGCCGTAGCTTACACGCGTGGCGATTTTCTTGACGTCTGCCATCCTAGAGCTCCTCTCCGGCGGCCGTGAGCTCTGCCATGGCCAGCTCAAACTGTTCATCGTTGGGGGCCTTACCGTGCCAACCAACCTGGTTCTCCATAAAGGAAACGCCCTTGCCCTTCATGGTCTCGGCGATAATGGCGGTCGGCTGGCCCTTGGTAGCGCGAGCCTCGGCAAAGGCGGCGCGGATCTGGTCGAAGTCGTTGCCGTCGGCGAGCTCCACCACGTGGAACTTGAACGCGCGGAACTTGTCGGCGAGCGGCATGGGGTCGTTGACCTCCTCGACGGGGCCGTCGATCTGCAGACCGTTGTGGTCGACGATCACGCAGAGGTTATCGAGCTGCTGATTGCCGGCAAACATGGCGGCCTCCCAGACCTGGCCCTCCTCGCTCTCGCCATCGCCCAGCAGGGCGTACGTGCGGTAAGTATCGCCCCAGTGCTTGGCGGCAACCGCCATGCCCACGGCGGCGGAGATGCCCTGGCCGAGCGAACCGGTAGACATGTCAACGCCCGGGGTGTCGTTCATGTTGGGGTGACCCTGCAGGTGACTGCCGATGTGGCGCAGCGTCTCGAGATCCTCCTTGGGGAAGAATCCGCGCTCGGCGAGCACGGCGTACAGGCCCGGAGCGCAATGGCCCTTGGAGAGCACAAAACGGTCGCGATCGGCCTTGCGGGGATCGGCCGGGTCGACGTTCATTTCCTCAAAGTACAGATAGGTCATGATGTCGGCAGCGCCGAGCGAACCGCCCGGATGGCCGGACTTGGCAGCGTGCACGCCGGTGACGATGCCCTTCCTTACCTCGTTGGCAACCTTTTTGAGCTCTTCGTCGCTCATTGTGCCTTCCTTTCATCCTCATTAGACAAAATGCGCACGGCACCGAAGGTAATCCCAACACAGCCGCAATGCACGTACGTCATTCATTATGCTGGAAACTGATGGCTTTACCAGAGTTTTTATCATTATTTGAACAATTTAGCAGGCAGAACCGCTGATGAAACGGTTTATCAATGTGAACGTCTTTTGGATGGAACGCGGTCGCCCCTACGCGTTAATGTCCTTAAAGCCCTCGCCGAAGGCTTCCGTAACGTCGGCAACCGTCACGATGGCATGAGGATCGCGCTCGCGCACAATCGTCTTGAGGGTATTGAGCTCTCGACGGCTCACGATAACCATAATCACCGGCTTCTCGGCACCCGAATACATGCCAGTCGCCTTAAACTTGGTACAACCACGACCCAGGCCATACATGATATCGGCAGCGATATCAGGGAACTTGTCCGAGATGATGAGTACCATACGGCGTTTGTTGCCACCATCGACCACGGCATCGATCACGTAGCCGCTAATGACCATCGAAAGGCCTGCATACAGTGCGTTTTCGATTGAAAAGACCGGAGCCGATAGCGCGCATACGGCAACATCGATCGCCATGACGGTCGAGCCCACCGGCAGCGAGGTGTTACGCGAGATGATTTGGCCAATCGTGTCCGAGCCGCCGGTGTTGGCGCCGGCGCGCAACACCATGCCGTAACCGATGCCCGTAATAATGCCGCCCCACATGGCAGGGAGCATCAGGTCCGCATCCGCCAGAGGTGCTACAAACGGGGCGAACAGATCGGTAAAGAAGCCCAGCAGCACAAAGCCCGTCGCGGTCTGCACCACGTAGAACATGCCGCCCTCGCGCATAACGACCAACAACAGCAAGGCGTTCATCACGATCGTCTGAATACCAACGGGAAGCGATAGGCCGCGCGCCGCGCCGACCGCCTGGATAATGGTGGCAAGGCCCGTAACGCCACCGGCGGCAAGACCGTTGGGAATCAAAAACAAGTCGGTCGCGATGGCGGCCAAGGCACACCCCAACATGATCTGGGGCAGGTCGTGAAAGAAGTTCATCGAAAGAATGCGCTTGATGTCCAGACGATATGCCATGCTGCCTCCCTCAAAAAAGCGCACCCAAACGGATGCGCTTTGAACTTCTTCTTGTATTCGATTCTACCGATTCGCCGGACAAAAACCACCCCTGCGCAGGGTTTGCTCTGGATACAAAACCACCCTGCTGGGAGGGTTTTAATCCATCTCCACATAAACCGGGCGGTTTATGCAGACGGGGTCTCCGCGTCGGCGTTGCCGGTGGCCCAACGATGGTAGCCAATAACAAACGGGTCCAGGTCGCCATCGTCAAGGACGGCCTCGACATTGCTGGTCTCCACGCCCGTGCGTAGGTCTTTGACCATCTGGTACGGGTAGAGCACGTAGCTGCGGATCTGGTTGCCAAAACCAATCGTGGTCTTGGGTCCGCGGATCTCATCGAGCGCCTCGGCGCGCTTCTCGAGCTCAATCTCGTACAAGCGAGCCTTGAGGATCTGCATGCACGCGGCCTTGTTCTGGATCTGGCTGCGCTCGTTTTGGCAGGTGACCACAATGCCGCTGGGGAAATGCGTCACGCGCACGGCGGAGTCGGTGGTGTTGACGCCCTGACCGCCCGGGCCGCTCGCGTGGTACACGTCCACGCGGATGTCGTCGGGACTGATCTCGATGTCGATATCATCGGGTAGCACGGGGATGACCTCGACGCCGGCAAACGTGGTCTGGCGGCGCTTCTTGTCGTCGGTGGGGCTAATGCGAACCAAGCGGTGGACGCCGGCCTCGGCGCGCAGCATGCCAAACGCGTCCTTGCCCTCTACGGTAAAGGTCGCACGGTCGATGCCGATGACCTCGGCCGCGGGGCAGTCGTTGATGGTAACCTTCCAGCCGCGACGCTGGCAGTACTTCATGTACATCTTAAAGAGCATGAAGGTCCAGTCCTGCGCCTCCAGGCCACCCTGTCCGGGCTTGATGGTCACAATCGCGTCGCCGTGATCGAACTCACCGGTAAACCAGCTCGAAAGCTCGAGCTCGTCGATAGCGCGGGCCAGGCGTTCTGCCGTAGCGGCAGCCTCCTCGCGCAACGCGGCAACATCGGGGTCGTCGCCCATCTCCTCGGCAAGCTCCAGCGCCGCGCGGGCGTCAGACAGCTCGCCGCGCGCGGTATCCACGGCAGCGATATCTTCCTTGGCTCGAGCGATCTCCTCCATGGTGGCGCGAGCGGCGTCGGCGTCATCCCAAAAGCCAGGGGCCACGCTTTTGGCCTCGAGCTCGGTCACACGCGTGCGCTTCTCGTCCAAATGAAGATACGACTCGACCTCGCCGAGCCGGTCCGCAAACGCGTCCAGCTCGGCGGGCGTTACCTCTAAAGCCTCGGCCATTAACGATTCCTGCCGTGGCAGTACTTGAACTTCTTGCCGCTGCCGCAGGGGCAAAGGTCGTTGCGGCCCACGTTGACATAAGGGTCATCGCTCTCGGACTTGCGGTAGGTGGTCACCTTGCCGCCGTTGTTGACAGCAGCCGGGCCTCCCTGGACGGCCGTACGAGCCTGCACCTGTGCCTGCTTGCGCAGCACCGAGTTGCCGTTGTCGCCATCGACATCGGCGGGGCCGGAGAAGCGCGCACCCTCGAGCGCGGGGTCCTCCTTGTGCTCCACGGCGTGCGGGGCGGCCTTGATCTCGATGCGCAGGACGGTGCGCAGGTAATCCTCGTACATGGTGTCGACGAGCATCTGGAAGGCACCATAAGCCTCGGTCTTGTACTCGACCAGCGGGTCGCGCTGGCCAAAGCCGCGCAGGCCGATGCCGGTCTTGAGGTAGTCCATCTCCTGCAGGTAGTTCATCCAGCGGGTATCGATGACGCGCAGCATGACCTGGGTGTTGAGCTCGCGCATCAGGTCCTCGCCCAAGCGCTCGGCCTTCATGTTGTAGCACTTCTCTACGTAAGCCAGGACATCGGCAGCCAGGGCCTCGTAATCCTCGTCGGGGAACTTGGGCGTATCGATATGCCCGGTCAGCTCCACGACCCACTTGCGCAGGCCCTCCAGGTCGCGCTCACCATCGTGACTGTCCTTGGTGCAGAACTCCTGCACGCAACGGTAGACGGTATCGTGCATGACCTCGGTGATGTGGTCGGTCAGGTCCTTGCCGTCCAGAATCTTATTGCGCTCGGCGTAGATGACCTGACGCTGCTTGTTCATGACGTCGTCGTACTCAAGGACGCTCTTACGCATGGAGAAGTTGATGCTCTCGACCTTGTGCTGGGCGCTCTCGACGGCCTTGGAGATGATCTTGTGCTGGATGGGCATGTCGTCGCCCATGTCGGCCGTGACCATCATCTTGGAGACGCGGTCCATCTTGTCGCCGCCGAACAGGCGCATGAGGTCGTCCTCGAGCGACAGGTAGAACTGGGTCTCGCCCGGATCGCCCTGACGGCCGGAGCGGCCGCGCAGCTGGTTGTCGATACGACGGGACTCGTGGCGCTCGGTGCCGATAACGGTCAGGCCGCCGGCGGCAAGCACGCGCTCGCGCTCGGCCTTGCAGGTCTCCTTGGCCTCGGCGTTAAACTGCTCGAGCTGCTCGGGCGTCACGTCCTCCATGGTCAGGCCCTCGTACTCCAGGCGCTCGCGCACCAGCTCGTCGGGGTTGCCGCCCAGCAGGATGTCGGTACCACGACCGGCCATGTTGGTGGCGATGGTCACGGCGCCGTAGCGTCCGGCCTGGGCAACGATGTGGGCCTCGCGTTCATGGTGCTTGGCGTTGAGGACCTCGTGTGCGATGCCGCGCTTGGTAAGGGCGGCGGACAGCTTCTCGGAGCTCTCGATGGAGACGGTGCCCACCAGGACCGGTTGGCCCTTGGCGTGACGACGCTCAACGTCGTCGGCAACGGCGTTGTACTTGGCCTGAATGGTGCGGTACACCAGGTCCTCGTGGTCCACGCGCTGCACGGGCTTGTTGGAGGGGATGACCTCGACGGGCAGCTTGTAGATCTCGCGGAACTCGGCGTCCTCGGTAAGCGCCGTACCGGTCATGCCAGAGAGTTTGTCATACAGACGGAAGTAGTTCTGCAGGGTGATGGTGGCCAGGGTCTGGTTCTCCTCGCGTACGAGCACGCCCTCTTTGGCCTCGATGGCCTGGTGCAGGCCCTCGGAGTAACGGCGGCCTTCCATAATGCGGCCGGTGAACTCGTCGACGATCTTGACCTCGCCGTTGGTGACCACGTACTGTTTATCGCGGTGGAACATGTACTGGGCCTTCAGCGCCTGCTGCAGGTGGTTGACCAGCTGGCCGGAGAGATCGGCATAGATGTCATCGATACCCAGGCGGCGCTCGATTTTCTTAAGGCCGCGCTCGGTGGCGGCGATGGTATGCTTGGCCTCGTCCATGACGTAGTCGCCCGTGGGTTCAGCATCCTCGGTGGCGGTGAGCATGTCGTGCGACACGTCCTCGCCGCGCTCAAGGCCACGCACGGCACGCGCGAAGTCCTTGTAGGTACTGGCGGACTTGGTGCCAGCGCCCGAGATAATGAGCGGCGTCCTGGCCTCATCGATCAGGATGGAGTCGACCTCGTCGACGATGGCGTAGTTGTGGCCGCGCTGTACGCGCTGCTCGGGACGGGTAACCATGTTGTCGCGCAGGTAATCAAAGCCGAACTCGGAGTTGGTGCCGTAGGTGACGTCGGCCTGGTAGGCCGGGCGCTTGAGCTCGAGCGGCATGTTGTTCTGGAGCAGACCGACGGTCATGCCCAGGTACTTATAGATGCGGCCCATCCACTCGGAGTCGCGCTTGGCCAGGTAATCATTGACAGTAACGACGTGCACGCCCTTGCCGGCGATAGCGTTGAGGTAGCCGGCCAAGGTGGAGACGAGCGTCTTGCCCTCGCCGGTCTTCATCTCGGCAATATGGCCCTCGTGCAGTGCCATGGCGCCAATGAGCTGCACGTCAAAGTGGCGCATACCCATGGTGCGCTTGGAAGCCTCACGCACGGTGGCAAAGGCCTCGGGGAGCATGTCGTCGAGCGACTCGCCGTTGGCGTAACGCTCGCGGAACTTATCGGTCTGGCCGCGGAGCTCCTCCTCGGTCATCTTCTCAAACTGGGGCTCAAGACCGTTGATCTGGTCGACGATCTTGTAGTAGCGCTTAAGGTCCTTATCGGATCCAAAGGACAGCAGCTTTGACATGAATCCCATGTGGTTTTCCTTTTTGGCCATCGCCCACGCCGTGCAGCTGCGGGCGAGTTAAACACAGATGATTGTACTTTAGCCAAACAAGGCGCGGCCTATACGGTCGACCTCGACCGCCACGTAATAACTACGACCAACCTGCCACAATGGGACAGGTTAATTTTGGCAGGTTTTATCTGGGCAAACGCTGCATCTCTATCATTTGGTGCAAACGGACCTGTCCCCCTTCGCACCGATTTGGTGTCATGGGGACAGGTCCGTTTGCACCAATAAAAGAAAAGGGCCGCGCACCCAAATGGATACGCGGCCCTTTAGCCATGAATGCGAGTGTTTGCTCGGCGAGCTATTTACTCAGCAGCCTCGGTGGTCTCGGCCTCGGCAGCGGCCTCCTCGACGGGAGCCTCTGCGGGAGCCTCGGCAGCCTGCTTGGCAGCCTCCTCGGCAAACTTAGCGGCACGCTTAGCCTTCTCGGCAGCCTTAGCCTCAGCGGCGGCCTTGCGAGCGGCCTCGGCCTCAGCAGCCTTGGCGGCCTTGGCAGCCTTGGCCTCCTCAGCCTTCTTGAGCTGGGCGGCAGCGGCGCCACCGAACTTGTCGGCGAAGCGCTGGACGCGTCCACCGGTGTCGACGAACTTCTGCTGGCCGGTGTAGAACGGGTGGCACTCGTTGCAAAGCTCGACCTTCATCTCGGACACGGTAGCGTGCGTCTTGAAGGTGTTGCCGCAGGAGCACGTCACCGTGCACTCGACATACTGGGGATGGATACCCTGCTTCATGGTAGGACTCCTTATTGGTCAGGCGCTGGTTACCGATCAGCGCATAAGGCGTCTTGGTTTCCGACCAAGACAACAAACTCGGCTATGGTACCACGGCGCCGCGTGTCCCACAAAAGGTTCACGGTCTTTTCGGCACAGCACGAACTGGCCCTTGAATATCAACTATCATCCGAACACTCCCCCACATTCATCCTTCGTATGTATCGAGGTATTCCTGCTTGAGCGTTTGCGATGATGACTCGATCTTTTCCACGAGCGTGCCGGCCTCGATGAAGTAGAACGAGTTGGTGAGGTCTGCCAGGTCGTCGAGCAGATGGCTTGAAATGAGCACGCTTCGTCCCCGCGCCACCTCGCTGCGCATCGCGTCGCAGGAGGTTTTCCGCTTTCCCGGATCGAGGCCGTTCAGCGGTTCATCGAGGATGAGGTACGGGCAACCGGTCGATATCGCCATGGCAAGCTTTACCTGCTGCTTCATTCCTGTCGAGAGTTTACGGGTCGGCTTGTCGAGATATGGGGAGATTCCGAGGGAGCTGCAGAGCGAGTCGATGTCGGCGGCCGATTTCCACGCCTCCCTAACGAAAGCAAGGTGCTCGATGGCCGATAGCGTGGGGTAGAGATCCGCGCTGCCCGAAGAGCTCAGGTAGACGAGTTCTGCGAATTCGGCTGATCGGCGTTGGCAGATTCCGTCTGCCGCCAGGCTTCCCGAGCGGATACGGGTGGGAAATTGGCCCGACAGCGCTTCAAGAAGGGTGGTTTTCCCCGAGCCGTTGGGAGCGACGAGCCCAGCCGCCGTTCCCGGGCTCAGGAAAAGCGACCCGATTGAAAGTATCGTCGTGCTCCCGTATCCCACGCTCGCGTCTAGAAGCTCGAGACCATGGTGCTTTTTAGCGGGTCCAGCCTGTTTGGGCGAACGTGTCACGACGGCGCCGACCGCGAAAAGGACCGCGACGTATACCAGGGCCACGGCAAGCATCGATGCGCTGCCTGAACCGGAGCCAATGAATTCTGTCGGGAAGCATCCTACGTAGCCCGTTGCCTCGATAGGCGAGAACACGGCCAGCGGCAGGAGCTCGACCGCGGCATTGTGCTCCAGCGCCGAATCGGACAGTAACGGGAATGCCGGGGCCGCGACAAGCAGCGCGGAGGCAAGGGGGCCCGCGAGGACGCGCCTCGTTGCGGTCGATAGGACGGCGGAGCAAACGGATATCAAGGTTCCGCCCGCAAGCAGCGCGAGAAGCAGGTCCGTGAAGACGTTTCCCGCGGTCGTGGTGGTAAGCGCGCCGTCATGGAAGAAGGCGATCGGGTACCCGATTTGCCCGAAGCCGTTTAGGACCAAGGCGTAAATGCCCCCGGGTGCGAGGCCGGCGAGGAGCATCGCGGTCCCCGCGACGATTATCGAAAACACGGCTTGGATAAGGCGCCGGAATTTGGGCACGGGCGCCTTCGCCGCCAGGGTCGCAGGCCTTGTGGCGCCGAGCACGAGTATCGACGAGAGAAGGAAGGGGATGAAGGGAAGGAAAGACGGCGCCGTGGCAATGGCGTAAGGCAGGAAGGAAAGGAATGGCAGGTCGTTTGCGGAGGCCGGGATATCCGTGATGCCGGAGCTGCTCAGGGCACGGCAATACGCGAGGTCTGCGTCATTGGTCTCTCGGTCTCCCACGATGGACCCGGATTGGAAGCCTTCGCCCATGAGCGCGTAGTAGCTCTCGGCAGAATCGAGAAAGGCGGCGTCGGTTTGGGCGGCAAGGGCGGCGTTCGCGTATCTTGCAAGCTCCGCGTCATTTTGCTGCTCTGGAGATAGGTCTGTGCCGCTGGCCTGGGGCGCGCGCGTATTGAATGCGTCGACAAAGCCCTGCATGCCCTGTTTCATAAAGAAGGGCCCGTAGATGGGTGAATTGAACGCAATGGGGACGGAAAAGGCTGCAGCGAGAACGAGCGTACAAATCCATACGGCCCTGTCTCTTAGGATTAGTTTGAGAAGAAGTCGACAGTACATTTAGAAGCACCTACGTTCCTCAAAGAATTGTTAGATTAAAAGTAACAGACCGGATGAAGATACGTGCGACGGGGGCGAGGCGAATGGCTGAGCGGTATCGATATGCGGGTTCAACGGCATCATATTGACCACATAGATTTTTAACTTGCATTTCTACCCGCCCTTTTCGTAGAGTCGCCGATACGTGCTTAGCGCACCCTCGGCGCGTCCGGCAGGCTTTGCGAAATGGGATCCAGGAGACTTCGGCGCAGCATCATCTTGCGGAATGCTTCTAATGAGCCTCCCATCCTTCAAAAACAGAATCTCATCGCACAGCCTATCGACCGAATCCAAGATGTGGGATGACATGATGATGCACGTACCAGAATCGGCCAGCTTCCTGAAAATCTCGGAATGCAAGTCCACCCTGCTGGGGTCGAGCGCGTTCATGGGCTCATCTAATAGAAGGTACCGCGCACCCGTCGCATACGCAATCGCCAGGGTAAGCTGCTGCTTCATGCCCTGGCTCAGAGTGCGGATCCTCATCTTCGCGAACTCGCCTATCTGCGTTTGTTCCACTATCTCTTCGATATCGCGAGCATGCGGCCACATATCGCAAACCATCTTGAGGTGATCTTCCGCACGCAATCCGGGATACAGCAGCGTCCCCTCACCAGGTGCATAGAAGATCATAGAACGGACCTCTCTCGCACCCGTACCCTGCACCTCATCCAGAACGATGCTCCCGTCCACGCGAGGACCCGGCAAACCTGCCATCGCACGTAGCAACGTCGTCTTTCCATGCCCGTTCGGAGCGACGAGACCGTAGACCGTACCCGGGGCAAACTCAGCGTTCACCGAATCTACGAGCACCTTCTTTCCATAAGAGATCGTCAGCGTTTGAAGGCCAATCATCGAGATCATCCCCTTTCGATCTTTGGAACACTCAGGCGCACCATCAACGGAGATACGGCGCCCAAGACCACCAGCAGAGCGCCCGATGCGCCGACGACCTCTCCAAAAGGCATCGCGTTCGTCCCTCGCCCAAGGAACCCAATCGTCCCCACCTGGGAAGCGGGGTCAAACGAGGCGAATGGAGCCAGCAGCGCGACGCCCATGCCCGCGCTTTCAACATGAGCGCTCAACGAACCCAACACCAGGAGAACCGCGCAAACCACTCCGGTGACAACGGGGTTGCGGCTAATCGCTGCTGTCAACGCAGCGACGACGGAAATCACGCCGTATGCCATGACCAGCAACGGAATACTGCACAACACCGCCTCCCCCACCATGGACGTTGTCGAAGCTCCCGCCCGAATGAGAGCGACGGGATACTCCGATCCACCCGCACCGTTCTTAATCAAGGACACAACCGCAGCGGGAACCATCGACACCAAAAGCAGTGCCAAGCCAAGCAGGAGTGACAACGCAACGGTCGTCAGAAAACGCATATGCGCTGTTGCGGGGACTTGGAGAACCAGAAGGGAACGACACTGCAGGTGGATGCACGCAAGCGATGTGACAACCACGGGCAACAGCCAAAACAAGGAAGGAAGCGCTGCCTGGAGATACGAAAGAAGGATTAACGGGGGCATCTTCGTACTCAGCTCGTAAACCTTGGGGTCCGGCAAGCTCGCGATCGACTCGAGCAGAAGGGCGCGCGCCACCGCACGAGAAGGAGTCTCCGGCTCGATTCCGATCGATTGCAGGAGGGTCGCATCTGCCGCGCCCAGCTCGCCTCGAGCGCGCTCGTACGTCGCAAGGCTTCGAAACCCCTCCGCAGGCGTGGGCGCGTACACGAAACCCGAAAGAGCATCTCGCATGCCTTCCAGGGCCGCTTTGCCCTCGACGTCCATATTCGCAGCGTCCTGCTCTAGATACCGATCTATTGAACGGAGCTCCCCATCCCTATACCGAACAGCGGAAACGTCACCAGCGTCAGGAAACACCTCGACCAGAGCCGGGGCCAGCATCGCCGTCGACATTGCAATCGCGCATACGGCGAGGGCAGGAGAATGCAGGAGCAGCTTCCCCATCGTTCTTACGTATGCAACGGCGGAGGCACAAGCGCTCGAACGGGCTGTCGTTCTCGATGCGGTGAAGGAACCTCTCTCAAGACAAATCGGGGACATCGGGCGCGCGCAGCCGCTCTTTCCAGCAACGCAAAGCAGGCTAATTGCCAGCACCTCGATCCCGATTGCGCATACGAGGGTAATCGCGCCACGCTCGAAGCAAAGTCCAGGCAGATTCACTATCTGCGTTGTCGGGTACGGGTTATAGGCGCCGACGGTCAACTCAGTGTTCGCATACGTAAGGGGATTCAACAGGGCGAACTCACGTAAAGCGATGGATCTTCCGTAATACCCGGGAACCATCGTCACCCCCATCAGGGCACATACGAACACGATTCCAAGCGTAGGGTTATTGGCAATCTTCACGGCAAGGTGAACGACAAGCGAGATGAACGCTGCCACCAAGAATTGCAAGATGGCCGTCTGCGCGAACACCAGCCAAGCCGGTTTGATAACCGGAGTCGCATATTGAATGTAGCCTATCGGATAGAACGGCGAGCCCGGGCCATTCTTCACAAGCGCGGCGATTATCCCTGGAAGATTGATGGCGAGGACGGCAAGCATTGCAAAAACACTCGCCCATACGCTCGATGCAACAAGTCTACCCAGCTCGCCCATCGGTGCCTGGATGATGAGCTTTTCACGTTTGTTAAGACGCGCGGCAAGGAACGAGACGGCAACGGCCGTTGCGACCCATAGCAAGTACTCCTTCGATCCATCATAATAGGTGTACTCTCCATCCGATATCTGCAGAAACGGAAGTAGGGGAGAGAGCGGTGCCAAGATAAGACGTCCCGCGGCAAGAGGGTACAGAAGCGCGGGCATGCTTGATGAAGAGGTATAGACACCGTCCTCCCCCGCATTCACAAGCGCATCCGCATAGGATGCTGACAATTCCTGCTCAACACGGGTTATTCCCGACTCGAGGTATTCGACCCGTCCGTCGATGCCAGCCGCGCTCCTGAAGACGGGCAGAGCACAAAGAACCATCAACGCAACAACGACAACACAGAGCGACCTGGAGGAGAGGAGCGACCTAAAGATTGCCTTCGAGATTTTGAGCATACGTATCACCAGCTCGTTTCAACACGATTCAGCTCGATGCGCGGGGTTACGATTGCAGCATGCTGTGATTACTTGCCGGCAAAGTCAATTTAACATAAACTGTTAAAAAGTAACCTGAGTTTTTTAAATTCTTCGGAGGTTATTATGAGTTCCGACAATCGCACTCCCCGGCTTCATTCCTTCCGCATCGCATGTGCGATAGCCTCTGCGGCCCTTTGCGTCACCGCCATCGCACAAGTGGCGTTCTCCTTAAAGCCAGCAATCGAAGTGCTCGACAACCCTGTAATTGCAGACTCCCCCGCGTATCCAGCCCTTGCGATCTCGACATTGGCCCCTGCCGTCATCGGTATCGCTACGACCATCCTCAGCGCCGTTCTCGTGTGGACGATCAAGAGCGGAGACCCCTTCAAGAAAGGGTCTGCGACATGCTTGAAGGTGCTCGGCATTCTCTTCGTTGTTCAAGCTGCCACCAGCCTCTACGCCGGCTCACTCGAAACCTCCGTTTCGATGTTTGGCGGCGAGGGGGCCGTCGGCGCCCAAGAGATCGCTTCATCATTCGACTGGACCTCTCTGGTTCTCGGCATCGTCCTGTTCATGCTTTCCCAGCTCTTCTTGTACGCCCGAGAGCTGTACCTCGACTCCGACGAGATTGCGTAAGGAAACGCCATGCCCGTAATTGTTCGCCTCGACAAGATCATGGCCGAGCGAAAGATTTCCTCGAACGAACTTGCCGAAAGGATTGGAACCACGCCCGTGAACCTGTCCCGTATTAAAAAAGGGCATATTCGCGGCATTCGCTTCAACACACTCGAGCAGCTATGCCTCGCCCTTCGTTGCCAACCCGGAGACCTTCTCGAAGTCATGAGCGAAGAGGATGCCCGAAAGGAGTTCGGACTCGATTGATCCGCCGAGGACTAGAGGGCGGTCGTACTCGCCCTGCACACGGGGATGCGAATCGGCGAGGTCTGCGGCCTTCGGTGGTGCGATGTGGATTTCGAGACGGGCCTGATCTCGATCAGACACTCGGTGGCGTACGCGAAGGGAATGGGTTCGTTCATCAAGGACACCAAGACCCATGACGCCAGGGGTATCCCCATCGACCCGGTCGGCCTACTCCCCTTCCTGAAGGAGACCCACGAGATCGACTGCGGAAAGCTGCGCTCGCGCGGCCTTACCGGGGCGGTCGAGATCGGGGACTGCTACATCCTGTCGGAGCCGGGCGCGACCTTCGCGACGACAAGCTATATCCGCAGGGCGTTCAAGACGTTCTCGGAGACCAACGGCCTCATGGGCACCAACGACGAGCTGATCACGTTCCACGGCCTTCGCCACACGTTCGCAACGCAGTGAATCCGCCAAGGCGGCGATATCAAGGCGCTCCAATCGATCCTCGGCCACAAGGACGCCATGGCGACGCTCAACGTCTACGCCGACATCGAGCCCATCTCCAAAATCCATAACATGCTGCGCGCCACGCCGTGCCTTTGGCGCGGGCACCTCGGGCCGAGGGTCGATCCGGGTCCCATGTTCCAACAGAGGATCCAGGAGTCCATCGAGACGCTCCAGGCGTTCGGCTACGGCATCACCGAGCCGGACGACCGAAATATCGCCATACGCGACGTGAAGACGAACAGTTGGCTCTAGCTCACCGAGTACGCGGCAGTGCTGGGCCCATCCCAACTGAGGTCACGGTGGTCCGATAGGGGCGCCGCCCGCGGCATGCGCCGCGGAGCGGTATCCCCTACCGAAGGGCGGGGATGCCCTCCGCTTCCAGTTCGGAATCAGCCGTCGGAGGCGTTCGGCTGACTGCGGGAACGGCCTGTCCGCTCAATGTGTTCGGCTGAGATCGGAAATCAACCCAACACGAGCCGGACACGCGCCAGACGGCTCTTCCCCGTACGGCCTTCCCCCTTACGCTCATGTTGCAGGCATGTAACGCCGCAGCAAAGGTGCCCTTTTTTGCGCCAGACAGGTACAATAATGAACACTGTACCGTAGCGGAGCGCCCCGCGCGCGCCGCAATCACGCGAAAGGGTTTCCCATGGCCGAGATCTCGTCCTCCCGTATCGTCATCACCGTCCTTGGCAAGAACCGCCCCGGCATCGTCGCCGGCGTCACCCGTGTCCTAGGCGAGGCCAACGTCGACATCCGCGACATCACGCAGTCCATTATCGAGGACATCTTCACCATGACCATGCTGGCCGATACCGCCGAGTCCAAGCTCGACTTCGCCGAGCTGCAGAAGGCGCTGGCCGAGGCCGGCGAGCTTTCGGGCGTCAACGTGTCCATCCAACGCGAGGACGTCTTCAACTTTATGTACCGCCTGTAGCGAGCAAGCCGCTGGGGATAGCCTGACGCGCGCATGCCCATGCAAGTCACCCCGATGCGGCCCGGAGAGGAGCGCGCATGGCCTACGACGCCAAGAAAATCTATTACCGCTTCGACGACCACCTGAGCCGCCTGGTCTTGGATTACGAAGCGAGCCGCCAGATTTCGCCCGAAAGCGAAAATCTCTACTATGGCCTGCCGACTGACCCTTATGACGAGGGCCTATTTGTTGAGCACAATGTCAAGCGCGGCCTGCGCAATGCCGACGGCTCGGGCGTGGTCGCGGGTCTCACCCGTATCTCAGATGTGCATGGCTACAACAAGGTCGACGGAAAGGTCGTGCCCGATCAGGGCAAACTCACGCTTCGTGGCTACAGCATCGAGGACCTGGTCAACAACGCCCAGGCCGAGGATCGCTATGGCTACGAAGAGGTCGCCTACCTGCTCATCACGGGCTCACTGCCCACCAAAGAGGAGCTCGACGGTTTTTGCGGACGCCTGGGTGCTTTTAGGCATCTGAGCGACGAATACGTCCGCGAGTTCCCCATGACCACGGTGTCGTCGAGCATCATGAATGTGCTTCAGCGCGCCGTGCTGCTGCTCTACGCCTTCGACGCCGAGCCCGACGCCATTACACCCGAGCACGAAATCGACGTCGCCATCTCCATGCTCGCCCGTCTCCCCCGCATCGCCGCCTTCGCGCATATGGCCTCGGTCGCCAAGCGTCGCGGCTCCGAGGTTCATGTACCGCACCCCACACCCGGCCTCTCCACCGCCGAGACCATCCTGCAGGTGCTCCGCGGCGGCATGGCATTCACCCGCGACGAAGCCATGCTGCTCGACGTGATGCTCATGCTGCATGCCGAGCACGGCGGCGGCAACAACTCCACGTTTGCCTGCCGCGTGCTGTCCTCCTCGGCCACCGACCCGTATTCCGCCTACGCCGCGGCTATCGGCTCGCTCAAGGGCCCGCGCCACGGCGGCGCCAACGCCAAAGTCGTGTCCATGCACGAGGACATCCGCGCGCATGTCTCCAATTGGGAGGACGAGGACGAGGTCGCAGCCTACCTGGGCAAGATTCTCGACAAGCAGGCCTTCGACGGCACGGGCCTCATCTACGGTATGGGCCACGCCGTCTACACGCTGAGCGACCCGCGCGCCGAGGTGTGCCGCCGTTACGCGCGCACGCTTGCCGCCAAGAAGGACCTGGGCGATGAGTTCGCGCTCATCGAGCGCATCGAGCGCCTGGCACCGCAGGTGATGCGCGATCACGGCATGACCAAGCCCATCTGCGCCAACATCGACCTGTACACGGGCTTTATCTACAAGATGCTCGGCGTGCCCGAGACGCTCTTTACGCCGCTGTTCGCCGTCGCCCGCATGGCCGGCTGGTCGGCGCACCGCATGGAAGAGCTCTTCTGCGCGCACCGCATCATCCGTCCCGCGTATCGCCCGGTTATCGAGCCGCTGGAGTACAAGCCGCTCGCCGATCGCTAGAACGCGGACCGTTATAGAACCCGAGCGTGGCCAGGGCATCACCGCCCTCGGCCACGCTTTTTATGCCAGTAGAAAGGGCTGCATCGAATGATTGTTTTTTCCGATATGGATGGAACGCTGTTGACGAGTGACAAGCAGATGAGCGACGCCACCTGGGCGATGCTCGACGAGCTCGCACGTCGCGGCATTGAGTTTGTACCGTGCACGGGACGTCCGCTGTCGGGCATCTTTGAGCCCATCCTCGCCCATCCCGCCGTGCACTATGCCGTCTGTGCCAATGGCGCCAGCGTCTGGCAGCTCGACGACGATGTGCCCACCGATACCTCGCGCGCCACGCGCATCTTGAGCCGACCGCTCGATTGCGGCATTGCCCATCGCATCCACCGCATCGCCGCCGGCCACGATGTGACCTTCGATATCTTCGCGGACGGGCAATGCTTCCTCCCCCGCTCGCTCTACACGCGCCTGGACGAATTCTGCGGCGGTGACCCCCACATCGCGGCTTCGCTCAAGCGCACACGAACACCGATCGACATGGATATCGACAGCAAGATCGACGAGGTCGAGACGCTCGAACGCATCGCCATGTACTGGCACGACCCGGCCGATCGCGACGCCATCGCGTCGGAGCTCGACACGCTCGGAGGCATTGAGGTCACGCGTTCGTACGCCATGAATATCGAGGTCATGGGCGAGGGCGCCACCAAGGGAACGGCCCTCACGTGGCTATGTGAGCACCTGGGCGAGCGTCTCGCCGACGCTTGGGCGTTCGGCGACAACATCAACGACATCCCCATGCTGCAGACAGCGGGCCACGGCATGGCCATGATCAACGGCGAACCCGAAGACCACGAGGCCGCCGACGCCGTCACCGAATACGACAACGACCACGACGGCGTCGCCCGCACCATCATGGCCGCCCTCGCCTAGTCATTGGTCAGTCATTGGACGTTCTTAAACGACTAGTCACTGGGGACACTCTTCGCAAAAAGCTGCAAGGACCGTCCCCCACTGTCGGCAGAGACGATATGAGCAGGACATAAAAACATTGAGAGCCCCTGCTGCATGAAAGACCGCGGATTAGGCCGACAATGGTGAGTGTCTAATTCAGCCGCGGCGGCCACGCCGCATTCATGGAAGGGGCTCCCATGCTCGATACTACCACCTTCGTCGGCCTCGACGTCCACGCCCGCTCGATAAAGGCAGTCTCCCTCGACGTCATGACCGGGGAGGTACGTGCCGCGACCTTCGGCTACGACGCCGGCGCCGTCGCGGAGTGGGTCCGTTCCGTGGACCCCGGGGCCAGGTGCGTGTGCGAGTCCGGGGTCACGGGCTTCGACCTGCAGAAGAGGCTCACCGGCCTGGGGGTCGACTGCGTGGTCGGCGCCGTCTCGAAGATGATCAAGCCCAGCGCGGACAGGCGCAGGAAGAACGACCGCAACGACGCCGAGTTCCTCGCCCGCATGCTGTCGGTCGGCAACGTGGTCGAGGTGTGGGTCCCCGACGACGAGTGCGAGGCCGCCCGCGACCTGACCAGGGCGCTCGAGGACGCGAGGGACGACCTCTCGCGCGCGAAGCAGCGGCTCTCCAAAGTTCCTGCTCAGGCACGGGCTCGCCTTCGACGAGAGGACGCCCACCGGCCGCAGGAAGGGCGACTGGACCCGGGCGCACTGGTCCTGGATCGAGCCGATTAGGTTCGCGGAGGGGGCCGACAACGACGTGCTCGCCTACTACGTCGACGCGGTCAGGCGGGCGGCGGAGGAGAAGGCGAGGCTCGAGGGGCTCGTCGAGGCCGAGGCCCGCAAGCCCAGGTGGAGGAGGAGGGTCGACTCCCTGCGCTGCCTCAAGGGCGTCGACA
>URAD01000026.1 GCA_900545745.1 uncultured Collinsella sp.
GAGGGTCTGACTACGAATCAGAACGTCATAGGTTCGAATCCTATACGCCGCACCATTTGAGATTAAAGCTCCCGGCAACGGGGGCTTTTCTTTTATGTCGCCGCTGCATGGATTCGAACCTCGGTCGAGGCGCGAGCGTGAAGCGGACGATTTCCTGTCGACTCGTGTAAGATTCCGAGTAGATGTCGCGACTTATTCGCGACCACTCCTTCTTCAAGCGACCGATCAGGGTGATACTTCGTGGCAGAGCGTCCGACATACAAGCTCAGGTTTCTCGATCCCAAGAAGCGCTTTCCGGCGATGCCCGAGCAGCCTGCGGGACGCTCATATGGCGTGGTCTGGAAACTCTTTGGCGAGGATCAGCTTGAATCTTGTTATGTCGTCGAATTCGTTGGCAAAAGTCATGTGTCGCTTTTGGGCTACGTAAGCGTTTCGGGTGAGGTGTACAAGGTGGACCGCCCCGTCAGCGAGGCTCCGCTGCCCAACGATCCCGACATGGAACTGGTCCTTGACGAGTCGGATTCCAGTATTGGTGAGATTATGGTAAGGGAAGCCAACGGTGCAATGCGCGCGTGTGCGCAAACTGCCGGCTCTCCCGAAGGCCCCATGCGCGAGCAGTCCGACCACGAGACATGGAATTCGACCCGCGCCCTTCCTTACGGCGAGTTCATGGCCTCGATGTTCTTGCGCTACGTGATATTTGCCAACTCCGAAAGCGCTATTGTGAACACGGCGGACGCCGGCGGACTCGACGAGGGTATGCAAAACGTTGTCGACAAGATCAAGCTCGTAAAGTTGCCCGAGCCGGTCGAGGTGTTTTTGGGCTTTAACACGGCACCGCTCCCCGATGCTATCGAGACGCTGCTCTACCGCGTTGACCATGCCGAGAATCCGAGCGGTATCGAGCGCTATGCCGCCGCCCTTATGAGCGAAATTGACTTGCCCCGCCTGCGCACCATCGCTGCCAAGTCCGAGATGAGCCTGGCTCGCATTGATCGCTCAAAGATTTTCTATCTCAATTTTGATCGTAGCCTGTTGGACCAGGACGAGATTGACATGCTGCTTGCCATCGAGTGCCGTCTCAACCGCCTCTCCGGCATCCTTGAGCGCATCGGGGCCGGATTGGTCCCTGCGGCATCCTCGCCGAGCCTTGAGGGCTGCGCGCTCTTTGATGCGTGGCATATCGCCAAGACGACCAACGATGTTCCCCGACTGCTCGATACGGCTTCGAGCGATAACCCGTGGGGCAAGCCGGGTACGGTGGCTTGCCAGCCGGGCGGCGAGTGGGACGTGCGCACCCGTTTTGCGCGAATCGTTGAGGCGCTCAACGTGGTCACGCGGCTCGACTATACCTATCGGGCAAACGTTGCCGAGGGGATTATGCTCGTTCGGTTTGGGCAGTCTGTCGTTGATGCCATGCCGCAACGTGAATACGACGCTCAGGATGACGCCTGGCGCGAGCTGGACGAGGACACGCGCGCGATCTGGGCCGCGGAGCACGATGCGCGCGTGGCACTCACGCTTGCGGCAGCGTGTTTTGCCGCGGGCACCTGCATCACGCGCTGCTATGTGCAGATTGCTGCTCCCGACAGTGAGCAGGGCGAGCGCGTTGTCGCAACGTATTTCTTTGGGCGCGCGGCCTATCTGGCCGATTGCGTGCCTGTCGCCAAGGATCTTGAGAGCATGGACATGGACGATATGCCGTGCAAGCGTGTACTTGAGGCGTATGAGTCAACTGCTCCGGAGACGATTGAACCTGCGGAGGTTCATGCTCGTCCGCGTGATGACCATCGCACGCTTCCGCCGGCGCTGCGCGATTTGCTGCTTGCCGATACGGCTGACGAGTTGGAGGTCATGGAAGAGGACGACGACCCATACGTGGCCCGTGTTGTTGAATTGCGCGAGCAGGCAAAAGTCGACCGTACAGGTGCTTTTGAAGGCTTTTCCCGTCTTGTTGAGGAGTTGGAGGCTAAGTGCGCCGTTGCCGAGCTTTTGGCGACAGGTCCGGTTCAAACGCAGTTTTGCGATAACCAGCTGGTGCGCATGGTGCTACCGGTGTTGGAAGAAGACCGCTCTGTGCGAATCTTTCGTGCGCCCGATGCGCTGTACTTTGCCCAGCACGAGATCTGCAGCTTTTACGTCGAGCAAGAGGACTTTGAACGAGCGCTGCCCGAGGTGCGCCATCTTTACGATCTGGCGCGCTCGTCCATGCAATCGCACTTTGCGCTCATCAACGTTCTTGCGCGTCTGGAGCGCTTTGACGAGATTATCGAGGTGGCGCGCCACGGCCTACGTATTGCCAGCGATCGCTCTGCAATCGGCTACCTGTTCTATCGCCTGGCGTTTGCCTATTGGAATTGCGATCAGCTCGACCTTGCGCTGGCTTGTTACCGTCTGGTGCCACGTGGCGAGGAGTCGGGCAGCAGCGCGCTGGAAGAAATGCAGGGCCTTATGAACGAGATGGGCGTCAGCGAGCCTCCGACGTTCGAGGAAGCGGTCGAGACCATTCGCAAGGCTGGACTCGAGCTGCCGCCAGTGTCCGCCGTGACGAATCAGCTGGCAGATGCCGCTGTGCAACTGGTCGACAACGGCTTCTTTTTCCTGGCGCGCGGTTGCATCTTCCAAATGTGGCGTACCATGGGTAACGACGAGCTCGGCTCCCTCAACCGCTCGCTGGGGTAGGGGCGATATAGAGGGGCCGCACCGCGCTATTTGCATCGGCGCGGGCGGGAGGACCCGGCAGGATCGGTAAGGCATAAAGCCGCCGAGCCTGCTAAAACTGTTAAACTCTGCTAAAGTTGCTAAACTTTGTTAAAGTTATTAAAACTAGCAGAGGAGGGCAGAATGACGAAAGCTGTTAACCCCTTTAAGCCAACGGCGGGCATGAATCCGCCTGAGCTTATCGGACGGGACACTGTTTTGGATGACTTTGCCGAGGCTCTTGAGAATGGTCCTGGTGCCCCCGATCGACTCATGCGCATCTCGGGCGTCCGAGGCACAGGTAAAACGGTGCTCCTTAATGCATTGGGTGACCTTGCACGCAAAAAAGGATTCGAGGTCGTTGACGTTGCCTCCAATGCTGGTTTTTGCAATAGAATCCTCGAGGCTCTGCAGCGAAACGTTCGTCTTGAATCAATCTCGATTTCCCCATCGATTTTAGGGGTCAGCCTTGGCTCCATGGAGATGTCGAAGTCGGCCTCTCATCTGGGCGAGGCGATGTACGATGCTGCGAAGCGCGGTGGTCTGCTCATTACGCTCGACGAGATCCAGGATGCCTCAACTGAGGAAATGCGCGAGCTAGGCAATGAGATGCAGCTCTTGATCCGCCAAGGAGCGAATGTCGCTTTCGCTTTCGCCGGGCTGCCGACATCGGTAGATGGCGTGGTGGTGGATGATACGTTGACGTTCCTTCAGCGAGCCAAACATGTTGAACTTACTCGGCTTTCCGATTTTGAAGTTGGCGGATCGTTTGAGGATACGATGAGACGAGCGGGCAAGGAGCTCGACAAAGGTGCCGCTGAGCTATTAACAAAAGCTTCGGCAGGCTATCCCTTTATGGTCCAGCTGGTCGGATATTACGCTTGGCAGGTTGCTGCGCGCAGTGGGGCGGAGAGCGTGAGCGAAGAGGCGGCTCGTAAGGGTATCCAGGCGGCTCTTGATAGCTTTAATGCTATGGTGATTGCCCCAGCGCTGCGCAGGGTGTCGGAACGGCAGTTTCAGTATCTCGCGGCGATGGCTCAATGCGAGGGCGTCGATATCGCCAACGGCGATATTGCCAAGAAGATGGGTTTGTCGGCGAGCAAAGTTGGGTCATATCGCAAGCGTCTGATCGATGCGGGGTTGATTGAGCCCGCGGGCTATGGCCGTGTTTCGTTTGCAATTCCGTACATGCGCGATTATCTGTTGGAGACCGTTCAGGAGGACTAATAAAGAATGGCTGTCCGCGCTGTCGCTGGGGCCGTCCTTGTATCTTTGTCTCAATCTGTAACATCTGGAGGGGATTACGGCCTGCAGATGTTACAGATTGAGATGATTGACTGAGGCGTTTACTGGTAAAAGAGAGATAAAAGAGGAAACGCCTCAAAATTCCCCTTGCCCAACTTCGGCTGTTTGGTTACTATAGAACGGCTGTTACGGAGAGCTGACCGAGAGGCCGAAGGTGCTCGCCTGCTAAGCGAGTATGCCCCAAAAGGGCATCTGGGGTTCGAATCCCCAGCTCTCCGCCAGTATGACTTTGAAGAAGGGTCCCATTTGGGGCCCTTTTTTATTATCAAGAATGGCGGCTGGGGATTAGAGTCCGAAAGGGCGTGAACATTAGGCAAACACGGGGCGCTTGAAAACGGGGAGACCCAGGCGTGCTCGTGCACCCCGGTGTGGGGTTCCTAGGGGATGGAGTAGAAATATGGTAAAGGTCGGGCTGCGTAAGCCGAATCTAAAGACATCACTCAAGGCAAGAACGACCGGCAGAGCGAAGCGCGCGGTAAAGCGGGCGATAATCCCCGGCTATGGTAAGAAGGGCATGGGGTGGATCAAAAATCCGAAGAAGGCTGCTTACAATGCCGTATACAGCAGAACGACCGTCGGAGTTGGGGATGTCGCTCGCGCCGTTGCTAAATCAGGCGCTCGGAGCTCGGCGTCAAGGACGTCCTCAATTACTGTTTCATCGCATGAAATTACACCTTTGACGAAGCCTGAACAGAAATCTCTCACTCGAGAGATTACGTCGGTTGACAGGGCGAACAAGGCGCTTTTGCTATGCTTCCTTCTTGGGTGGTCGGGCGCTCATAGGGCGTATGCACGGATGTGGGGTAGCTTCTTTCTATATCTCTTTACCTTTGGCCTTTTTGGATTTGGTTGGCTGTTTGATATTGTGACACTACTGATGAGACGCTCCGAGCTAAGGCGTCTCGGCGACAGTGATCCGACTCAACAGCAAGCGCCATGTTCTGTTGATTCTACATTCGATCGAAATGTCGCCGACTCCGGAAATTGGGAACAGCGTGGAGATGGGGAGGCTGCGGTTCGGCTAGAGCTTCAACGTAAAAACCGTGCCTATATGGAAGAAAACGGCATCGACGTGGAGATGTTTACCGAGGAAAAGGTCGCGGCGGACGCCTTGCGAACCATTGAGTCGGTATGCCCGTGCATGCTTAGGTTTGACCGAGGCATGAGCGAAGAGGAGCCAAGCATCAGCTTTTGCTCTCCAACAAAGACGGGGAAAATGCCCAAGAATGTCGTCGAGGCCCGCATTTACCATCAGGACGTGAAGCTATTGATGGATTCCCACGGCTTCGAATTGCCGGAGTATGGTGACAGCATCAATGTCATGATTAGTTATCTAGCTGATGGGCGCATAAATAAAGTCGATATCCATGGGTTCCATAATGGCCGCTCCGTTAGTGTCTCCATTCGCAGGCGGAGCGACGATCTTGTTATGACGAGTGCGGGCACCATCGGAGAAACGGGTGCCTGGCAATCGCTGTGTCCTGGGGCAGACCCCTCAGCTGGGGATCTTTTCAGGGCCTTGACCAAGGAGGTCGAAAGGATCTACTAGCATGCCCGGTGGACCCGTTTTCAAGGTCCGAAAAGACACAGCGAAGGTAAACGGCTAGCAATGTCGCTTTGGTGATTCTGACGCATCCCGTTTAAGAGGTATTCAAAAAGAGGCGCCCCGTTGGACGCCTCATTTGGTTCGATGTGATATCGCTCCGGCCCTACGCCTTGGGCGCCTTGGCTACGGTCTCGCTCTCGGCTGTGAGCGGGCGGTTGTCGATGCGGCGGCCCAAGCGATCGAGCTTCACGAGCAGCCATTCAATGGGATTCGGCCCTGCGCCTTCCTCGTCGGCAACCAGGTCCATGACGGCGATCTTGGTGCCGTCCTGCTTGAGTGTAACGCTGCCCACCTTGTCGCCCACATGCACCGTGCCCGAAAGATCGTCGTAGCTAACCTTTTCGGTCACCTCGCCGGCAAGAGAAAACACGGTCGCTTGCGCCGTGGGATCGGCGAGCGTGGCGTCGATTGTCTTATCCGTCCAGTCGGTTTGACTAATGCGCGCCATAAGCGGGTTGCCGTTGGCGGTCTTTTCTTGCGTGTTGGCGATTGCGACCGTCACCTTGTGACCGTAGTACCAGTTGGCAAGGGTGGCGGTATCGGTAAAGCGCTGATCGGTGGTGGTGGAGTTCAAAATAACGGTGTAGATCTCGTCGCCGTCGCGGTTGTAGGCGCTCGTAAAGCAATAGCCCGCGTCGTCGGTGGTGCCGGTCTTGCCGCCGATGTTGCCATCTTGGCCCAGCAAATAGTTATGCGTGTCCATGGAATGCGAATGGTCGGTGCCGTCGGCGCCCGTGACCTCGATCCAGGAATCCTCGCTCGCTACGACCTCGCGGATCGTGTCGTTTTTCATGGCCTCCTGCATCATCAGCGCTACGTCGTGTGCGGTTGAGTGCATATTGCCAGCCCACTCATCAAAGTCCAGACCATGCGGGTTTTCAAAAAGCGTACCGGTACAGCCGAGCTTCTTAGCGCGCTCGTTCATGGCCTTCACAAATGTGGCCTCGGCGTCTTTGGTCTTGGGGTCGATCTTCTTGCCCACATATTCGGCGAGCACGATGGCGGCGTCGTTGCCCGAGGGAATCATCAGACCGCGTAGTGCCTGCTCCACGGTAAGCTTGTCGCCTTCGAGCAAGCCGGCGGTCGAATTACCCACGGTGGCTGCGGCGTTGCTCACCGTGACCTTCTCGTCCATCTTGCAATTCTCGACGGTTAGGATTGCGGTCATGACCTTGGTGATCGAGGCGATTTTGACCTGCTCATCGGCGCCGCGCCCATAGTAGACGGTACCGTCTTTGCCCATGACGAGGGCATTGGTCGCATCGATATCGGGCAGGTTTTCGGCCGTGATGCCGCGCGCATCGGCGGTTTTGCCGCAAACATTGTCGGTCGTGAGCACTTGGGCGCCGGCGACGGTGGGCGCGCCAGCGGCAAGGGCGATAGCGCAGACAAAGCCGGCGGCAAGCTGGGCTGAGCGCTTTGCAAAAGAGGTGAGGGACTTCACAGATTTCGCTTTCGACGGGATGGTCTCTTCTGAAACTAGAGTATATCGTTTGCCGGCGTCGGCGATCATCGCGTGCGTGCGTGGCCCACATCCGCGTTCGAACGGGCACAAGGGTGCTTAAGACCGACTTAATCACCCACGCTTGTTGTGTGTGGCGTGCGTCGCCTCAGGCATAATGGAGCGCGAGAGGAGCACGCATGAACGAGCGCATACTGGTAGTTGATGACGAAAAGGCCATCGCCGACTTGGTTGGCATCTACCTTACAAAAGAGGGCTTTGATGTCCAGATTGCCTATAGCGGGGCCGATGCTGCCAAGGCGATTTTGGAGCAGGAGTTCGATTTGGCGCTGCTAGATGTCATGCTGCCCGATATCGATGGGTTTGAGCTGCTGCGTACGATCCGTTCCAGCCATACCTATCCCGTGATCATGCTGACGGCGCGCGATGCCCAGCAAGACAAGATCGGGGGCCTTTCGCTTGGCGCGGACGATTACGTGGTTAAGCCGTTCCGTCCGCTGGAGCTCATCGCGCGCGTGCACGCTCAGCTTCGCCGCTACACCAGCTACGGTAGCCGTGCACAGGCGGCCGAGTCGCCGACCATTCAGCTCGACGGCTTGGAGATCAACCGCGACGCTCGTTCCGTGACGGTGGACGGTGCACCGGTACGCCTCACACCCACCGAGTATTCAATCTTGCTGTATCTGGTCGAGCATCGCGGCAGCGTGGTGGCCGTGGAGGACCTGTTCCGCGCGGTGTGGAGCGAGGATTTTATGCCCGGCTCCAACAATACGGTGATGGTGCACATTCGCCACTTGCGCGAAAAAATCGGCGACGACGCACAAAAGCCACGCTTTATCAAAAACGTCTGGGGCGTCGGCTACATCATCGAATAGCGCCTTTGATGGTGGGGAAGTGGATATGACAAAAGACGATAGGCAGGCATTCGAGGTACCCGATCGGCTCTTTGAATACGTGAGGTCGGTCGTCGACAACCGCGCGCTTGCAACGGTGCTGCTCTTTTTGCTGAGCCTGCTGCTGATTGGCATCGACAACATCGCCGGAATCTTGACGGTGCTGCTTGCCGGCTTTTTGCTGATCGATCGATTTGAGATCGTGCGCCGCTGCATGGTGATTGGCGGCGCCGCGTGGGCCATGACGTTGGCGATTGGCGCCATGGCGCTCGGCGGCATCGAAGGGCCGGTGCTGTTCGATGCCGGCTTTGTATTCAACATGCTTGGCTTTGTGCTGGCGCTTGCCGCGTGCGTGCTGTTCTTGTGTGGCCGCGCCCTGTACTACCAGGGCTACGAACAGGGCGAGCAGCATGCCGATTGTGTGCTGGCCGCTCGTATTCAAGATCGCCTGATCGATCACCCCGACACCTGGGACAACATCGACGGCGACTTCTTGGAGGTCGAGGGCGCCCTTAACCGCGTGCGTGACCGTGAGCGCAAGGTGCAACAGGCCTTGCGTGACGAGTCGCATCGCAAGGACGATCTGGTCACGTACTTGGCACATGACCTACGCACCCCGCTTGCCAGTGTGGTGGGCTATCTTTCGCTGCTGCAAGAGGCTCCTGAGCTGCCGGTTGAGCAACGTGCGCACTTTACGGGCGTGGCTCTCGACAAGGCGCACCGGCTCGATGCACTCATCGAAGAGTTCTTCGATATCACACGCTTTGACTTCCACGATATCGTGCTCACGCGCGGCTATGTTGATCTGGGGTTGCTGCTGGCTCAGGTGGCTGACGAGTTCTATCCCATCCTCAACGAGCAGCATAAGGAAGCCCAAGTTGATATCCACGAGGACCTGACGGTGCTCGTGGATGGCGACAAGATGGCTCGCGTGTTCAACAACATCATGAAAAACGCCGTCGCCTATAGCTATGAGGGCTCGACTATCACGATTGAGGCCGGGCGCCAAGACGATGGCGGCGTGCGCGTTCGCTTTATCAATCAGGGCGATCCTATCCCTGCGGCTAAGCTCAAGGTGATCTTTGAGAAGTTCTATCGCCTGGATGCGGCGCGTGCGACCAATCGCGGTGGTGCCGGTCTGGGCCTTGCTATTGCCAAGGAGATCATCGCGGCACACGGCGGTACCGTTGCATGTGAATCGACGCCCGAACACACGATATTCACCATCGAGCTGCCCGCCGCATAGCCAGCGTGCCCTTACAAACACTTGACAATGCGCTCACGTGCATATGAGCCGCGATTTCTACTATCGATACTGCTGAATTGATATCGATGTGGAGGTATGCGGTATGACGGCTGCTGCGGCTGTGGAGCCCACGGAGCTTGAAGAACTCATGGAAGCGCAGGCCGAGGCCGCGCACGAGCGCGAGGTTGGGGATGCGACTCGCCCCACGGCAGAGGATCTTGCCGCCTCGCCGACGCGCATCGACGTCGAGGGCCTCGACCTGTTCTATGGCGACCATCATGCGCTCAAGGACGTGAATATCAAGATCCGCGACAAGCAGATCACCTCATTTATCGGGCCTTCGGGCTGCGGAAAGTCCACGTTGCTGCGCTGCTTTAACCGCATGAACGACGGCATCAAGGATTGCCGTATCGAGGGCAAGATTGCGCTCGATGGTCAAGATATCCTGGGCGATTACGACATCTGCCGTTTGCGCCAGCGCGTGGGCATGGTGTTCCAGCGCCCCAACCCGTTTCCCATGAGCATCTACGACAACGTCGCCTATGGGCCGCGCGGTATGGGTGTGCGCGACCGCGTCGTGCTCGACGAGCTGGTCGAGGACTCCCTTCGTCGCGCTGCGCTATGGGATGAGGTCAAGGACAAGCTCAAAGAGTCGGGTCTGGGTCTTTCGGGCGGCCAGCAGCAGCGTCTGTGCATCGCCCGCGCGCTGGCCGTGCAGCCCGACATTCTGCTGATGGACGAGCCGACCTCGGCACTCGACCCTGTGTCGACGCTGGTGGTGGAGCAGCTGGCCTGTGAGCTCAAAGAGACCTGCACGCTCGTGGTCGTTACGCACAATATGCAGCAGGCGGCGCGTATCTCCGATTCGGTCGCATTCTTTTTGCTGGGTGAGCTGGTGGAGCACGCGCCCACCGCGCAACTCTTCAAGAATCCGACCGATCCGCGCACGGCGGATTATTTGACGGGGCGTTTTGGCTGATACCATCTAGTAAAGGTACCTTTAGGGTTAAGATGCGGTCATGCCGGCCGCAAAGGGGTTCAACATGATCTATTACGTCGAGGACGATGACAACATCAGGGATTTGACGGTCTATGCGCTGCGCAAGCAGGGGATTGAGGCCGAAGGCTTTTCGTGCGACGGTGAGTTTAAGGCTGCCGTGGCGCGACGGGTACCCGATGCCGTCCTGCTCGACATCATGCTGCCCGATACCGATGGCTTGGCGATTATGCGTCGACTGCGTGCCGATCGCCTGACGGCGACGGTGCCCATCATGATGCTTACCGCCAAGGATACCGAGCTCGACAAGGTGATGGCGCTCGATGGCGGTGCCGACGATTACCTGACTAAGCCGTTTTCGCTCATGGAGCTTGCGAGCCGCTGCCGCGCACTGCTGCGTCGCGGCGGCATGGTCAAGCAGGCGAGCGATGTGCTCAGCGTGGGCGACATCGTGCTCTCGCCCAGCCATCGCGAGGTGACCGTTGCCGGCGAGCCGCTTAAGCTCACCCTGCGCGAGTTCGACCTGCTCGAGTACCTCATGCGCAAGCCCGGCGTGGTTTTTACCCGCGAGTCGTTGCTGCAGAGCGTGTGGGGCTGGGACTTCGACGGCGGTTCGCGCACCGTTGACGTGCACGTGCAGACGCTTCGCCAAAAACTGGGCGAGCATGCCAGCGCCATCGAGACCGTGCGCGGCGTGGGCTACCGCTTGGCCGAGCCTTCTGCCGGCGATGGTGCCAAAGGCGACGACACCGCGGCCACCGCATCGGAGGAGTAACCCGTGGTCTTCGCCCCCCAGGGAAAACATACGCTGTCGCACCGCGTTTTTGTGACGATCTTTGTCTGCGCCATGGCGGTTATCGTGGCGTTTACGGTGCTGGGTGCGTTCTTTGTGCAAAACACCTTGGCGGATGCCACGAGTGCCAATCTGGCGCAGGAAACCGAGCTCATTGCTGCCGCTCTCGACGAACAGCAGGAGCCCATCCCGTTCTTGCGTAGTCTCGATCGCGAGGACTTGCGCATCACGCTGATTAACAAGGATGGATCGGTTGCCTACGACAACGAGGCGTCGCCTTCCACACTGCCCAACCATGGCGATCGCCCCGAGGTCATCGAGGCCTTTGAGAGTGGTTTGGGTTCCGCGGAGCGCGCAAGCTCTACGCTCGACGAGATTATGCTGTATCGCGCCGTCGCCCTTGATAACGGCCAGGTTGTCCGCTTGGCGCAGGCCCAGCCTGGCGTTGCGGCGATTTTGCTGTCGATGGTGGCGCCGATGCTGCTTATCGCAGCAGCGGGTGCGGTACTCTCGTTTTTTATGGCGCGCCGCGAGTCCCGTGCCATCATCGCGCCGTTGCAAGAGGTGGATTTGGACCACCCACGCCGTAGCTATGAGCACGCCTATGCCGAGATGGTCCCCATGCTTGAGCGTATCGAGTCGCAGCGCCAGGAACTCAAGCGCCAAATGGCGGTGCTAGCGGACAACGACCGTATGCGCCGCGAGTTCACGGCGAATATCACCCATGAGCTCAAGACGCCGCTTACGGCGATTTCGGGCTATGCCGAGCTCATCGCAAACGGCATGGTCGAGGGCGAGGGCGACCTGCGCAACTTTGGCGGTCGCATCTATCGTGAGGCGGGCCGCTTGGCAGCGCTTGTCAACGATATCCTTACGCTGTCTAACTTGGACGAGGCCGAGCGTGCAGCTGAGGGCGAGGCGGTGCCCATTGGGTCCACGGAGCCTATTGAGCTCTCGCGTGCCATCTACGCGGTCGAGCAGCGTCTTGAACAGGTCGCCCGTCAGGCGAATGTGACGATAAGTCATGAGACCAAGCCTGTGGTCATCGAGGGCGTGTCGCGCTTGATTGACGAGCTCATCTATAATCTGGCAAGCAACGCCATCCGCTACAATCGACCCGGCGGTACGGTTACGCTGCAGTGCGGCACCAACGACGAAGGCCATCCGTTCCTTGCGGTCGCCGACACGGGAATCGGTATCGCGCCTGAAGAACAGGGCAAGGTATTTGAGCGGTTCTATCGCGTGGACAAGAGTAGGTCCAAGGCGCGCGGCGGAACCGGTCTGGGGCTTGCAATTGTCAAGCATGCGGCCCTGTATCATCACGCCACGCTCGATCTGTCGAGCGAATTGGGCGTGGGAACCACCATTACAGTGACGTTTCCCGTACAGCAGGACGAGCCGTTTGCGGAGCGGCAACGATATGGATATTGACGTGAACGCCGCATCTGTCTTTCGGGTGCGGCGTTGTTGTTGCGCAATTTTGCGGACGCTTCCGGCATTTTTACAGTAGAGGCTGTTTCTTATGTATAGAGTTTGGTCACGGTAAAAAGATGCGATAACATACGGACAGTTTTGTCAATACGAACTGGGGAACTGAAAGGCAAGCTGCATGACCCTTCTCGAATTGTTCCAGCTGCTCAAAAAGCACCTTAAGCTGGTCGTCACCCTTCCGGTGGTTTGCGCGATCGCCATGGGCATCGTGTCCTTCGTTGCGATGGATAATACCTACACCGCCTCGACGAGCATGTACATTCTCGCCAAGACCGACGATAGCGGTCAGATGAGCTACAACGACCTCTCGGCGAGCCAGATGCTCTCCAACGATATCGCCACGCTGCTCGATAGCGATAGCGTTAAGAGCGGCGCTGCCAATGAGCTGGGTCTTTCCGATCTGGATGACTACAAGGTCTCTGTTTCCTCCGAGACGACCACGCGCGTTATTACGCTTTCGGTCACCGGCACCGATGCCAAGGAGACGGCTGAGGTCGCTAAGGCCATGGCCAGCTCGGTGAGTACGGTCGCCCAGAACGTCGGCGCTGCCCAGAGCATCAACGTTATCGACGAGGCCAAGACCCCCGAGGCCCCCAGCGGTCCCAAGCGCATGCTGTACGTTGCCGTCGCGTTCCTCGCGGGCATCTTTATCGCAGTCGCCTATGTTGTCTTGGCAGACATGCTCAACACCCGCATCCGCGGTGCAGAAGAGGCAGAAGAGCTCCTGGGTATTCCCGTTGTTGGCCGAATTCCGGCTATGAAAGGTGGTAAATAGGCATGGCTAAGGCAAAGAACACCGATAAGCTCGTTGTACAGAATGCCGCCAAGACCCTTCTGGCCAACATCCGCTTTGCGAGTGTGGACGACCCCATTCGCACCATCACCGTTACCTCCTCGATTCCCAACGAGGGCAAGTCTACGGTTTCCATTAACCTTGCTCAGGCAATCGCCACGAGCGGCAAGTCCGTGCTCCTGGTCGAGGCCGATATGCGCCGCAGGTCCCTTTCCGATATGCTCGGCGTTCGTTCGCGCGGCGGACTCTATGCGGTTCTTTCCGAGCAGATCTCCATTGACCAGGCAATTGTCGAGACGGGTCAGAAGAACTTCTACTTCCTCGATGCCGAGCCGCATATTCCCAATCCTGCCGACATCATCGTCTCTCACCGCTTTGCCAAGCTGGTAAAGGCACTGTCTGCCAAGTTCCAGTACGTCATCTTTGATGCTCCCCCGGTCGGCACCTTCATCGATGCTGCCGAGATTGCCAGCCTGACCGACGGTACGCTGTTCGTGGTGCGCGAGGACTTCACCAAGCGCGAGGAGGCGCTCAACGCTATCGGCCAGCTTAAGAAGTCCGAGAAGGTCAAGCTCATCGGTACCGTCATGAACTACTGCGAGACCGAGACCAGCGAGTACTACTACTCCTACTACACCAAGGACGGTAAGAAGGTTAAGAAGGGCTCCGACGATCAGGGGACTTCCAAAAAGGGCATCTTCACCAACCGAGCAAACGTTTAGTTGATTAAGGCTGACCTATGCGTGACATTCATTGCCATATCTTGCCGGGTGTAGACGACGGCGCCGCCGATCTCGATGAGAGCTTGGCGATGCTCGAGGCTGCCAAGCGGGCCGGTGTAACCAGAATCGTTTGCACTCCTCACTGCCGTGATCCCTATTTTGATTACGACAAGATGTGGGATGCCTTTGAGCTGCTGCGTGATAACGCTGACGGTTTTCCGCTCCAGATGGGCTTCGAGGTCAACCATCGAAAGCTCGTTGAGCTTGGTATCGATGCCGCGGAGCACTTGCATTTCGATGGGACCAACGAGTTTCTGCTCGAGCTTTCGACGCATGCCGATGCGTATGCGTTTAGAGAGTACGAGAACACGATTTACGATTTGCAGTGTCGTGGCTACCAGGTGATCATCGCTCATCCTGAGCGCTATCGTGCGGTTCAAAAGGATGTAAGCGTGGCGGAGCGCCTGGTCGATATGGGCTGCAAGCTGCAGGCTTCGGCGGACTTTATTGCCGGCGGTCGCTTTGGTCGCGAAAAAAAGCCGGCACAGCGCCTGTTCGATCAGAACCTGTACAGCTTCATCGCGAGCGATGCCCATAACGTGGGTCATTACGACTGCCTGGCGAAGGCTCGCGCGAAGTTTAGCGTGCGCGGAGCTCATTTTCGCTAATATCTGTCCCTAACGTTCGCATTGAATGAAAGGGCAGCCATGGATATCCAACTTAAGACGGGATGCTTTGATGACGCGGCGTTGGTGCGCCGCGTCGTTTTTATGGACGAGCAGGGCTACGAGAATGAGTTCGACGCTATCGACGAGGATCAGAACTGCATTCATGTGACGCTCTATGTAGACGGCGAGCTTGCCGGTTGCTCGCGCGTGTTTCCCGAGGAGCTTGAGCGCGTGGCTGACGCAGAGGCCCCGGTGTTGCCGGCATGCGACATGGACGAAGGCGTTGCGGCGGGGGAGACCTACATTATGGGGCGCGTCGCCGTGCTGCCGGCTATGCGTCGTCGCGGACTGGCGAGTGCGATTGTCGAGGCCAGTGCTGTGTGTGCACGCGATGCCGGCGCTAAGCTTATTAAGCTGCATGCGCAGGAATACGTGCTACCGCTCTATGCAAAGGTGGGCTACACGCAAATTGCCCCGGTAGATTACGAAGACGAGGGCCAACCCCATGTCTGGATGGCCAAGCGCGTAGATGGCAGATAGGGACGTTCCTTTTCTGCCGGCAGTTGGGGACACTCCTTGGCAATTGGCGCATCGGAGCGCTTAGACATACAGTTTTTCGATTCCGTATGTATATATGCGCGCTAATGGGTTATAAAATCTAAGTCTGAACATAGCAGGTCTGCGATGCGGCTCGGGCGACCGGGCCGTTTTTTGCGGACGGGGGTAGCGCGAAAGGACTGCACATGCGTCAATTTAAGACCGAGAGCAAAAAACTGCTCGACCTCATGATCAACTCCATCTACACCAATAAGGAAATCTTCCTGCGCGAGCTTATCTCTAACGCGAGCGACGCCGTCGACAAGCTCAACTTTAAGAGCCTGCAGGACCCGAGTGTCAAGATCGACCAGGGCGACCTGGCCATTCGCGTCTCCTTTGATAAAGACGCCCGCACCATTACCATCTCGGATAACGGCATTGGCATGACCGCCGAGGAGCTCGAGCGCAATCTGGGCACCATCGCCCATTCCGGCTCCGAGGAGTTTAAGACCGAGAACGCCGAGCAGCAGGGCTCCGATGTCGACATCATCGGTCAGTTTGGCGTGGGCTTCTACTCGGCTTTTATGGTCGCCAGCCACGTGAAGGTCGTGAGCCGCGCCTATGGCGAGGACACCGCTCACGTGTGGGAGTCTGATGGTCTTGAGGGTTACACCATCGAAGACGGCGAGCGCGCCGAGCACGGCACCGATGTCATCTTGACGCTGCGCGAGAACGAGAAGCTCGATGCCGACGGCGAGGCCGAGACCTACGATCGCTTCCTGACCGAGTGGGGTCTCAAGAGCCTGATTCAGCAGTACAGCAACTATGTGCGCTACCCGATTCAGATGATGGTGTCCAAGAGCCGCCAGAAACCCAAGCCCGAGGACGCCGGCGACGATTACAAGCCCGAGTACGAGGACTACCAGGAGCTCGAGACCGTCAATTCCATGACACCGATCTGGAAGAAGCGCAGCTCCGATGTCGAGCAGAAGGACTACGACGAGTTCTACAAGTCCACGTTCCACGACTTTGACGATCCTGCGCGCACCATCAGCTTCCATGCCGAGGGCACGCTCGAGTATGACGCCCTGCTGTTTGTGCCGGGCCGCGCGCCGTTCGATCTGTACAGTAAGGATTACGAGAAGGGTCTGGCGCTCTACAGCTCCAATGTGCTGATTATGGAGAAGTGCGACGACCTGCTGCCCGACTACTACAACTTTGTGCGCGGTGTCGTGGATTCCGCCGACGTGTCGCTCAACATCTCGCGTGAGACGCTGCAGCAGAACCGTCAGCTCAAGGCCATCGCCAAGCGTGTGGAAAAGAAGATCACCGCTGACCTTGAGGATATGCGTGACAACGACCGCGAGGCCTACGAGAAGTTCTTTGAGAACTTTGGCCGCGGCCTTAAGTACGGCATCTACTCGAGCTATGGCATGAAGGCCGATGAGCTCGCCGACCTGTTGCTGTTCTGGTCTGCCAAGGAACAGAAGATGATTACCCTGGCCGAGTATGCCAAGGGCATGCCCGAGGATCAGAAGGCCATCTACTACGCCGCCGGCGACTCGCGTGAGCGCTTGGCCAAGATGCCCGTGGTAAAGGGCGTGCTCGACCGCGGCTATGACGTGCTGCTGCTGACGCAGGATGTGGATGAGTTCACGTTCCAGGCTATGCGTGAGTACGTTGCCGCCGATATGCCCAAGATCTACGAGGACGATGCTGCCCGCGAGGCTGCCGAGAAGGCTGTGGCCGACGGTGCCGAGCCCGAGGTCGAGGATCGTCATCTGGAGCTCAAGAACGTCGCGACCGGTGATCTTGACCTGGCGACCGAGGATGAGAAGAAGGAGGCCGAGGACGCCACCAAGGAGAACGAGGACCTCTTTAGCGCTATGAAGGAGGCACTCGGTGACAAGGTCGAGAAAGTTGCCGTCTCCGCGCGCCTGACCGATGCCCCCGCTTGCATCACCACCGAGGGTCCGCTTTCGCTTGAGATGGAGAAGGTACTCCAGAAGGGACCCGAGGGCGCGCCCGACGGCATGCCCAAGAGCCAACGCGTGCTCGAGCTCAACGCCAAGCACCCGGTCTTTGACAAGCTTGTCGCTGCCCAGAAGGCAGGCGACGCCGACAAGATCAAGCAGTACTCCGGTCTGCTCTATGACCAGGCCCTGCTGGTCGAGGGCATCCTCCCCGAGGACCCCGTGGCCTTCGCGGCGGCTGTTTGCAACTTGATGTAGTTCGGGGATACGGCACCGTAACTGGATTAGAACGAGAGTGGATAATCTCCCACTTTTGGCTCGAATGGGGGTGCGGACAGAAAGTTGGACCGTGAAGCGGTCCGGACTGGAGGTTCGCATG
>URAD01000027.1 GCA_900545745.1 uncultured Collinsella sp.
AGCCTGGCAGGAACGTAGCGCATTATAGCTAAGTTCAAGCTAAAGTTTAAGGTTAGGGGCGTCATTCGCATCGCGAGTACAGATTTCGCAGGTCGGGGCGGATCATTCGTGCCCCCATGAAGCCCGGAGCTCCCCCACGGGGAGCTCCGGGGCACCCGTCTCAGGGTGCCGTGTGCAAAAAACGGCAAATATGAGTACTGTTACCAATTTAGTAGCAGAGTATTACCGCCTCACGAGCCCTTTTTGAGTTCCGCACAGCCTGCTTGGCGCCAAGATATTCCACATTCGTTTATTATCTCTTCGCTGAATCCAGATTATCGGCCCAAGTTTCTTTGTTTTTGCTGTCACTAATCTAGTAACAGTACTCATATTTGCCGTTTTTTGCACAGAGCATATAAACAGACCCCCTATAAAGCCATAGTTTTACGCTGGTTTGAGCCCAAAGCACGCTCGGAGCGTATTCAGCAGAGCATCTTGCCTCTTTCGACGAGCCTCTACGCGATTCTGATATCGCTTACCCATACGCTGGTGGATGCGCCATGCGAGTGCTTCCATCGCTTCCATGTCACAGAGCATTTCGTTGTTGACCGTCGCGACCTCGATTCCCATAGTAATCAAGCCCGTGTTGCGTTTTTCATCATGGATACGTCCCCTCCGGGAGGAATGGCCCAGCTCACCGTTGTATTCCAGGTCAAACTGGGCTGCTTCCTGATACGCATCGCAAACTGCGTGCGACATCCCCGAGATTGTCTGCGCGCGGTCATCGAACTCAATCTTGTAGTCGGTCTTAAAGGGACCGCAGGCAAATCCGCCATAGGAAAACGGAAGCGAAAACAGAGCGAGCATGATGCACTCCATGGGCGAGCGCAGGTTTTCTGACAAGTAGGGACACAGACGCTGCAGTTGTTTGGCCGCATTCCCCTTGCATACCGCGAGGTAATCTGCCAGACGATCGGGCGTCAGCACCGGCTCAACCTCAAAGTAGCCCACGTCTGCTGGCTGGTCCTTGTCCTTTGCAAGCTTATTCGTAACGGGCGAGGTGTAGGGAGGTAGATACTGCCCGCGGTCACTCAGCGAAATCTTAGAGCACAGCTCCTGGGCCAGGGCAAATGCCTGGATACAGCCGACCTCGCGGGCGACGGCAACACAAAGGGCCTCGGGAGATAGACTGTACACCCCTGGTTCCACCTCTAGAATCGAGCCGGCGGGCAACCCAGAGCATACGGACCAGCCCACGCCAGGCATGCGGCGGCGCTGCGCCGCAGATCCCACCAGCAAGCAAAGATCTTCTTGCACCTCGCCGCTTGCGGCCCCAATCCGCACCAAGTCGGGAAGATAGATGTCCTCGATCGAGGGCGACGACGCGCGCAGCACACGGCACTCTTCATCGGGACTGAGGTCCCTCCAGCTGATGTAACCCATTTGTCGGCGCTCGGCGCGCATCATGCGTAGCGCCGAGGCGCCTGTTAGGATTACGGAAGCCGCTAGCTGTTCGCCTGTCGGCTCGTTGCACCGCTCAATCTTTACTGCCACAAAACCACCCCTACCAAACGCGTGCGATAGCAAGGCCATCGACTGCCGCAGCGCCGGCGCGCTTGAGTTCCGCCGAAGCCGCGGCCATCGTCGCGCCCGTGGTGATAACGTCATCGATAAGCAGCAAGCGGCGGCCGTGCACGTCCTCAACCGTCTCGTACATGCCTTGGGCACGCTCGCGGCGCTCCTCACGACCGAGTTCGCGCTGGTCGCCATGCCCGTACTTGACGAGAGCATCGAGCAGGGGAACACCCGACAGCTCGCAAAATGGGCGCGCGATAGCCTCCATATGATCAAAACCACGCCGCCGAAACGCTGCCGCCGTCGCAGGCACAAACACCACAGCATCCGCACCGGACAGCACGCCTCCTAAGCGTTCGGGCGCTACGACCTGGGCATGCAGGGCGGTGTCGTAGAGCAGCTCCGCCAGATACGGAGCCAGACGTCGCTCGCCCGCATCCTTGTACGCTTTAATGATGCGCGGCAGCGGATGCGCATAGACGGCGCACGCCAGGCAGCGGTCGAGCGCCTCCGCCATTGCCGAGAACGTGCCCTCGACCGAACACTCAGTGCACAGCAAATCCCCAAACGGGGCGCCGCATCGGGTGCAGCTATGACGTGGGTCGATGAGCGTGAGCGCGGCCAGGCAGTCTTGGCAAATAAGCGCACCGGCGCGCTCGCAGCCGGCACATCGTGTTGGCGACAATGCCTCGAGTGCCTCGCGTGCCACCCACTCGGCAAACGGTAGCAATTCGTCCGCAAACGGTAGGGCACCGGCACCCTGCAGACAGCTCAATATGTTCAGATGGCTCTTCAAGACACAACCCTCCCTACGTTCGGTCGCAGGGAGGGTTGTTGATTCGGCGCTATGATACCCCGATGTGCTCGGGGCAAGACGGGCTAAATCCGCTCGCGGGCGTTATTCGCCGGCGGGCGGTTGTGGTGCAGACGAAGACGGGGTCGAGCCCTCGCCACCATTCTGGCGCGGCTTGCGGGAACGGCGACGGCGACGGCGCTTTTGACCCTGGTCGGCCGAGCCCTCGCCACCGCGATCCTCGCGCGGCTCGCGCTCGTCGCGAGCGGCGCCACGCGAAGCCTTGGCAGCCGCTCCCCCGCCATCTCCGGGACGACGGCGCGTGACCTTGACTTCGCCATCCGAAACCTGATCGGCCACGGAAGGAACCGAGGGCTTCTGCTGCGTGCCCGAGGAATGGCGACGGCGCGGACGTGGCGCGCGCTCCTCCTCGCCACGCGGCTTGCCAGCCTTGTCGGCAGGCGCATCGGAGGCCGAGACGCCCTTGGGAGCGGCACCGGCCTCGCGAGCAGCTGCGGCGCGGAAGACGTCCTCGCGCTCCTCGCTCGACAGGTGACGGCGACGACGGCGCGTGGGATTCATGCCACCGCCGCGATTTTGCTGCTGGGGCTGCTGAGCCTCGCGCTCGCGGGAAGCGTTCTTGCCCGCGGTCTCGCCATTGTCGACGGACGCCGCGCGCTTGCGGCGGCGACGGCCATCGGCCGCCCCCTCGGCCTCGGGTGCCTCGGCCTTGCCACGACCCTTGCCGCGACCGCGGCTCTCGCTCTGAGCAGCGCGGGCATCGGATTCGACATCGCGACGACGGCGCTTGGGCATCGACGTGCCGGCCAGACGGTCGGCACTCGACAGCCCATCGCCCACGTCGACGCCATTCTCGCGATCGAGCTCCATGAGCGCCAGGCGCATCTCGGGCGACTCGATGCGCTCGAGCACATCACGCGTCACGCAGTCGGGGCGACAGTTGCAGCCCTGCTCGGCGGCCTTCTTTTTGCAGCCCTCCGAGCACGTCATATCGGCCAGGTTGACCTTAAAGACTTTGCCGTTCTCCAGGCGCAGCACCAGCTGCTCACGCGGCGTGTCATATTCCTGGATACGCGCCTTGCCAAGCGGCGTATCGATGAGCGTCTTCTTTTTGGGCGCACGGCTCTTAAAGTCCTTGTACGCCTCGAACTCATAACGCAGGCAGCACATCAGGCGGCCGCAAACGCCGCTAATCTTGGACGAGTTGAGCGGTAGGTCCTGCTCTTTTGCCATGCGGATCGAAACCGGCTCAAACTGTCCGCCAAAGCGCGTGCAGCAGAGCTCCTGGCCGCACTGGGCATAGCCGCCCACCAGGCGGGTCTCATCGCGCACGCCAATCTGGCGCATGTCGACGCGAATGTGCAGCGTCGAGGACAGGTCCTTGACGAGCTGGCGAAAATCGACGCGCTCCTCGGCCGCAAAGTAGAACACGGCCTTCTCGCCGCCAAACAGGTACTCGACGCCCACCGGCTTCATCTCGAGGTCGAGCTCCTTGACCAGGCGACGGAAATCGACCATGGCCTCGTCGCCCTGGATGGCCAGGTCGTCGGCAAGCTGCAGGTCGATGTCACTCGCCACGCGCAGCACGGGCTTGAGCGGCTGGCCGATCTCGTCCTGCGGCACCTCAAAGGGATCGGCCGTGACCAGGCCGATCTCGGTTCCGCGCTCGGTGGAGCAAATAGCGTAATCGGCCTCGAGAATATCCAGATCCTGCGGGTCGAACCACAGGTCGCGCGAGGCGTAGGTAAACTTAACGGGTACGACTAACGGCATTTCAGTGCCTTCCTGATATCGAACAGCATGACCTCGATGGCCAGCTGGGGAGTAACGTTTCTGGCGATGTTGCGCTCAGCGGTCGCGACCGCCTCGAGCGCCTGGGTGGCACCCGCAACATTGGTCGCGGCGGCAAGCCGACCGATCGTGTCGCGCACGTCTTCGTTCACTACGTCGGCCGCCTCGTCCTGAAGCGTCAGCAGCACGTCGCGCATGAGCGTCCGCGCGCTCGCCAGCGCTTCCATGATACCCGAACGCTCGCGCGCGTTGAGTTCGCGCTTGTTGCGGTCCTCAAGCTGCTTCAATGCTCCACGCGACAGGTAATCGGCGTTTTGCTCGAGCACCTTTTCCTGCGTGGACTTGACCTCGGCGAGCGGCGCCTTAACGGCGACGATGAGTGACTTGGCGCGGCTGAGCACGTCGGCCTCGTCGGCGGCGATAAGCGAATCGATGGCGCGAACCATCTGACGGCGGGCGTCCTGGCGCTCGGCGCTCTTGAGGAACTCGATGCCACGCGTGGGGCTTCCCGCTACGGCGACGGCCATGCGGCAACGCGCAGGGTCCTGACCGGTGGCGCGGCTCACGGCCTGCGCGGCGACGACGGGCGATACCAGCCGAAACGGCACGCACTGGCAGCGGCTCACGATGGTGGGCAACATCACGTCTGCCGAGGTGCCCAGCAGGATGAACATAACGCCCTCGGGCGGCTCCTCGAGTGTTTTGAGCAGTGCGTTGGCGGTGTTGGCGCGCAGTTGCTCGGCACGGTCGATGATGTAGACCTTGGCCTTGGCACGGATGGGCGCCAGCGGAACGTCGTCGAGCAGCTCGCGGGTCTGGGCGATGAGGTAGCCCGTGGCGCTCTCGGGCGTGTAATAGTGCACGTCGGGGTGCGTATAGCGAGCAACGCGCACACAACTGTCGCATGAGCCGCAGCCATCCTGCTCGCACAGGAAGGCTTGGGCGAGCGCCCACGCGGCGTCGAGCTTGCCCGCGCCGGGCGCGCCCAAAAACAGGTAGGCGTGCGATGCGCGACCGCTGGCGACGGCATTGGTCAAAAAGTTGCGCACGCGCTCTTGGGTGTCGAGCTTGGCCAGCAGACTTGCCTGAGCGGGGGCCATGCTACTCGGCCTCCTGGGCAAGCGCAGCGGTGACGGCGTCCTGGGAAATGTCGAGGCCGTAGGCGCGAACCCGCTCGACCGTCTGCGCGAAGACTTCCTCGATGGACGCGGTCGCGTCGATGAGCTTTACGCGGTTTGGTTCCTCGGCGGCAATGGCGCAAAATCCCTGGTAGACGCGCTCTTGGAAGGCCATGCCCTTGGCCTCCATGCGGTCTGCCGCACCACGGGCGGCCATGCGCAGCGCCGCCTGCTCGGGCGTGATGTGATAGACGAGCGTGAGCGCCGGGTGCGTTCCCGCGACGGCCAGGTTGTTGGCATCGCGCACCATCTGGCGATCGAGGCCGTCGGCAAACGCCTGGTAGCAGGTCGTGGAATCGTAGAAGCGATCGCACAGGACCACCTTGCCGGCTGCGAGCGCGGGGGCGATGACTTCGTGCACCAGCTGGGCACGCGCAGCCTCGTAGAGCAGCAACTCGCAGGTGTCGCCCATCGCCGTATTGGCGGGGTCGAGCAGCAGAGCACGGATCTTTTCGCTGATGGCGGTACCGCCCGGCTCGCGCAGGCTCACAACCTGGTAGCCAGCGAGTTCAAGAGCGCGGGCAAGCAGGCGCGCCTGCGTGGACTTGCCGGCGCCATCGACGCCCTCGAGCGTGATAAAGCTATGTTGAGCGGGCTCAAAAGCCATGGGCGCAGCCCCTTCCTACAAGGCGCGTAAATGCAGATATATCAACCAAGCCATGATACCCCAGCGTCCGGCGCGTCCCCAATGGCTAATGGTGCCTTTCCAAAGTTGCGGTGAAATAGGGACTGATTGAAGCTCTGAGACCGCCAAACAGTCCCTATTTCACCGCAACTTATGATGGGGAATTTTGTGCGCTGGGTATAATCGTCGTATTGCATTGAAATGTGGCGAAAGGAGTGGCAATGTCTCGGTATTGCGCCTCGTGCGGCAAGCTTCTTGCAGATAATGCCAAGTTCTGCACCTCGTGCGGTGCACCCGTTGAGCAAACAACCGCGAGCGATAGCCAGCCCGCTTTTGAGCAGACCGGCTCCCTTGATACGCCGCAAGCCAAGGCGGACGACCCCCTCGCCTATCGCCCCGACCCCGCCGCAAGGACCGAGGCCGTCGAGACCACGCAGCGCATACCCGTCGCGAGCGGCTCGCCCCAACAGCAGCCGGCTCCCGCATACGTGCCCGCTTCGCCACAGACCCCCGCTCCCAAAAAGAGCGGCACCGGGCCGCTTATCGCCGTTATCGTTGTGCTGGTGGCGATCATCATCGCCCTGGTCATCTTCTTTGCAATCAGACCGTTCGACAACGCCGCCACGCAGACGACTGCCGAGGTAGCTAAGCTGCACCATGACGTCGACGACGATGACCTAAAGCCTCTCGGCGATCCCAACAGCCTGTACGACGATGATGACGATGACGACGACGAGGATGGCGGCGAAGCAACGCTCTCCGAGCAGAATCTCTACCGCCGACTAAGCGAATACTACGACTTGCTCGAAGACCTCGACAACTACGTCCGTGGCTGCGCGCAGAACTTCAACGGCAGCTATCTGGAAGAGGATCGAACCACCCGTCAAAATCTCGCCGACGTCGCCGAGCGCACGGAGAACACCATCGAGCAGTATTACGACATCGTCGAGGACCTAGACGTCCCGACGAGCTCCAAGAACTACAGCTCCTGGAAGGACATCATCGCCCTGTACGACGACCTGGATCACCGCATTGACGCAATCTGTGATGCCTGGGAGATCAGCCTGAAATACGCCAAGCCTGCGGACCACAAGAATGAGATCGTGGCGCCGCTGTCGCGCGACAACGTGGCGGGCACCAATGACAATAAGTACCGCCTAGACTTTGAGGAGCGCTATCCCGGCTCCGCGCCCGTCGAGGTGAAGTAGCGCTTTGTCGTTCCCGAGCCGGCAGTTAGGGACGTTCCTAAACTGCCGGCAGAAAAGGAACGTCCCTAACTGCCGAGCTGCCGGTCAAAAAACGAGCGAGGATCATGGGACCCTCGCTCGTTTTTTTGGGCAATGTTTCGGCTGTGCCGTTACTTGTCGGCGGTTGCCTTCTTAGTCGTGGTCTTCTTTGTCGTGGCTTTCTTTGCTGTGGCTTTCTTGGTCGTCGTCTTCTTCGCGGCCGTCGTCTTCTTGGCCGAGCTCGTCTTGGTCGCAGTCTTGCGGCCGCGGGCGGGCTTCTTTTCCTTGGTCGGGCAGTCCATGTTCACGCAGATGCGCCACGGGCCGCGCGCCGTGTTGACCACCACGATGGGGGCGCCGCACTCGGGACAGGTCTCGCCCGTCGCCTCGAGCTTGCCACGCGCCGGCAGCGGATAGCTCACGCCGCAGTCATCGTAGTTGGTGCAGCGGATAAAGCGCTTGCCGCTCTTCTCGCTCTTGTGCGCGATCAGGTCGCCATGGCGTCCGGCCTCGGCACACACCTTGCACTCGCCCACTTTAAGGTCTGGCTCGTAGTTGGTGGGGCACGTCGGGTTCACGCAAATCTCGAAAGCCTTCTGGCGGAACGGCTGACACTTGATGCGCGGCGCACCGCACTCGGGGCACACGGCGGCCTCGCCCTCGAGCGGGCTCACCTTGACGCCGCTCGGCACCGGATAGGTCACGTCGCAGTCGGGCCAGCCCATGCAGCCAATGAAGCTGCCGCGGGTCTTGGCGCTCGTCTTCATAACCAGGTCCTTGCCGCACTTGGGGCAGGTGCCCACGCGCGCATCGGCCGTGACGGCGTCGCTGATGGCGTCGCCGAGCTCCTGCGTATGCTTGAGCAGCTCGTCGAGCACGCCGGCCAGCAGCGCACGCGAGTGCGTCACGACATGCTCTTCGGTGTCCTCGCCGCGCTCGACGCGAGTCATGTCGCCGTCGAGCTCGCTGGTCATATCGGGGCTCGTGATGCGCGGGGCAAACTGCGTCAGCGCGTCGATGATGGCGATGCCCAGCTGGCTCGGCTCAACGGGATCGTTTTTGAGGTAGCGCACGGCGTACAGGCGCTCGATGATGCTCGCGCGCGTGGACTTGGTGCCCAGGCCGCGCTTTTCCATCTCCTGCACGAGCTTGCCCTGGCTGTAGCGCGCGGGCGGCTCGGTCTGCTTGGCCTCGAGTTTAATGTCGAAAACGTCGACCGTATCGCCCTGCTCCAGCGGCGGCATCTGCTCGTCGCGCTTAAGTCCATACGGATACGCCTCGCGGAAGCCCGGAGTCACGAGCACGTCGCCCGAAGCCACGAACGGCTCACCGTTCACGTCGAGCTCGAGCTTGGTGTTCTCGATGGTCGCGGGACCCATAAGCGTCGCCAGGAAGCGACGGGCGATGAGGTCGTAGAGCTTGCGCTGGCCGCCGTCGAGCGTGGACGGATCGCCCTCGCCCGTGGGGTAGATAGGCGGGTGGTCGGTGGTCTCGACTTTACCGCGCGTGGGCTTCATGGGACCAGCGAGTACCTTTTTGCACACGGGCGCCAGCGCCGGGTTGATCTTTGCCAGGTCACTCACCACGGCGCCCAAATCGAGCGTCGCGGGATACACGGTGTTGTCGACACGCGGGTAGCTGATGAGGCCCGCCATGTAGAGGGACTCGGCGATGCGCATGGTACGTGCAGGTGAGATGCCCTCGGCCGCGGCGGCAGCCTGCAGCGAGGTCGTCGCAAACGGCGTGGGCGGCTGCTGCTTGCGGGAACGCTTGGTCACCGCGGCGACGGTTGCCGTCGTAGCGCCGTCGACGTGGCCGTACGCCGTCTCGGCAGCATCTTTGTCGGTAAAACGTGTCGTCTTGTGCGCAATCTTAAAGCGGTCATCCTCGGCAGCACCCTGAGCGGCACCCATGCCGCGAATCTGCCAATAGTCCTCGGGCACAAACGCCATGCGTTCGCGTTCGCGCTCGACCACCAGGGCGAGCGTCGGAGTCTGCACGCGGCCGGCGGAGCGCACGTTGCCAAAGCCGCCAAACTTGGCGAGCGTCAGGTAGCGCGTGAGCACCGCGCCCCAAATGAGGTCGATGTGCTGGCGGCTCTCGCCGGCGTCGGCCAGATTCTGGTCGAGCGAGACAAGATTATCGAAGGCCTGCGTAATCTCGGCCTTGGTAAACGAAGAATACTGGGCGCGGGCGACCGGCAAGTCGGGCGCAACCTCGCGCACCTTGTTGAGGGCGTCCGAACCGATCAGTTCGCCCTCGCGGTCGAAGTCCGTGGCGATAATGACGCTGTCGGACTTCTTGGCAAGGTTCTTGAGCGAGCGGATGAGCTCCTTCTCGGCCGGCAGCTTAATGACGGGCGCCCAGGTGAGGTAAGGCAGGCTCTCGAGCTTCCAGCCCTTGATGGAAATGCCATCGGCAAGGAACGGTTTACGCTTTGTGTCGTAGGGCGGACGCGCCAGGCCATCGGGCATGTCGGCCGGCAGCATCTCGCCGTCCTCGGTGACCGAATACCATCCCAGCTTTTTATCGAACAGCACACTGTCGCAAAAATCGGGCGCAAGGATGTGACCGGCCAGGCCGACGGTCACGCACTCCTCGCCCTTCCACTCAAAACGGTAGATGGCGGTGTTGTACACCTTATCCTTTTTGGGTTTACCCGTGGACAGACGCTCGGCGATCTGACGCGCGGCGTCGTTTTTCTCGGCGATGATGAGCTTCAAAAGAGGCTCCTATCTCGTGTCTCTGCGGCTACGCCCGCCCGTATGGCGGCCGATTTACGCCCTTGCTTGCTCGATCTGCCCGATGAGCCAATCGCACCAGGCATCCATGCCCTCGCCCTTGCGCGCGCTCACGGCAAACCGCGGCGCCTGCGGATTGAGGTCATCGAGTGTCTTAGTATACCTATCCATGTCAAAATCGAAAGCCGGGGCCACGTCGACCTTATTGAGCAGCTGCGCGCCGGCGTGCTGGAAGATGCCCGGGTACTTGATGGGCTTGTCGTCGCCCTCGGGCATCGAGAGGATCATGATGGACAGGTTCTCGCCCAGGTCAAAGTCGACTGGGCAGACCAGGTTACCCACGTTTTCGATAAAGATGACGTCGATGTTTTGAAGACCCACAGCCTGGTCGAAGGCGTCAACGGCCTCCATGATCATGTTGCCCTCGAGATGGCACAGGCCGCCCGTGTTGATCTGGATGGCGGGCATGCCGGCTTCCTTCATGGTGATGGCGTCGACATCCGAGGCGATATCGCCCTCGATGACGGCACAGCGCAGGCCGGCCTTGTCACGTAGACGCTCGTTGGTGCCCAGGATCGTGGTAGTCTTGCCCGAGCCGGGGCTTGACAGCACATTGATCACATAGGTGTTTGTCTCTTTAAATCGCTGTCGCAGCTGATCTGCCAGGCGCTCATTGCGCGACAGAATCGGCGACGCGATATCAATCGTTTTCTCGGCCATATTCGGCACTCCTTAATTTCCAACATTTATACCCGTCCCCAGGTGGCTGGCGGGCTAATCGTCGGGGGTTTCGATTTCTATACTGGCGATGTCGAGCTCGCGGCCGTGCAACAGGCGCACGTTGGCGCCGCCACATTGGGGGCAGCGGCAATGGAAGCGATCGTGGTCGAAAACCTCGCCGCAGTCCAGGCACTCGCTTTGTGGATGGACCTCCTCCACGGCAAGCTCGCAGCCTTGCGTGAGCGGGTCCTCATCGCGAAATGTCTCCCACGCAAAGTCGAGCGCCTCGCGCACAACTTCGGTCATATCCCCGATACGCAGCGTTACCAAAACGGCGCGCGAGGCCCCCGCCCCACGCGCCGCGCGAATCACTGTATCGAGTATGCCGTTGACAATGCCAACCTCGTGCATACCGATTTACTCCTCGTCGTCCTCATCGTCCGAGAACAGGTCCAGACGGCTCACAAACAAGCCCTCCTTGCCCTCGCGCGCGGTAATGACCACGCGGGCAATGGCGAGCGAAATCTCGTAGAGCGAGAGCAGGGCACCATACATGAGGCCCAGCGTAACGGGCGAGCCGTCGGGCGTAATCACAGCCGAGCCCACAAGCAGGCCCACGTACACGTAGCGCCAGGCGCCGCGGAAGGCCGCGTAGGACACGATGTGGAAGACGGACAGGTAGAAGATGATAAGCGGCAGCTCAAACGCCACGCCAAAGCCGATCATAAAGAGCAGCTCCATGTTGACGTAGTTCTCCAGGTCGGGCAGCGCCGTGGCGACGGCCGAGGTCTCGCCGATAAGCCACTCAAAGCCCGCCGGGATGATGATGAAATAGCAGAAGATGGCGCCCAGGAAGAACAGCACCGTCGAGGCGAGCACCGTGGGCACGACCCATTTGCGCTCGTTGGGACGCAGCGCCGGCAGGAAAAATGCTAGAATCTGCCAGATGATCATGGGCGTGCACATGACCACGGCCATCTTGATGGCCAGCGAGAAGCGCAGGCCAAAGCCGCCGAGCGTGGTGGTGATGTAGAACTTACCGTCCGGCACAAAGGAGCGGATGGGGTCTTCCAGGATGTCGAGCACCACGGGCGTGGCGAAATACAGCACGATGGCGGCGGCAAACACCGACACGACCACGATAGTCAGGCGGCGACGGAGCTCTCCCAGGTGATCGAAGAGCGGCATGCGCGCAGGTCCGATAGGCATTACTCATCGCCTCCCTTCGAGGCGTCGGCGGCAGCGGCGTCGTCCTCGGCCTCGAGCTCGCGGGCGAGCTGGTCGACGACGGCCTTGCGCTTGCGGGGACGACGGGCGTAGAGGTCGGCCGTCGTGGGCTCTACCGGCTCGGGCTCGGGCTCCGGTTCTGCAGCAGGCTCGGGCTCGACGACAGGCTCGGCGGCAGCGGCAGGCTCGGCACCCTCGGCCTCCTCAGCAGCACCCTCGCCCTCGGCGGCAGCCTCGCTCGCGGCCTTCTCGGCAGCAAGGCGGGCACGGCGCTCGGCAAAGGTCTCCTTCTTGGCGGGCGCTGCCGTCTCGGCGGCATCCTTGTCCGCATCGGAATCGTCATCGACGGCAGTCTTCTTGGGCTTGACCGGTGCCGAAGCGGCCTCGCTTACCGGATCGATAATCTCAGACTGAACAACGGCCGTCATCTTTTCCTGCGTCTCGCGGAACTGACGGATGGCACGGCCGATCGTGCGGCCCATCTGCGGGAGCTTATCCGGGCCAAACAGCAAAAAGCCGAAGACCACGATGATCGCGAGCTCACCCTCTCCAATACCAAACACACATACCTCCAAGGCTCGATGTGAGTCGAGCCCGCACCGCGCCATTCGGCCGGAACTCGTCTATTCATTCGGTCAAGTATAGCGCCCGGACGCCAAAACGTCCGAGCGCATCACAAACATATGCCAAACGGCACGCCCTTTTGGGGGCAAAGATTATGCAGCGGTGATCGAAATCTCCTGGTCGACACCCAACAGCTGAACCACGCGCATTACCGGGGGCTGCACATTGGTGCAGCTAAAACGCTTGCCGTGGTCGACCGCGTGGTGCGCGGCGCCCACGAGCACGCCAATGCCCGTTGAATCGATGTAGCTCACCTGGGCAAAATCGAGCTCAACGGCCTCAGTGGGCTGCTCGAGCGCCAGGTCGATGGCATTGCGCAGGCTATCGGCGTTAGAGATGTCGATCTCGCCGGTTACCTTAATGGTGTAGAGCTCTGGCGTGGGGTTGGTGGAAATACCCAAATCCATGTATATGCTCCTTTACGTATCGAAGGTGCGGATAGTACGGGAAGCCGCGCGTTAGGCGCGCTCGGCACGCGCGAGCTCGGCAGCGACAAGCTTAACGGCCAGCACCAGCACATCGAGCGCGGCCTCCAGGTCCTCGACCGTGGGATAGCTCGGCGCGATGCGGATGTTGGTATCGCGCGGGTCCTTGCCATAGGGCCAGGTAGCACCGGCCGGCGTGAGCTTGACGCCCAGGTCAGCACAAAGCGCAGCGGCCTTTTGGGCCGAGCCCTCGGGACCATCGAAGCTCACAAAGTAGCCGCCGCGAGGATGCGTCCAGGTAGCGCAACCCGTATCGCCCAGGCCCTCGGTGAGCTTGCGCTCAACGGCCTTAAAGCGCGGACGCAGGAACTCGGCGTGCTTTTTCATGTGCTCCCTGACCGCCTCGATGGTGGGAAGGAAACGCACGTGGCGCAGTTGGTTGAGCTTATCGGCGCTGATGAGGCCGGCCTTCAGGCGCTTGGAGAACTCCGCGATAACCGCGGGGCTCGCACCGATAAAGCCGATACCGGCGCCCGGAAAGGTGATCTTGGACGTCGATGCAAAGGCCACCACGCGATCCTCGGTGCCCGCCGCGCGAGCGAGGTCAAAGATGTTGGCGAGCTCATCGGTCTCGTCGTACAGGTCATGCACGCAGTAGGCGTTGTCCCAGAAGATGCGGAAATCGGGCGCGGCCGTGGGCATCTCAACCAGGCGGCGCACAGTGTCCTCGCTAAAGGTGATGCCCGTGGGGTTGGAATACTTGGGCACGCACCAGATGCCCTTGATGGAATCGTCGGCGGCAACGAGGCGCTCGACCTCGTCCATGTCGGGGCCGTTGTCAGTCATCGCGACGGGGACGTTCTCGATACCCAGATCGGCGGTGATGCCAAAGTGGCGGTCGTAGCCGGGAACCGGGCACAGGAACTTGACCTTCTTGCCGTCGTGCGCGGCCTCGTAAGCCTCCCAAGGGTCGCTACCACATGAGCCGCAACGCCAGAACATACCGGCGATATCGTGCTCGATCAGCAAACTCGACGAACCCAGCACGAGCGTCTGCTCAGCGGGGCAACCCAGGAACTCCCCCGCTAGCTTGCGTGCCGAGGGAATGCCCTCAAAGCAGCCGTAGTTGGAGCAGTCGACGTTGCCATCGTGCAGATCGGCATCGGCATTGAGGATATCGAGCATGGGTCGAGAGATGTCCACCTGGGAGGGCGACGGCTTGCCGCGGGCCATGTCGAGCGCCAGGCCCTTGGCCTTGACCTCGGCGACCTCGGCCTTGAGCGCCTCGATGGCGGCATCGAGTTCGGTGGTTTCCATCTTCTGGTAGATCGTCTGCATGGGATGCGACCTTTCGCGAAGCGGTACGTTGCAGTTCGTCTAAGTATAGACCGCCACCGTCGCAACGTTATGAAGCCGTGATAGATTAAGTCCATCGCAATGAATTACGAATCGCCGCGCATGCCGGCGTGGGGCGCCCAAGGAGGCACTATGGAGTACGGATCGTTCCAGGCCGAGGAATTCGGCGACCTGCAGCGCCTGGTCGACGGGCTGTTTTACGACCGCCGCGCCATCGACCGCCTGGATCTCATCGTACAGGCCGAGATCTTGGACCTGGCGCCCGATCTCATGGAAATCGTGAACCTATTGCCGCCCGGCTACTACGACCGCCAATCGCTTTGCGACCAGCTCAACTCCGCCCTTGCCGCCCACGGCTGGGGCGCCGTCTACGGAACGGTGGAATAAACCTAGTCGTTTAAGAACGTCCCCAATGACTAAAACGCCGCTTGTGATGGTGTTCACAGGCGGCGTTTTCAAACTTGTATGTGCTCTTACTCGTCCTTGGGCGCGGGGTGTTTGCAGACCACGCTCATGTAGATCATACCGAGCACGGCAGCGGTGACCGAACCGGCAAGGATGGCGGCCTTGGCAGCCAGAACCTCAAACTGGGCCGTCGGGAAGGCAAGGCCGCTGATGAGGATCGACATGGTGAAGCCGATGCCGCCCAGAATGCCCACACCGGCAATCATGTGCCAGTTAACGTTATGCGGCAGCTCGCAGACCCTAAACTTAACCAGGGCAAACGTCATGCCAAAGATGCCGATCGGCTTGCCCAGCAGCATGCCAAAGTACACGCCGAGCGTCACCGGGTCGGTGAGCAGCGTGCTCATATCCACACCCACTAGGCGAACCTGTGCGTTCACGAACGCAAAGATCGGCAGAATCACAAAGTTGACCGGCGTGGAGATCAGACGCTCCATGCGGATGAGCGGCGGGGTCACGCGGTGCATGACGCGCTCGACCCTGGTGGTCGAGACGGTAAAGTCATGCTGGCCCAGGATGTGTGCCTCGTCGTCGTAGCGGTCATCAAGCAGCGGCAGGCACTCGCCCAGCCAGTCAGTCAGACTATCGAGCTTGACGCCGCACTTGGCCGGGATGGTAAAGGCCAAGATAACGCCGGCAAGCGTGGCGTGCACGCCGCTCTTAAACATGCAGAACCACAGCAGCAGGCCCAGCACCGAATACGGGGCAAGGCGGTAATGCTGCGTCTTGTTGAGCCACACGAGCGCGCAGGTCACCAGCGCGGCGGCGCCCAACCAAAACGGATTGGGGCTCTGACCGTAGAAGATGGCGATGGCAGCGATGGAGATGAGGTCGTCGGCGATGGCGAGCGTCGAGAAGAACACGCGCACGCCGTTGGGCACGCGGTTGCCCAAAAGCGACAGCACGCCCAGCGCAAAGGCAATATCGGTTGCCATGGGGATGGCCCAACCGTTGCGGGCGCCGGCATGGTTAAAGATCAGGTAGATGCAGGCGGGAACGACGACGCCGCCCACGGCCGCCAGCATGGGAAGCATGGCCTGACGCGGATTCTTGAGCTCGCCGACCGTCATCTCGTACTTAAGCTCAATGCCCACCAACAAAAAGAAAATCGCCATGAGGAAGTCGTTGACGAAAAGTTCAACGGTAAGACCGGCCGTAAGGTTGCCCAGACCCACATACAGCGGGGTCTCCAAAAAGTGATGGATGGCCTCGTAGGCATCGGTATTGGCGCAAATGACGGCGGCGATGGCGGCGAAGACCATGACGGCGGCGGAAATCGTGCCGTTCTCGGCAATGCGCTCCCAAATGTCGTGGCGTTCAAAGCGCTTGCGCTCACGGACGTTGAACAGCTGCTCAGTTGCTGCCATGGGCGGCTCCTTTCACGGGAAAGCTCCCGTCTTAAAAAAGCACGGCCCGCCCAAGTGGCGGCGCCGCGCTCTAACGTATTACGCTTGCATCTAGCCTACCCTGCACGACAAGCACGCAGGCGCGGCCGAAAAGCGGAACCACAGGTTGAACATTATTTGCTCAACGGCACGGGCGCCCGTCCAATAGCGGACGCGGCCCCGCGCACAAAAAACGACCGGAGCGCGGGGCGTCCGCGATCCGGTCGTGGCGTTTGGTCAACTAAACCTAGCAGGCGGCCATGATGGGGGCAGCGACCTGCTTCTTACGGGAAAGGACGCCCGGCATCCAGACGCCGTCGTGCTCGTCGGCAATGCCCAGGCCCTTCTGAGCAGCCTCGGTCTCGCCCTCGAGCAGGACCTGCGAGCCCTCCTCCATGATGTCGGTGATGCATAGGACGATGCCGTCGGCACCCTTCTCGGCGGCGTAGGCGCGCATGGCCTCGCGGATCTCGTCGATCATGCCGAGAGCGCGGCTCTTGTCAACGGTCTCGTACTGGCCGATGAGCAGTTTCTTGCCGGCGGGCTCGAACATCTTGATGTCGTTGCCGACCATCTCGGCTGCGGTGAAGGAGCCAGACGGACGGGTAAGGAAGACCTCCATGCCAAACTTGACCGGGTCGACGCCCACCTGCTCGCCGAGCTTGGCGGCGACGGCGCGGTCGACATCGGTGGTGGTGGGGCTCTTGAGCATGAGCGTGTCGGTCATCATGGCCGAGAGCAGCAGCTTGGCCTGGACGTCGGAAAGCTCAACGCCGAGCACGCCGGCGAGCTTGGTGACGATGGTGCAGCTGGAGCCCCAGGGCAGGCAGAT
>URAD01000028.1 GCA_900545745.1 uncultured Collinsella sp.
TGTTAGGCGCGCCGCCAGCGTTCATCCTGAGCCAGGATCGAACTCTCCGTCCAAAATATATGGGCTTCGAGCCCGTCCGGTCCTCTCAGTCATTCGCTGATCGGTTCCGTTCGATTCATATGGTTCTAGTATAGGAAAAGGAATTTCTCGGGGCCGCCTCTCGGCGGCCTTGCGAAAAACAAATCCAAGTTAGACCATTTCAAATGGTTCGATGTCTGCCCGGATGCGACACTTGAAGTGTCCATCCTCGCAGTATCCGGTTCTCAAGGTGCACGCTTTGCGGCTCATCCGGTCCGACCGGGCCGCGCGGCAAGGAGATATATTGCCAGACCGGAGGGGCCCCGGGGGCGGGAATCTGGGCGTACACATTTCCTACACATCTTGGGATCCGACTAACGTTTGCCAGCCGTTACCTACCGCTCGCCGAGCATCTCTTTATATAAGGCAGTCTCATGGTTAAAGCGGATACGTCCCCCTAGCTAAAGCACAGCCAGCATCGAGCAACTCATCACGTTCTTCCACCGAGAACCCCTCGGCGTAGACGCGCACCACTGGTTCGGTCCCGCTAGGACGAACCAGCAGCCACGTGTCATCCTCGAATGCCAAACGCAAGCCATCCATATGACTAACGTTTTGCGGCACCTTGCCACAAATCGACTTGGGGTTTACGCCCGGCAGCAGGGTTCGTAACGTTTCGGCATCTTCGGCCTCAAGGCGCAAATCCCGTCGACCGTAACTCGTCTTACCAAAACTGTCCTCGAGTTGGTCGACCAGAACGCCCAAAGGCGCGTCCGTCTTAGCCATAAGCTCACACAGAATCAGACAGGCGAGGATTCCATCGCGCTCGGGCATATGCGCGGCGATGCCGATACCACCGGCTTCTTCACCGCCTATGAGGACGCCGCCCTTCTTCATCTCCGCCGCTATATATTTGAAACCGACTGGTTTGACGGTCACGCGGCAGCCAAGCGCCTCGGCAATGCGACGCACGAGCGTCGAGCATGAAAGATTGACGACGACGCGCCCCTCCAAATTACGAAATTGAACCAAGTCGCCCAAAACGAGCGCCATGATCTGATGCGGATGTATATATCTGCCGCGCTCGTCAACCGCACCGATACGGTCGGCGTCGCCGTCGGTCACCAGACCAGCGCAAGCTCCGTCATCGATAACCGTGCGCTCGCAAGCGTCCACCCAAGGCTCAACGGGGTCGGGGCAGATATCTTCTTGGTCAGACGCCTGCCCGGCGTGAATCTCGTGCACCTCAACGCCAAGCTCGCGCAGCAAGTCGGCTAGATAACCCTGGGCTGCGCCGCCCATGGGATCGACAACCACGCGCAGGTGCGCGCCGCGGATGGCTTCGGCATCGACAAACGATGCCACCGCCTGCATATAGTCAGGAATGATATCCGCGGTGCGATATTGCCCCTCGATCCCCATTGGCTCGGGAGCCATGGTCTCTTCGAGCTCTTCGATGACATCCTGGTTGGCGGTCGAGCCGTCACCCATGCGAATCTTGAGGCACAGATAACCCTGCGGATGATGGGACCCCGTCACCATGAGCGCGCCGCACGCCTCACCGTCATAAGCCGCCGCCCACGTAAGGGCAGGGGTCGGAACAGGTCGCGAAGCGAGCACGGCGTCCAGCCCGTGCGCTGCTAGCACGCCCGCCGCAAGCTCAGCGAACTCGCTCGCCAGGGGCCGGGTGTCGAACCCTATATATACCGTTTTGCCCGGATTGGTCTTTTGCCACAACTCGCCGACGGCATCGGCGATACGGGCAACGTTATCGGCAGTGAAGTCCTCATCGACGCGAGCGCGCCAACCGTCAGTTCCAAAATGAATTATCGCGCACACGCGCAGACACCTCACAGTGTTTGGATCATGGTACGCGTGAGGTATACCCGCAACACGCACTCGGCAACCTGCTGGCACCAGCATTCACCATTTGGGCAAATGCCGCCGAGGACATGCAAGCAATAAAAAAACCGCCCCGTATGGAGCGGTTTTGCCCTTTATATATCGAGCGCCTCGGCCATCGCTGCCGTAGTGATTGCCGTGGTTCCACAGCAACTGCCCACCATTGCGGCACCGGCATGTCTCCATTCGATGCATGCGCGCGCGAAAGCTTCGGGGTTCTCGTGCCATACGGGGCCATCCTGAGTCTGGACCGGATCGCCTACGTTGGGACGCACCGTAACGGGAGTAGTCGCCGATGCAACCATCCTGGGCACCGCCGCATTCGCGGCCGCAAGCGAACAGCAATTAACACCAACCGAGTTTGCGCCGTGTTTTTCGGCGTACAAAACGGCTGCCTCGATGTTGAGGCCATCGCCCAGCAGGTCGCCTTTATCGTCAACGACAAAACTCACCAGAACAGGCATGCCGTCGGCGGCATCTCGGGCGCCGGCAAGCATGGGCTGCAGATTACGGATAGACGTCACCGTCTCGATCAGCAGACCGTCAACACCAGCATTGAGCAAGGCGTGCGCCTGTTCGCGCGCAATGCCGCGGATTTCACGATACTCGACAGAGTCCTCGGCAAACCACTCAATACCGATCGGGCCCATCGAGCCCAGCAGTAGCTGAGGGTGCGCCTGGCGGGCATCGTCGACGGCCCCGCGATTGACCTCCGCCACGGACGGCGCAATCTGGTCGTGCTTGAGGGCATAGCTCGATGCCTGAAAGGTATTGGTAATGAGCACCTGCGCGCCGGCGGCGACATACAAGCGATGGATACGAGAAACGGTCTGCGGCTCTGCCAGATTCCAAAACGCCGGTGGAATGTCGGCGGCATCGTACTCACTCAACAAAACACTGCCCATGGGGCCCTGCGCCAACAAGGTCTCGCTCGACAAGCGGCGCGTAAGTTCCTCGGCACCAAAGCGGTTGTAATAACTCGTATCCATATATATCCCGCTATTCCTCGACGCTGATTCCCTGCTTTTCGAGATAGGCGAGCCAGCGGCTCATCGTGTCCTCGGATAGCGCATGCTCCATCATGCAGGCCTCGGAATCGGCTCGCTCAAATTCGACACCGAGCTCCTGAACCAAAAACGTGCGGATGAGGCGATGACGGTACCAGATAGCCGTGCCAACCTCGCGGCCGCGATCGGTCAGGATCACCTTGCCGTAGTGCGATTGCTCGACAAGCTCGGATGCCTTGAGAGCCGAAACCGCTTTATTGACCGATGCCTTGGAGACGCCAAGGCGCTGCGCGATGTCGACCGATCGAACGCCGTTGGTTTCCCCCTCTTCGCTTTCAATGCGAACCATGCACTCCAAGTAGTCTTCGTTCGCCACCGTCAGATGTAGTTCACGCGAGCTATTTGTCGTATCCATGATCTTCCGTCCCTTCTGCATTCAATGGCTGATTCTACCCCATCCAAGCGTCGCGGTATGCCGTGGCATACCGTGCTAGAGTTCTTGTTGCACACGACGACCAAGATTGGAGCGGTCTTTATGGAAAACACCACCACGAACCCCGATGTCCTCGAGCGCTTTTTGCGCTACGTCCAGATCAACACGCAGTCCGAGGATGCAAACTGCGACCAGGTACCCTCGAGCGCCGTTCAGTTTGACCTTGCCAACGTGCTGGCTGAAGAGCTGCGCGAGCTTGGTGCGGAAGATGCCCACGTGACCGAGCACGCCTATGTCTGCGCGCATATCCCCGCAAGTGCGGGCGCTGAGGACAAGCCCGCCCTGGGCCTGATCGCCCATCTCGACACCACCGAAGTTGCACCGGGTGCCGGCGTGAAACCGCACATCGTACACTACGAAGGCGGCGACCTGGTCTGCGGCACGGTTGACGGTAAGCCCGTTGCCATGAGTACCGCCAAGCTTCCCGCCCTGAACGACCTCGCAGGTGAGGACCTGGTCTGCAGCGATGGCACCACGCTGCTGGGCGCGGACGACAAGGCAGGCGTCGCCGAGATCATGTCGCTTGTCGCGCGTATCGCTCAGGACCCTTCTCTGCCCCATCCCGCACTCGGCATTTGCTTCTGCCCTGACGAGGAGATCGGCCACGGAGCCGAGCTGTTGGATATCGATACCTTTGGCTGCAAGTACGCCTACACGGTCGACGGCGGCCCCATCGGCGAACTGGAGTGGGAATGCTTTAACGCCGCCGAGGCGACCGTCTGCTTTGAGGGCCAGTCCATCCACCCGGGCGACGCTAAGGGCCGTATGGTCAACGCAGGCAATCTGTTCTGCGACTTCAACGCGTTGCTCCCCTACGTACAGCGCCCGGAGTATACGGAAGGCTACGAGGGCTTTTATCACCTTGAGGGTGTATCTGCGACCGTCGATCACGCCACAGCGCGCTATATCGTCCGCGACCATGACGCCGCCAAGTTCCAGCAGAAACTCGACCTTATTGATGCCGCTGCCTCGATGCTCAACCAGCGTCTGGGTGAGGAGCGCGTGACGGTCGAGATTAAGCAGCAGTATCGAAATATGGCCGAGATCGTTCGTGACTATCCCGAGCTTATTGATGTTGCCAAGGAAGCCTACCTTGCCTGCGGCGTTGAGCCCCAAGTGCTGCCAATTCGTGGCGGCACCGACGGCGCCCAGCTGTCGTTCCGCGGTCTGCCCTGCCCCAACCTTTCCACCGGCGGCTATTGCTACCACGGCGTCAACGAGTTCGTCCCGGTCAGTTCGCTCGTCAAGATGACCGACGTGCTCCAGGAGCTCGTCGCCCGCTTTGCATAGGGAACTCGAACAATCTAGGTAAGCAAAACCGCCCCGTCCTCAAAACCGAGAACGGGGCGGTTTTTGGTGCAAGGGGAGTAGTCAGCACCGCAGGTTGAGCCAACGTCAGCGAGCGACGTCCAAGGCGAACAAGTTGGCATGAAAAAGGCAGGGCATTGACCTTCTGGTCATGCCCTGCCTTTTGAATGACAAATTGTCGCCTTGGGCGGCGCGCAGCGTCGAGCCGTTACGGCGTTTGGTAAAACGCCGTAACTTAGTAGTTGGCCTCGTAGCCGTTACCGTCGCCGGTGGGCTCTTCGTAGTAGTCCGAATCGCTCGAATCGCTTGAGTCATCGGAATCGTCAGAGCTGACCGATGAGGTTGCGGTACCGTTTGCGTAGTCGTCAGACGTGTTGTTGTTCAGGTCGCCGATTGTAGAGCTGGAACCGTCGGAAAGACCCATGGTGTTGGGACCCTTGGGATCCTTGCCGGCATCGACGCGCTCCATCATTTCCTTGAGCTCGTCCTCGTAGACAAAGACGTAGCTCACACCGTCGATCATGGTGCTGTCGTCGGCGTACGAGGGCAGGTTGGCCGAGTAGATACCGTCGACATCCATACCGCGCATGGCGTTGACCGTAGCCACGATATCCTGAACGCTCATATCGGTTACGAGCATATCGGACAGCGAATTAACCAGGCCAAAAATCTTCGTGGCATCGAAGTTATTGAGAATCTGGTTGGCAAGGGCGCCAAGCACCTGACGCTGGTGGCGCATGCGTGTGTAATCGCCGTCGGCATAGGTGTAGCGGCAGCGGGCATAGGTAAGGGCGGTGGCACCGTCCATATGCTGCTGGCCAGCGGTAATCTTAATATCCAGGTGCTCGGGGTCGTCAACATCATCGGTTGCGTTAATGTCGATACCGCCAACCGAATCAATCAGCGCCTGCATACCGTCGAAGCTGACCTCGGCATAGTGGGAAATCTGAACACCGCACAGCTCGTTGACCGCCTCGACCATGGCCTCGGCGCCGCCAACGGTATGGCAGGCGTTGATCTTCATGGTCTCGCCCTTGTACTCGACCTTGGTGTCGCGCGGAACGGAAATGAGCGTCGCCTGCTTTTGCGTGGGGTCGATGCGTGCCAGGATAATCGAGTCGGCACGATACGTATCCTCGCCCGGACGGCCGTCGGTGCCAAGAAGCAGCACGTAGAACGGATCCTTTGCCTCATCGGTGTCAACCAGAACCCGACGCAGATTGTCGGTAATGACATTAGAATCGCCGAGCTTGCCCATAATGGTGGCAAACCACAGGCCGGCAGCGGTAGTGGCACTCAGCAGCACACCAAGCACGACAATGAGCGCGACGTGACGAATCGTGTGGCTACGACGACGTTGACGAGCGCGCTCGGAATAGCGAGCCACGTTATCGCGACTGTAGATCTTGGCCTGCGCACCAGTTGAGGGTCTTCGGGCGGTGGTATCCGCGAGGGGCTTTTTATTAAACATAGGCAACCTGTATTAGTAGATGACGGGATCGGGGACGGTAGCATGCTCGACATGCGCGCCGAGCGCCTGCAGCTTTTCGACAAACTGCTCGTAGCCGCGCTTGATGTGATGGATAGCCGAAACCTCGGTCGTCCCGTCGGCGATCAAGCCCGCTACGACGAGGGCCGCTCCGCCACGCAGATCGGGCGAGGTAACCTGTGCACCCGAGAAACCCTTGACGCCATGAATCATGGCATGATGGCTCTCGATACGAATGTCGGCACCCATGCGCACCAGCTCAGAGGCAAACATAAAGCGATTCTCGAAGATGTTCTCGGTAATAACGGAACTGCCGTCGGCGAGAGCGGAGAGCACCATAATCTGCGCCTGCATGTCCGTCGGGAAGCCGGGGAACGGAAGCGTTTGGATGTCGACCGGCTTGATACGCTCGGCACGGTTCACATGGACGCCATCCTCGACGCGCTCGCAGTCGATACCCATGAGCTCCATCTTCTTGAGCACCATGCCCAAGTGAATGGGGCAAAAGCCCGTGACATCGACACCACGATCGTCGGCCATCAACGCACCGGCAACGATAAAGGTACCGGCCTCGATGCGGTCGCCCACTACGCGATGGGTAACAGGATGCAGTTCTTCCACGCCCTCGATGGTCACGACAGGCGTACCGGCGCCAACAATCTTGGCGCCCATCTCGTTGAGCATGTTGGCGAGATCGACGATCTCGGGCTCGCGGGCGGCATTGTCGATAACCGTGGTGCCCTGCGCGCGCACGGATGCCATGATGAGGTTCTCGGTCGCACCGACGCTGGCGAACTCGAGCGTAACGGTGGTACCGCGCAGACCTTGGGGCGCATTAGCGTTGATGTAGCCGTGGGCGGTATCGAACTCTACGCCCAGGGCCTCGAGACCAAGAATGTGCATATCGATCTTGCGAGCACCCAGGTTGCAGCCGCCCGGCATGGCGATCTTGGCGCGATGGAAGCGGCCCAGCAGGGGTCCCATCACGGCGGTGGAAGCACGCATCTTGGCGACGAGCTCGTAGGGGGCCTCCCAAGAATCGACCTGAGAGGTATCAATCTCGAGCGTGTGCTCGTCGAGAACATCGATCGTAGCGCCCATGCCCTTGAGCACCTTGCCCATCACGTGGACATCGGAAATATCGGGCACGTTCTGCAGCGTCGTCTTGCCCGGCGCCAGAAGCGTTGCCGCCATGAGTTTGAGTGCGGAGTTCTTGGCGCCCGAAACGGGCACGGAGCCTCCGATGGCGTGGCCACCCTCAACGCGGATAATATCCAAGGTCTACCCTTTCAAAAAGCATGCCCGGGATGGCTGAGCCATCCCGGGCATGATGTGTTCGCAAATGGTCGAACGCTAAATCGTTTGACTATTGGGCAAGCTTGAGCTTACACCATGCGATTTCATTATAGAGGTAGGCGCGGCGTGCATCATCCTCCGACAAATTACCCAGCTTCTCTTCAAAACCTTGAATATCAGCTTTAAGCTTGTCGGCATCGACGGTCGCCAAATCGCAAGCGCGCTCGGCGAGAACGGTCACGACATCGTCCGCAACCTGGGCATAGCCGCCGGCCACGGCAAACGTGTGGTCGACAGTGCCCATGGCCTTATCGGAAACGCGAACGTAACCGCGGTCGATCGTGCAGATCTCGCTGGAGTGAGCAGGCAGAACGCCAAACTCGCCATCCGTGGACGGAATCGACACAAACGCAGCGTCGCCCTCATAGGCGCAGCTCACGGGGCACACGATGCGGATACGCATAACCTACTTCTCCCCCATCTTGCGGGCGCGCTCGCGCACGTCCTCAATCGTGGAAGCATAGCGGAAAGCCTGCTCGGGCAGGTCATCGGCCTTGCCGTCGACAATCTCGGCGAAAGAGCGGACGGTATCCTCGACGCGGACGTAGACACCGGGGTTGCCGGTGAACTTCTCGGCGACGTGGAAGGACTGCGAGAGGAACTGCTGAATCTTACGGGCACGGTTGACCGTAAGGCGCTGCTCCTCGGACAGCTCGTCCATACCCAGAATGGCGATGATGTCCTGAAGGTCGGAGTACTCCTGCAGGAGCTCCTGGACCTTGACGGCGACACGGTAGTGCTCCTCGCCGACGATCGAGGGATCGAGAGCGTCGGAGGAAGATGCGAGCGGGTCGATAGCCGGGAACAGGCCGAGCGACGAAATGCTACGCGAAAGAACCGTGGTGGCGTCGAGGTGCGTAAACGTTGTGGCAGGCGCCGGGTCGGTCAGGTCGTCTGCGGGGACGTAGACAGCCTGGACGGAGGTAATGGAGCCCGTCTTGGTCGAGGTAATGCGCTCCTGGAGGTCGCCCATCTCGGTTGCCAGCGTGGGCTGGTAACCAACGGCGGACGGCATACGGCCCAGCAGTGCGGAAACCTCGGAACCTGCCTGGGAGAAGCGGAAGATGTTGTCGATGAACAGCAGAACGTCCTGGCCACGATCACGGAAATACTCAGCGGTAGTAAGGCCGGCCAGACCGATGCGCAGACGCGCTCCGGGCGGCTCGTTCATCTGACCATAGACCAAGCAGGTCTTGTCGATAACGCCAGACTCGCTCATCTCGAGGAACAGGTCGGTGCCCTCGCGGGTACGCTCGCCGACGCCGGTGAACACCGAGGTGCCGCCGTGCTCCTGGGCGAGGTTGTTGATGAGCTCCTGAATCAGAACGGTCTTGCCGACGCCGGCGCCGCCGAACAGGCCCGTCTTGCCGCCACGGATGTAGGGCTCGAGCAGGTCGACAGCCTTGATGCCGGTCTCGAAGATCTCGGTCTTGGTGGTGAGCTCGTCGAAACGGGGCGCTGCATGGTGGATGGGGTAGAACTCCTCCACCTCGGGCATGGGCTTGCCGTCGACGGGCTTGCCCATGACGTTCCAAATGCGGCCGAGCGTCTTGGGACCAACGGGCATCTTCATGGGCTCACCGGTATCGGTGGCGATGAGGCCGCGCTGCAGGCCGTCGGTCGAGGACATGGCGACCGTGCGGACGACGCCGCCCGGAAGCTGGCTCTCGACCTCGAGGATCGTGCTCAGGTGACCGATCGGGGTCTCGGCCTCGACCGTGAGCGCGTTGTAGATCGGGGGCACCGCGCCGTCAAACTTGACGTCGACGACAGGGCCGATGATTCGCACGATGCGACCATCACCGGCAGTCGTCTTCTTGGTGGCTTCCTCGACCGCAAGCTTTACGGTGTTATTAGCCATTACTGTTCCTCCAATGCTGAGGCTCCGCCGACGATCTCGTTAATCTCGGTCGTGATCGAAGCCTGGCGCACGCGACTATACGTGCGGGTAAGGGTCGAGATGATCGCGGTGGCGTTTTCCGTCGCGGAGTGCATGGCCTTGCGGCGTGCACCCTGCTCGGCAGCCGCCGAATCGATCAGGGCCTGGTAGATGACCGTCAGGATATAAGACGGCACAAGCTTGCCGAGAACATGCTCGGGAGAGGGCACGAACTCGAACGTGGACGAGATGCGCTTAGGGGCGTCGGTCTCGTTCTTACGCGGACCGTGGGCCATAGCGATCATCTCGGGGTCGAGCGGCAACAGATGCTCGACGCGAAGCTCCTGATCCACGCGGTTCTTGGCGTGGTGGTAGACAAGCTCGACACGGTCAAGCTCACCGGCACGATACGCATCGCAGATATGAGAGGAGATCATGCGGGCCTGATTGAAATCGGGCTCAGAGGAGTTGCCCTCAAAGTGCATGACGACGTTTTCGCGGTCACGGAAATACGTGGCCGGTTTGCGCCCACACGCGATGATCTCGCACTCGATGCCGTCGTTCGCCCAAGAAGCGGCGAGCTTTTCGGCCGTGCGCTCCACCGTCGTATTGAAACCGCCGGCAAGGCCGCGGTCCGAGGCAATAACGACAATCAGGCCATGCTTGACGCTCTCATGCTTCTGCAGCATGGGATCGGTGCCCGAACAGGAGGCGTCGCCGGCGACCGTCAACATGACGTCGGTCAGCGCCTCCTTATAGGGCTCGGCCTGCTTGGAGCGATCGAGAGCACGACGGATCTTGGCCGTAGAGACCATCTCCATCGTGCGCGTGATCTGCTTGGTCGTGGTAACCGAGGAGATTCGCTTCTTAATGTCGCGAAGGTTGGCCATGGGGCTTAGTTCTCCTCTGATCCAGAAACATCCGAATGGTGCTTGGCCATGAACTGCTGCTTGAAGTCGCCGATGACGCGCAAGAGCTCAGCCTTGGTGTCATCATCGATCTTCTTGGCGCGAACCTTGTCGAGCAGCGAGCCAAAGCCATTGTCCATGTACTCGATGAGCTCGGCACGGAAAGGCAGCACGTCGGCAATCTCCAGGTCATCCAGGAAGCCCTCGTTGCCAGCGAACAGCGTAACGATCTGCTCGCCAACCTCAAACGGCTTGTAGCGCGGCTGCTTAAGGAGCTCGGTCATGCGGGCACCATGGGTCAGCTGCTTCTGAGTAGCCTCGTCAAGGTCGGAGCCAAACTGCGTAAAGCCAGCGAGCTCCTGATAGGAAGCGAGGTCCAGACGGAGGTTGCCGGCGACCTGCTTCATGGCCTTGGTCTGCGCATCGCCACCGACGCGGGACACGGAGATGCCCACGTCGACTGCCGGGCGCTGGCCCTGGAAGAAGAGCTCGGACTGCAGGTAGATCTGACCATCGGTAATGGAAATGACGTTGGTCGGAATGTAGGCCGAGACGTCGCCGTCCTGGGTCTCGATGATCGGCAGAGCTGTCATGGAGCCGTAACCGTTCTTCTTGGACATCTTGACAGCACGCTCGAGCAGACGAGAGTGCAGGTAGAAGATGTCACCAGGATAGGCCTCGCGTCCGGGCGGACGATGCAGCGTCAGCGACATCTGACGGTAGGCCACAGCCTGCTTGGACAGGTCATCGTAGATGACGAGCACGTGGCCGCCAGGGTTGATCTCGCTGGCGGGCTTACCGTCCTCGCCGTTGTACATGAAGAACTCGCCGATAGCGGCACCGGCCATAGGCGCGATGTACTGCATAGGGGCGGAATCGGCAGCGGTGGCCGAAACGATGATGGTGTAGTCGAGCGCACCGTGCTGAGCGAGGGTCTCGCGGATGTTGGCAACCGTGGAGGCCTTCTGGCCGATGGCGACATAGATGCAGACCATGCCCTTGCCGCGCTGATTGAGGATAGCGTCGATGGCAATGGCGGTCTTACCGGTCTTACGGTCGCCGATGATGAGCTCACGCTGACCGCGGCCGATAGGCACCATGGAGTCGATGGCCAACAGGCCGGTCTGAACCGGCTCGCACACCGGGGTACGGTCGATGACACCGGGGGCCTTGAACTCGATGGGGCGACGATGCGTGGCGACGATGTCACCCAAACCGTCGATGGGCTGGCCGAGCGGATTGACGACGCGGCCGAGCATGGCACGGCTCACGGGGATATCCATAATGCGGCCAGTGGTGCGGCACTCGTCGCCTTCCTTGATGGAGTCGACGGCACCAAACAGAACGGCGCCGACCTCGTCACGGTCAAGGTTCTGGGCAAGGCCGAAGACGGTCTCACCGGTATCGGAGCTCTTGAACTCCAGAAGCTCGCCTGCCATGGCGCTCTTGAGGCCGGAGACACGCGCGATGCCGTCGCCTACCTCGTCGACCGTTGAAACCTCATGCGTATCGACCGTCGCGGAGAGGCTCGTGAGCTGCTCCTGCAGTTTCTTGGCGATATCCTGGGCATTGAGGGTTTCGGACATTAGGCTTCACCTCCGTACGAATTAGCAGAGTTTGCGAGGGTCTCCTGCGCGACGCGCAGCTGCGTCTTGACGGAAATGTCACGACGCTCGCCGCGGGCCTCGAGCACCAGGCCGCCCACGATAGACGGGTCGACCTGCTCGATAAGGAATACCTTGCGGCCGAAGTCCTGCTCGCATTTCTTAGTGATGGTTTGACGCAGCTCGTCGTCGAGCGGGATCGCCGTGGTGACGGTCACGCCCACTACATCCTCGTCTTCCTCGGCAACATACTTAAAGGCAGCTGCCACCTTGGGAAGAAGGTCGAGCTGGTCGCGCTTGGACATGGTGTCGAGCACGGCGATGATCTCGGGGCTGGCGCTAGCCAGGCGCTCGATTATCTCGAGGTCCTCGAACACATGGTTCTCGGCCTTGGCGGCTTCCAAAAGGGAGCGCGCGTAGGTCTCGAGTACCTTGTCCTGATAGCGGCTAGTCGGCATTCAGGCTACCTGCTTCCTGGATGTAGCGCTCGATGAGCTTCTTCTGCTCGGACTCGTCCTCGAGTGCCTCGCCCACGATCTTGGTGGCGACGGCAACGGACAGGTCGGCGATGGAGCTCGCGGCACCGGCGTAGATGGACTTGCGCTCGTCCTCGACGGTCGTATGGGCCTTGGCGATGATCTCCTCGGCCTCCTTGTGAGCAGCCTCGATGATACGGGCGCGCTCGGACTCGGCGTCCTTACGGGCCTCGAGAACGATGTCGGCAGCCTGACGACGGGCGTCGGTGACGATCGAGTCGGACTCAGAGCGCTTGGCGATGGCCTCCTGCTTGGTCTTCTCGGCCTCGTCGAGGCTCTCCTCGATCTTCTTGCCGCGCTCCTCCATGGTTTTCATGATGCCCGGCAGGGCGACCTTGGCCAGCACGATCCAGATAATCAGGAAGGCGATAAGCGCCGGGATGAACTCCGCCATCTTAGGGATGAGGATGTCCGCACCGGCAGCGCCGTCCTCGGCGAACGCGGAAACCGGCATGAGCAGCGCGGCCGCGGACGCGGAGAGTGCGATCGCGCTCTTCTGGGATGAAAGATTCATACTTGACGCTCCGTGCTATTTAACGATCAGCGCGACAACGAAGCCGATCAGAGCCAGAGCCTCGCCGAAGGCGGAGCCCATGATGAAGACGGTGAACACGCGGCCCTGGACCTCAGGCTGACGGGCCATAGCACCCGTAGCACCCAGAGCAGACAGGCCGATAGCAAGACCAGCGCCGATAACACCGAGACCGTAACCGATAACTCCCACGATTCCTCCTTTGTCGTGCGTGTCTTATTTCACGCAGGATAACCTTTTTATAACTGCCGGGCTCCATGGGTACGGGCACCGGCGGTTTAACGAATTGCCTTACCTTTAAGGCGCGAACGGAAGACTACTCCTCCTCCGCGACCTCCTCTGCCTCGGAGACATACACGGCGGTAAGGACCGTGAAGACGTAAGCCTGGATGGCGCCGACCACAAGCTCGATCGCATAGATCAGGATGAGGATGGCAAGCCAGGCCAGCGAAGGCAGGGCGCCGACGGCGTGGGCCGCGGAAACCTGCTGAAGCAGCGGCTGCATGAACATGCTCGCCATGATGGCGAACGAGCCCATGACCACGTGTCCTGCGAACATGTTGCAGAACAGACGGACGGCGAGCGTGATGAGGCGCAGGAAGGTCGAGAAAAGCTCGACGACCCACACAAGCACGTTCATCGGGAAGCTCACGCCCTGCGGGGCGAGGCTCTTGATGTAGCCGATCACGCCGTGAGCCTTGCATCCGTAGTAGATGAAGTACACGAAGGCGAAGATGGCGAGCGCAGCGGTGGAGCCGATTGCGCCGGTGCCGGGCTTCATTCCCGGGATCAGGCCGATCATGTTATTGATCAGGATGAACAGGAAAAGCGAGCACAGGAACGGGAAGTGCTTCTTCCAGTTCTCACCCACGACGCCCTTGCCGATATCGTTCTCGACGTACTCGATGATGTACTCGAAACCGTTGACGAAGAAGCCCTTGGGAACCAGGGTCTGCTTCTTCTTGAACACGGCCAGGACGATCAGGAGCACGATCGTGGAGACGATCAGCCAAAACGAGTACTGCGTGATGCCGCAGCTCAGATCGCCCACGACAGGGGTGGAGCTGAACTCGCTGACCAGATGATTAATCTCATCAGGCAGCTTTTCAAAAATTTCCACGACTTACCTTTCGACCTCATGAGGATCTCGCAGCGCCTTGGCGACGCGAACCGTGCAGGCGGCCATAAAGACCACGAAGCCGATCGCCTCGCCCAGGAGGAACATGCGAAATGCCTCTCCGAACAACGCAAACACAACCAAGGTAAAGACGAGCAGGGCGACTGCCGAGACCGCCAGACTCACCATGCCCTTGAGCATGTCCGCATTCTGCTTATCGTCAAGAACCGGCTTGAGCGTAAAGACAAAGGGAAGGAAGGCAATTGCGCCCGCGATGGCGCCTGCAACGATAGCGAGCAGATCGGCTATCTGAAACACTGGCTTCCTCGCTTTCCTTTTTAACGCCTCACAGCACAGTCCCAGCCAAACATTGGTGACTATTGTACGAGCCAATCGCTAAAGTACAACCGTAAAACAAACGGTTAATACGCACCTGTACGTTTTCTTAAGGCCTTCTTTATGCCGCAGGTACGGTAATACGTTTTTTCGAACCCCTCAGCGCAAAACGTCCGTTAACAGAAGTGCGCGTGGACGACTTTTGCTCGCCCGCGCGCACCATTTCTTCGTATTTGTGACCGTAGCCGACAAGGCCCAACGACTAGAGCGTACCGTAGATGCGGTCGCCGGCGTCGCCCAGGCCGGGAACGATGTAGGCGGCCTCGTTGAGATGGTCATCGATGGCGCAGGTATAAATATGTACGTCGGGGTCCTTTTCGGTCAGTGACTTGAGGCCCTCGGGCGCGGCGACGATACACAGCATGCGAATATCCTTAACACCGCGCTCGCGCAGGTAGCTGATGGCCATCTCGGCCGAACCGCCCGTGGCGAGCATGGGGTCAACAACCAGGCAGATGCGCTGGTCGATATCCTTGGGCATCTTGCAGTAATACTCATGCGGCTCGTGGGTAACCTCGTCACGCTCCATACCGATGTGGCCCACGCGAGCGGAGGGCACCAGGTCGAGGATGCCATCGACCATGCCGAGGCCCGCACGCAGGATGGGAACAATGGCGAGCTTCTTGCCGGCAAGCTGTTTGAACGTGGCGGTAGTGATGGGGGTCTCGACCTCGACGTCTTCCATAGGCAGGTCGCGCATGGCCTCGTAGCCGTCAAAGAGCGCAAGCTCGCGCACGAGCTGGCGGAACTGGTTGGTGCCAGTGCTCTTGTCGCGCAAGATCGACAGCTTGTGCTGGACGAGTGGGTGATCGACAAGGGTCACACGGGACGTATCGTAGGTGACGGTCATGGGTTGATTGCCCCTTTCATTGCGGCCGGAAGATGGCCTTGCTGACAAGGCGTGCAGCAATGTTGCCGCCGCACGCCATGCATTAGTTTAGCGGTTTGTTGTATCGAGCAGCCCATCGCAGCCCTACTGTGAGGTGCTGAGCGAGCGCCTGACTGCATCACGCCAGCCCGCAAGGTTTTGCTCGCGGCGCTCGGCGGACATGTGGGGAAGGAAGGTCCTAACGATCTGGGCATTTTGCTCCAGCTCTTCCAGGTCTTCCCAATAGCCGACGGCAAGACCCGCCAAGTACGCGGCACCGATTGCCGTGGTCTCCACCGTCTCGCATTGCAGCACGGGGATATCCAGCAGGTCGGCCTGGAATTGCATGATGAACTCGTTGCGCGAGGCACCGCCATCGACAGACAGGCGCTCGATCGAAAGCCCCACGTCCTGCTCCATGGCGCGCAGCACGTCGTAGCTCTGATATGCCATGGATTCGCAGGCGGCACGTACGATGGTCGCACGGCTCGAGGCGCCGGTCAGACCGCACACGATACCGCGGGCATGCGGGTCCCACCAGGGAGCACCCAAACCCGCAAAGGCGGGAACGAAGTAGCAGCCCTCGTTGTCGCTAATCGAAGCGGCGAGTTGTGCCGACTCGCTCACGCTCGAGATGATGCCCATGTTGTTGCGAAGCCAGTTCATCGTTGAGCCGGCGGCAAAAATAGAGCCCTCGAGCGCATAGCTGACTTTGCCGTCCGCAGCGATACCGATGGTGGAGACCAGGCCATTCTTGGATTCGACGATCTCGTCGCCGGTGTTCATGAGCATAAAGCAGCCCGTGCCATAGGTGTTTTTGGTCTGGCCGGGACGGAAACAGCAGTGGCCGAACAGCGACGCCTGTTGGTCACCCGCCACGCCCATGATGGGCGGCATGTTGGTCATGATGTCGCTCGCGACGCGGCCGTAGTCGCCCGAGCTCCAGC
>URAD01000029.1 GCA_900545745.1 uncultured Collinsella sp.
TCACGAGCGGGGGCTCCTGTCGTTTCCGTGCCCCTGGATTGGGTCATAGTGTCTGTCCGTCCTCTGCCTGCGGCGTTGTCTTGCCCCGGATGCGGCAGTTAGGGACGTTCCTTTTCTGCCGGCAGCTTGGGACACTCCTTGTAGTCATTGGGGACGTTCTTAAACGACTACATAGAACAAGAGTGGATGATCTCCCGGTTTGAGCCTGCATTCAAGCTCAAAGTGGGAGATCATCCACTCTCGTTTCGTTTGTTGATTTCGATGCCTACATTTGTAGGAACAGTTCGTGGAGGCGGGTGTCTTCGTCGAGTTCGGGGTGGAAGGTTACGCCGAGCTGGTTGCCCTGACGGGCGGCGACGATACGGCCGTCGACTTTCGCTAAGGCCTTGGCGTCGCCGTGGACCTCGACGATGCGGGGCGCGCGGATGAACGTCAGTGGCGCTTCACCGTCGATGCCGGATACCTGCCCCTTGGTTCGAAAGCTGCCGAGCTGCCTGCCGTAGGCATTGCGCTCGACAAGTACATCCATGGTTGCCAAACGCGGCGTGCCCTTATCGTCGTGGGCGGCAAGGTCGTGAGCCAGCAGAATCAGGCCGGCGCAGGTGCCCAGGACGGGCATGCCTTCAACGATACGGGCACGAAGCTCCTCGAGCATGCCCAACTCATCAAGCAGCTTCCCTTGAACGGTAGACTCGCCGCCGGGAAGTACCAGACGGTCAAAGTCCTGCTTCAAATCGGCCGCCTGCCTCAACTCAATACAACGTGTGCCCAGCTCGGATAGTCTTGCCTCGTGCTCGGCAAAAGCGCCTTGGACCGCCAGCACGGCGACCGTTTGGTCTGCATAATCGCTCATGTGCGATCCTTTCTGCCGGACTAGCGTCCGCGCTCCTCCATGATGATTTCGATCTCGTCGGCGTTGATGCCCACCATGGCCTCGCCCAGGTCCTCCGAAAGCTCGGCGATGAGCTTGGCATCGGTGAAGTTTGCCACGGCCTTGACGATGGCGGCGGCGCGCTTGGCGGGGTCGCCGCTCTTAAAGATGCCCGAGCCGACAAAGACGCCCTCGGCGCCCAGTTGCATCATCAGCGCGGCGTCGGCAGGGGTCGCTACGCCGCCGGCGGCAAAGTTCACAACGGGAAGCTTGCCCGTGGCATGGACCTCGCGCACCAGCTCGACCGGAACCTGCAGTTGCTTGGCTGCCTCAAAGAGCTCATCATCGCGCAGGACAATAACGTCACGGATCTGCTTTTGGATCTTGCGCATGTGACGCACGGCCTGAACGACGTCGCCCGTACCCGGCTCACCCTTGGTGCGAATCATCGTGGCGCCTTCGGCAACACGGCGCAGCGCCTCGCCCAGATCGCGGGCGCCGCAGACAAACGGCACGTCAAACTGGGTCTTGTCGATATGATAGACGTCGTCGGCGGGGGAGAGAACCTCGGACTCATCGATGTAGTCGATCTCGATGGCCTGAAGGACCTGCGCCTCGACGATGTGACCGATGCGGCACTTGGCCATGACGGGGATGGAGACGGCCTCCTGGATGCCCTTAATCATCTTGGGGTCGCTCATGCGCGAGACGCCGCCTGCGGCACGGATGTCGGCCGGGATGCGCTCGAGTGCCATGACGGCGCAGGCGCCCGCCTCCTCGGCGATGCGTGCCTGCTCGGGCGTGGTGACGTCCATGATGACGCCGCCCTTGAGCATCTGCGCGAGCTCGCGATTGAGTTTGACGCGATCGGCCTTGCTGGTCTGTTCTGCCATGGCTGCTCCTTGGTTGGCATGTGCATTGCTTGACGGAACATCCTATCGGGGAGCTGGGTATGACAAAATACTCAGTTTTCGAGATAATTACAAGGTCAGACTAATACCAGATTGAATGACTTAATAAGGTCAGGTGATAGGCTCATGCTTGACTACAATTTGGAACAACGCGGCGAGGCATCGCTTTATGAGTATGTTTACCAGCAAATTCGAGATGATATCGTTGCTGGACGTATTGCGGCGGGGGAGCATCTGCCGTCTAAGCGCGCCTTTGCCAGTCATCTGGGAATCAGTGTCATTACCATCGAGAATGCATATAGCCAGTTACTTGCCGAGGGCTATATTTGCTCAAAGCCGCGGCGTGGCTACTACGCTTGCGAGCTTCCGGATGCACCGGTTTTGCCTTTGGCTACGGGGAGCATCGACCGAGATACCGTCTCTGTGGGCCCCAGCGCGCATGATGCCGATGGACAGGCCGAGCGATTCGATGCACTTTCTCCTTCCGCTTTGGAGGCGGCGCGGCTTTGGCAAAGCGCACTACGGGCGACGCTGGCATCCGAAGATGAGCGCGAAATCTTTTCGCCCGCACCGGCGCAGGGCACCGCTCGGCTGCGACGCGCAATTGCTCACCATCTGCGTGGGACAAGGGGCATGAATGTCGACCCCAACAACATTGTTATCGGTGCAGGCGCCCAGCTGCTCGATACCATGTTGGTTCAGTTGCTTGGAGCCGACAAGGTGTATGCCGTTGAGGACCCGGGCTATTTGCGTCTGACGCGTATCTATCAGGCTATGGGCTGCAAAGTTCGACATATCCCGTTGGATGACGAGGGCGTGGACTTGAGCACTCTGCAGAAAAGCGGGACCGATGTCCTTCACCTGATGCCGTCCCATCAGTATCCGACCGGCCTTGTGACGAGCATTGCGCGTCGCTATGCGCTTCTGAGCTGGGCCGCCGAGCGACCAGGTCGGTATCTCATCGAAGATGACTTTGATTGTGAGTTTCGCCTTGCCGGGAAGCCGATTCCCGCGCTCGCGTCGATTGATGCCGCCCAGTCGGTTATCTACACCAACACGTTTTCGAAGAGCCTTTCATCGGCGTTGCGTCTAGCGTACATGGTGCTGCCCGATGAGCTGATGGAGCGGTTTAGGTGCAACCTTGGTTTCTATGCCTCGTCGGTGAGTTCTGTCGACCAGGTCGCTTTGGCTCGTTTGCTGGAATCGGGTGATTACGAGCGGCATGTGAACCGCGTGCGCGTTCGTGCTCGTGAGGCGCGTGATGGCCTGATGGCGCTTGTGCGGAAAGCGTTTCCGGCAGGGGAGGTCTCGATCGAGCAGGCAGATGCGGGCCTTTACTGTACCGTGGTTGCGGAGCGTGGAACGGGCGGAAGCTCTTTTGCGCAGGCTCTCGCGCGCTCGAGCATCCCTTTTGTCGATATCAGTGACTGTTATTGGTGTGCCGATGGCGCATCTGTCCCTGAAAACTCAACTCAAATTCTTGTCCAGTATGACGATCTGAGTCCAAAAGTGCTAACTACCTTGGAATTGCAGCTAATGGGGGGCACTCTGCAACCTAAGTGAGTAGACTTTTAGCACTTTGGCGACCAGGAAGTTTTGTAACAAGCTATCTACCTTCGGTTTTGAAAAGCAGGATGACCGGGCTGCTCGGGATGTTCAAAAAAGTCTACTCACTTGTCGCGCAAAGCTTCTGCTTGAGAAATAAAATGGGGTTTTCAACAGAGCTTCGTCCAGCTCTCGGCAAGCTTTTGGCCAGTTGGGGAGGGCTGTTGAAAACTTGGCAGTCCGTTCGGCGCCATTTTTGGTGCGTTCGCGCCAATGCGTGACTGACTGGGTTGAAATTCGTGTTCTCCTGTGCCTATGAAGGATCTACTTTGTGACATATCGGCTTTTAGGTACTGGCGTTTGCCTCCTCAAGTCCGCGCTTTGTGTCCGCCGCTTCCACGACCGGAAGAAGACCGGCAGCGATATGATCTCGCCCGCAACCCGACGGCTGCGGTCGCGCTCGGTTTTCCGTTGCATACATTGGTTCAGACGAGAAACAAACGGACTTGTCCTGCCAGCATTAGGCAGCGGCTGTTTCTTGGTGAGCTTCCCAGGGAATCCGTACTGGAAACGGAGCATGGATTTTTGATTACGTCTCCTCTACTGACGGCATTCATCATGTCACGGCATCTGACGGATCTTCAGCTTCTTTTGGTATTGGCGGAGATGTGTGGCTTGTTTGCGGTGTGTGCCCTGCCGGCGTTACTTGAGACGGAGCTTTCGCGTGCAATTGATTCGGGTGCGATTTCGACAACGTTCGGTTGGGCGCGCTGCCCGTCCGAGGACGGCACCGCCTCAAATTTATGGCGTCGAGACGCTTTGGTTTTGGGCGGAGACCTTGACCGTTTTTGTTCAGATGTTTGTGGGATGCGTTACGGCAATAGATTTATGGCGGTATCGCAACTCGTTCCATTGGGTGCCGCGTCGCCTTTTGAGGTCGAGGCGTATTTGCTACTTGCACTGCCGCGATCCCTGGGAGGCGAAGGTTTTTGCGGCATAGAGCTTAATGTTGAAGTGATGCTAAACACAAGTGCTCGAGCGATTGTGGGAAAGTCCCGTGTATATATCGACCTACTTCTTTCTTCACCGGACGGTAGGCGACAGGTGGCCATTGAATGTCAGGGAAAGGCCTCGCACGGACGCGCAGGGGATGGCTTGCGTGACGCTGACCGCATGACGGCCCTTCAGGCCATGGGCTACGATGTACTTCTCCTGACACACAGACAGATATCCGATGAGGGTAGATTCCGCGCGATCGTTAAGACCGTATGCAGGATGCTCGATGCTGAATATCGTGATAAAAGCTCAGATGAGCAAAGGGCTGAGGCATTACTCCGGTCTGAACTATTCGTTGACTGGACAAAATTGGGAGTAATCGACGGAAAGATGCCCGCTAGACACAAAATGGCTCGATCGTGGACGGCTGCGGTTCTAAGTGAGTAGGCTTTTAGCACTTTGGCGACCAGGCCGTTTTGAAACAAGTCATTTACCTGCGGCTTTATAAAGCAATATGGATGGCGTGCTCGGCAAGTTCCAAAAAGTCTACTCACTTAGTTTTGACGAGAAACCTATGCCGAAGGCGGTCCTATTTCAGGTAGTTAACAAGTTTGTGAGGCACGAAAAAGGCCCGAACCAATACGGTCCGGGCCTCATTGAGCTAGAGGTTATGTCTCAGGCGTTTGGCTTAGCCAAAGTAGCGCTTGAGCAGGCCGGCGAAAGCCTTGCCGTGGCGGGCCTCGTCGCGAGCCATCTCGTGCACGGTGTCGTGGATGGCATCAAGGCCAGCGGCCTTGGCACGCTTGGCAAGATCGGTCTTGCCGGCGGTGGCACCGTTCTCGGCCTCAACGCGCATCTCGAGGTTCTTCTTGGTGGAGTCGGTCACGACCTCGCCCAGGAGCTCAGCGAACTTGGCAGCGTGCTCGGCCTCCTCGTGGGCAGCCTTCTCCCAGTACAGGCCGATCTCGGGATAGCCCTCGCGATGAGCGACGCGCGCCATGGCCAGGTACATACCGACCTCGGAGCACTCGCCCTCAAAGTTGGCGCGCAGGTCGGCAACGATGTCCTCGGAGACGCCCTCCATCTTGGCGACGCCCACGACGTGCTCGGCAGCCCACTCGAGCTGACCCTCCTCCTGCTTCAGGAAGCGAGAACCGGGAACGCCGCACTGGGGGCACTTGAAGTCCTCGGGCAGCTGGTCGCCGTCGAACTCTTCCACATAACCGCAAACGGGGCAAACAAACTTCATGATTCGATCCTTTCGATCGATGGCGATTGTGCGCTCGTCCGGTCCCGTAAGGGCCCTCTCCGGACGTGCGTCTTGACGAGTTCTATTATCCATAAATGCAACCAAATGTGAAGCCTATTAGGAATGATTTTTAATAAAACAATTTTGAATATGAAGATGTTGATTGATTAACGATTGGCAGGCCGTCTTTGACCGCCGCTGAGTACAATCGGGCGAGCAAATGTTGACCTATCAACAAATGAAGGAGTTTCCTTTATGCATCTAGCCCGTCGTGCCTGGTGCCGAACATATCAGACGGTTTTTCGCATTGCATTGCCGATCCTGCCCTATACCGAGCCGCGCATTTTAGAGCATGCCGAGGATGTGCCCGCGGTGCTTCAAAAGCGCTCGATCCAGAAGGTCCTTATCGTGACGGATCCCGGCATTGCCCGTCTGGGGCTCACGGCACCGCTCGAGACGGCGCTCGCATGCAGGGGGATTGGCGTTACGGTCTATGCCGAAACGCGTGCAAACCCCACGGTTTCAAACGTGGAAGAAGCGGCGTCCCTGTATCGAGAGAGCGCCTGCCAGGCCATTATCGGTTTTGGCGGAGGATCGGCCATGGACTGCGCCAAGGGCGTGGGTGCACGCATCACGCAGCCAAGCAAGCCCATCAACAAGATGCGCGGCCTGCTGCGGATTCATCGTCGCCTGCCGCTGCTTATCGCCGTTCCCACTACGGCAGGCACGGGAAGCGAGGTCACGCTCGCGGCGGTTATCACCGATGACGAGACGCACTACAAGTACCCCATTAACGACTTTGTGCTTATCCCGCGCTTTGCGGTGCACGACCCCGAGTTTACGCGCGGTCTGCCCGCCTCCATTACGGGGCAGACGGGTATGGACGCCCTGACGCATGCCGTCGAGGCCTTTATCGGGCGAAGCACCACGCCCTATACGCGTAAGATGGCGCGACAGGCGGTGCAGCTCATCCACGACAATTTGCTCGAGGCCTATGAGCATGGCGACGACATGCGTGCGCGTCGCAATATGCTTTCGGCGGCGTATAAGGCGGGCGTTGCGTTTACCCGCTCCTATGTTGGATACGTTCACGCCATCGCACACAGCTTGGGTGGGCGTTACGGGATTCCGCACGGCTTGGCCAACGCTATCATCCTGCCGCACATGCTTCGCGCTTATGGTGACGCCGCCGCCCCCAAGCTTGCCGATCTTGCTCGCATGGCGGGCATTGCGCCGGCTACCGCGCAGGACAGTCTTGCGGCCGAGGCCTTTATCGATTGGGTCGACCGCATGAACGAGGCCCTGGGAATCCCCAAATATGTCTTGGGCATTCGCCGCTCTGACATTCCCGAGATGGCGGTGCATGCCGATGCCGAGGCCAATCCGCTATACCCCGTTCCGCTTCTAATGGACCGCTTGGAGCTCGAGCATATGTACGAGGTCGTTGCAGGTGGTATGTTTGAGGACGAGAATTAGGAGGGTCCATGAACACCGAGGAAATTGCGCGCATCGTCGGCGATCAGCGCGCCTACTTTAAGACGCACGCCACGTTTGATGTCGATGCTCGACGTCGCGCGCTCGTGAGTTTACGCGATGCGGTGCGGGCCCACGAGGCCGATATCGCTCATGCGCTCAAGACCGATTTGGGAAAGTCGCATGACGAGGCCTATATGCGCGAGATTGGCACATCGCTTTCCGAGATTCGACATCAGATCGCTCACGTGGTTCGATGGAGTCGTCCGCGCCTGCGTCCGTGCGACCTCGCTAACGCCGTGAGCGTGTGCAAAACGCAAACCGTGCCCTATGGCGTCACGCTCATCATGGCGCCCTGGAACTATCCGTTTTTGCTGACGCTCGAGCCGCTCGCTGGCGCCCTTGCCGCGGGCAATACCGTGGTCATCAAGCCGAGCGCCTATGCTCCGGCATCGAGCGCGGTGCTCAAGCAAATCTGTGAAGAGGCATTTGATCCGCGCCTGGTGACGGTTGTCGAGGGCGGGCGCGCCGAGAACGAAGCGTTGCTCGATGAGTGCTGGGACAAGATCTTCTTTACCGGTAGCGTTCCGGTCGGCAAGCTCGTCATGGAGCGCGCGAGTAAAACCTCACGCCCGTGACGCTTGAGCTGGGCGGCAAGAGCCCCTGCATCGTGGATGCGACGGCAAACTTGAAGGTCGCGGCACGGCGTATCGCCTTTGGCAAATGGCTCAACGTAGGGCAGACCTGCGTGGCGCCCGACTACCTGCTGGTCGATACGCGCGTGCACGACGAGCTGCTGGGCCTCATCAAGGAAGAGGTCCGCCGTATGTTTGGCGAGCATCCGCTCGATAACGAGGATTACGGGCATATCGTCAATGCTAAGCATTTTGCGCGCGTGCGCGGGCTGATCGATCCCGATAAGGTCGTGCTGGGAGGCACGGCGCGCGAGTCGTCGCTCAAGATTGAGCCGACGATCCTAGACGGCGTGACCCCCGATGACGCCGTGATGCAGGAGGAGATCTTCGGTCCCATCTTGCCGGTGCTGACGTTTGAGAGCCTAGACGAGGCCGAAGCGTTTATTACGGATCGTCCGACGCCGCTGGCCCTGTATATCTTTAGTCAGGATCGCGCAGTTCAGCAGCGCTTCGTGCGTTACGTGCCCTTTGGCGGTGGCTGTGTCAACGACACGATCATGCACTTGGCTACGAGCCATATGGGCTTTGGCGGCATGGGCGCGAGCGGTATGGGGCAGTACCATGGACGCGAGAGCTTCGATACGTTTAGCCACAAGAAGAGTATCGTGAACAAGGCAACTTGGCTGGACGTGCCGTTTCGGTATGCGCCCTACGCAAGCTGGAAGCACAAGTTCGTGCGCATGTTTGTGCATTAGAAAAGGGCGCAGGTAATACGAACAAGTGTTCCTATTACCTGCATTTTGCGTTAGACTACTGTTATGGAGCACGGATGGGCCAACTCCCTTTAGAAGGGATTTGGTATGAACGTAAGCGATGTTATTTCGTTATTGGCGTTGTTGATTGCGGCTATCGAACTCGGTCTGTTTATCGGCCGAATGAAATAGCCGCCCCCGCGTAAGCGAAGACGGCCACTTCTCACGATGAAAACGTGTATCGGAGTTGGCAAGACCCGCGGCAACGGGTGCCATCCGTGTTCCTATCTTATCTGCAAGCGTTCTGTCGCGCAAGCGTTGAGGCAAACGATTGAAGGACGCAGGCAGGATGTATTTGTGTCCGCACGGGACCGTAGACTTCTCAATAAGGTTACACACCGGTTTATCCGGCCGTTAGAGGAGCTGCTATGTACGAGCCTTCGCGTGTTCTTCTGTCATTTCACATTGCAGGATTTCAGTATGCCGATGGCGCTTTGGTCCTAGGCGATCTTAAAGCGGGCGATAAACTGACGCTGTGTGCCGAGCGCGATAATCCCCATGACCCCGAGGCAGTTGCGATCTACTATGGCAAGACCAAACTTGGCTACGTTCCGGGAAACGAGGTCGGCCCACTGTCCTTGATGATGTATTACGGCCACGAGGACGTATTTGAGGCCCGTGTGCAACAGGTTGCCCCCGAGCGCAGCCCGTGGCATCAGGTGCGCGTTGGGCTCTACGTGGTGGATGCTCGCTAGTCGGCAATGGAGGCTGCCATGTTTGATGACGATGACCTGTTTGATCTGGCAGATGATCCGTTTGAGTGGGATGTGCTACTCGATGACGATGAGCTGGAACAGGACCGTAAGATGCGGCAGGACAAGAAAACTCAGGGTGACGCTTCGAAAAAGCAAGACAAGCGCCGCCGCGGACTGTTCGGCGGGCTCTTTGGATAACCGCCGCATCGCTACGTCTGTATACTTAGCACGAGTTGAACACGTTGCGAAATGAGGGCATAGACGATGATGTGGTTTACCGCCGACCTGCACCTGGGCGATACGAATATCTTGCACGATATGGATCGGCCGTTTGATTCGGTCGAGGAGATGAACCGCAAGGTCATCGATGCCATCAATGAGTGCGTGGCTGCGGACGACCGCCTCTATATTCTGGGTGACTTTACCTATCGTTTGCCCCTGGCGGAGGCGGTGCGCCTGCGCGAGCGTATCGAATGCCAGAACGTGACGCTCATCCGCGGTAACCATGACGGCGACTGGGAAGATTCCGACGTACCGCAGATTTGGGAAGACGTGCGCGATTACCTGGAGATTGCTCCCGGCTATGCCAAGGGCCATCGTCTGGTTATGAGCCACTACCCCATGCTCAGCTGGAACGGCAAGGCACGTGGCGCCATTATGCTGCATGGGCATATCCACAGCAGGGGTGACCGCGCCAACGCACGCAACCGCGATCGCGAGCGCCCTATCTTTCGCTACGATGTCGGTCTCGATGCCAACGATTACAAGCCCGTAAGCCGCGATCAGATTCTTAGCTTCTTTGGGTTATAGGGCGCCAGAGCCACCACAAAGGGGACAGGCACCTTTGTGGTGGTTCTGGCGCCGTTGCCATTATGGCGGCGGCGCCTTTTTTGTCCGCGCGGCGCGGTAGAGTGTAGCCGGTTGATATTTGCGTCCATCGAGGAGCTGCTATGAACGAGATCAAGTGCCCGCATTGCGGCGAAGTTTTTAAGGTCGATGCATCCGGCTATGCGGATATCGTTAAGCAGGTGCGCGATGCCGAGTTCTCGCGCGACCTGGATGAGCGTGTGAAGGCAGTCCAGCGTGAGGGTGAGCAGGCGCTGGAGCTTGAGCGCTCGCGTTCGACGGCTGCCTTGCAACAGGCAGAGTCTCAGCGCAATGCCCAGCTTGTCGAGCAGAAGAACACTGCGGATCAGAAACTGGCGCAAGAGGTTGCCAAGCGCGATGCTGAGCTTGCCGAGCTGCGCGCTAAGCTCGAGGGCGCTGCCGCAGAGCGCGAGAGTGCAAGCCAGCGCGCGGCGGTTGAGGCACGAGCCAATGCTCAAAAAGAGAATGCCGAACTCCAGCGTGAGATTGATAGCCTGCGTGCGCAGCTTGGGCGCAAAGATGACGAAGCAAAGCTTGCCGAGTCGGCGGCGCGCAACGCTGCTCAAAACGATTTAGCTGCACGCGACGCTCAGATTGCCGAATTGCAGGCAAAGCTCTCCGCGGCGGATAAAGCCCAGGAGATGGCGCTTGCCGCCGCTGCGGCTGAGTCGAAACGCGAACTCGATGCCGCTCGCAGCGAGGCCGAGCGCGCGCTTGCTGACTATCGAGTGAAGGTACAGGAGAAGTTTTCCGCCGCAAAGACTCAGTCCATGCGCGAGGCCGAGGGCCTTCGTGCACAGCTTCGTGAGCAAGAACTTTCTGCAAAAATGGAGCTATCGAAGGCGGTCGCCGCGGCGGAGCGAGAGCGCGATGAGGCACGTGCCAAGCTGACGAGCGAGCTGGCGGTGCGCGATTCTCGCGAGGAGCAAGCCAAGGCGGCACACGAGCTCGAGCTTGCGCAGGCCAAGCGCGCGAGCGATGACCTGATTCGCTACAAGGATGAAGAGATTGAGCGTCTTAAGGACATGAAGGTACGCCTGTCCACCAAGATGGTGGGCGAGTCGCTCGAGCAGCACTGCGAGACCGAGTTCAATCGCCTGCGCATGACGGCGTTTCCCAACGCGTACTTCGAGAAAGATAACGATGCGTCCGAGGGCACCAAGGGCGACTTTATCTTCCGCGAGTGCGACGCGAGCGGCAACGAGGTCATTTCGATTATGTTCGAGATGAAAAACGAGAACGACGAGACCGCGACCAAGCACAAAAACGAGGACTTCTTTAAGAAACTCGATCACGATCGTCGCCAGAAAGGCTGTGAGTACGCGGTGCTCTGCACACTGCTCGAGCCCGAAAGCGAGCTCTATAACGCAGGGATAGTCGACGTGAGCTATCGCTACGAGAAGATGTACGTGATTCGCCCGCAATTTTTCATCCCCATGATTACACTTCTTCGCAACGCCGCCATGGGTTCGTTGCGTTATAAGCAGGAGCTGGCGGAGTACAAACAGCAGAATATCGACGTTACGAACTTCGAAGCCAAGATGGAAAAGTTCAAGAACGATTTCGGTCGCAACTACGAGATCGCGAGCCGCAAGTTCCAAACGGCGATCGATGAGATCGACAAGACGATTAGCCATCTGCAGAAAACCAAGGAGGCGTTGCTGTCCTCCGAGAACAATCTGCGCCTAGCCAACAAGAAGGCCGACGATCTTACCATTCGCAAGCTCACGTGGGGCAACAAGACCATGAAGGCGGCGTTTGACGAGGCGCGCGGGGCTGCGCCAGAGACAAACGATGAGCCCGCCGAGGCGGATTCGTATGAGGTCGAGGACGCCGAGTAAGGCATAGCGTATAGTGCAAAAGCGGGGCCGCTGGCGATATTGCCAACGGCCCCGCTTGTTCCGTTCCAGTATGTACGGCTAGTCCTCGAGCAGGTCCTCGATAAAGCCGACGCGGTAGTTTTTGAAGATGACCTCGCCGCCGTCTTGCGTGGCGTCCAGATCGACATCGCCCATGATGCCAAAGTCGTGGTCGCCATCCTCGTCGGCAAAGATCTGGTGCACGTGCCATACGTGCGCGGTCTTCTCGTCGGACTCGTCAATGGAAAACATCGCGGCGCTGCGGGCATCTCCGTCGGTGAGGATTTCCTCGTGCTGCTCGTGGTAAGCGTCGAGTGCTTTTTGCCAGCGGATCTCGCTCATGCCCCAGTCGTCGTCGAGCTCGCCCAGGTCGCGAACGTGCTCGCGAGCGGCAAGGGTCACGCGGCGGAAGAGCGCGTTGCGCACCAACAGCGTGCAGCCGCGGCGGTCCGCCACGACCTCGTCGATGCCCTGCGGCGGCGCGGCGTCGAGTGCAGCGGGGTTGCCGGCGTTCTCCCACTCATCCACCAGGCTCGAGTCCACCGAGCGCACCACAAAGCCCAGCCACGAGATAATGTCGCGCAGGCGCTCGTCGCGCTTCTCGATGGGCACGGTGCGGTCGAGTGAACGGTAGGCCTCTGCTAGGTAGCGCAGCAAAATGCCCTCGGAGCGGGCGATGCCGAGCTTTTGAATGTAACCCTTAAAATCGCTCGCGCTTTCCAGCATATCGCGCAGGACGCTCTTGGGAGAGAGCTGGTAGTCGTTTGCCCAGGGCACTTCCTGGCAGTACTTGTCAAAGGCGGCGTCGAGCAAATCCTCGAGCGGCTTTTCGTACGTGACGTCTTGAATGCGCTCCAAGCGCTCCTCATATTCGACGCCGTCAGCCTTCATTTCTGCCATCGCGCGGTCGCGCGCGGCGCGCTCCTGTGCACGCAGCACCTGTTTGGGATCCTCGAGCGTTGCCTCGACCATCGAGATCAGATCCATGGTATAGGTCTCGCTCTCGGGGTCGAGCAGTTCCAATGCGGCAAGCAAGAACGGCGAGAGTGGCTGATCGAGCGCGAAGTCCTCGGGTAGATCGACCGTCAGCGCATAATCGATGTCTGGTGCGGCGTCAGCCGGGGCGTCAGGCGCGGGCGGCACCTCGGTGCGAACGACGACGCCGGAATCGATGAGCGTGGCGAAGATTTCGTCGGCGCGAACCTCGAGCTTAGCCTTTTCCTCGGGAGTCTGCAGGCTCGTCTCGATGAGGTCGTGTACGCGGGTTCGGGCATCGCCGCCCTGCTCGACCACGCTAATCACCATGGAGTGCGTGATGCGCAGGCGCGGCTTGAGCGTCTCGGGCTGCGTCTCGATCAGGCGCTCAAAGGTCTGCTTGTTCCAGGTGACAAAGCCCTCGGGGGCCTTTTTCTTTTTAATCTTACGGAGTTTTTTGGGGTCGTCGCCCGCTTTGGCCATAAGCTTGGCGTTTTCGATCTCGTGCTCCGGCGCCTCGGCAATTACCATACCCTCGGTGTCAAAGCCCGAGCGGCCGGCGCGACCGGCAATCTGGTGGAACTCGCGGGCGCGCAGACGACGCATCTTGTAACCGTCGAACTTGGTGAGCGCGGTGAGCACCACGGTGTGGATGGGCACGTTGATGCCGACGCCGAGCGTGTCGGTGCCGCAGATGACGGGCAGCAGGCCCTGCTGCGCCAGGCGCTCAACCAGTAGGCGATAGCGCGGCAGCATACCGGCGTGGTGCACGCCGACGCCGCAGCCGAGCAGGCGCTTGAGAATCTTGCCGAAGGCGGTGGAGAAACTCGTGCCTTTGGCAGCTTCCTTAATGGCCTCGCGCTGCTCCTTGCTAGCGATGCCAAAGTTGGCAAGCGACTGTGCCGTGGCAAGCGCGGCGTCCTGACTAAAGTGAACGATGTAGAGTGGGGCCTCTCCGCGGCGCATAGCGAGCTCGACGGTGCCCTCGAGGGAGGTCGTCACATAGTCGTAGCTCAGCGGAACAGGGCGCGGGGCGTCGACAACCAGGTCGCAAGCAGCGCCGGTGTGCTCCTCGAGCGAGGCGGCGATGGCGGTGACATCGCCGAGCGTGGCACTCATGAGCATAAACTGCGTGTGGGGCAGGGTGAGCAGCGGCACCTGCCATGCCCAGCCGCGGTCGGGGTCGGCAAAGTAGTGGAACTCATCCATGGCTACGCAGCCCACATCGGCGTCCTCGCCCTCGCGTAGCGCATCGTTGGCAAGGATTTCGGCCGTGCAGCAGATGACGGGTGCCTTGGTATTGATATGCGTATCGCCGGTGATCATGCCGACGTTATCGCGGCCGAGTACTTGTACCAGGTCGAAGAACTTTTCGCTGACCAGGGCCTTGATGGGGGCCGTGTAATAGCAGCGCTTGCCCTGCGCCATGCCCATAAAGAGCATGCCCAGCGCGACGAGCGATTTACCCGATCCGGTCGGTGTGCCTAAAATGATGTGATCGCCGGCGGCCAGGTCCATGAGGGCCTCTTCTTGGTGGTCCCACAGCTCAATGCCGCGATCGCTCGTCCATTCAAAGAAGCGTTCGAAGGCTTGATCGGGCGTGAGCCATGGCTCGGGCTCGCTGCCGTCCTCGGGCTCCCACCAGGTGGGGGAGAGCGCGCCGAGCGAGCCAAACTCGGCTTCGGTTCCCGTGCCGCCCGAGAATGAGCTGGCAGCGCCGGCGCCGGAGACGGTGCTGGCGGCGGTATCTGTCGTGGTCTGTGCCATATGGTTGCTTTCTCTCGCGATTGTCCGCCAACTATTATGGCGTAGCGGCGGCGCGGGGTGCCAGCGCGCGAGAAAATGCAGGAAATGGGCGTTCTGCCCAGCCGTTTAGTGTAGTCGCTAGCTAAGTGAGTAGACTTTTTGCGATATTGCGAGCACATGGCTTTTGCGCAAGGGTTCTACCTGCACTGATAATTGTCCTTGGGGGAAGCGGGCACTGCGGGGGCGCGGCAACGGCGCGCGATTTCCGCGTCGCAGCGCTACCCTGATGCTGAACGCCGGGACGATGACCCACTGACCTGCTGACGCCTCTTCGGCCGTCCTCAAATCCGACCTGTCTCGCCCCGGCTTCCGCGACCCGGAGTCCTGCCATGACCTAATAGGAGCATGAGCGCGGACAATCGGATAAGGCAACTTGATTGTAGCGCTCCCGTCAGTGCAATGTCTGGGAGACCCGGGCGCGGAGCAGGCGGCAGACCGAGGGGAGCGAAAATGGAAGGCGAAACGGTCATCGCGGGCGTCGACACGCACAAGGACGTGCATGTCCTGTGCCTGCTCGACGGCCTCGGGAGGAAGATCTGGAGCGGGAGCTTCGGGGCCGACCCCGAGGGCTACGACAGGCTGGCGGAGGCGATAAGCGACCCGGGGAGCTGCTGGATTGGCAACACCTATTTGGACGATTCCGGGAGGGACAGCCCCGCCTCCCTGA
>URAD01000030.1 GCA_900545745.1 uncultured Collinsella sp.
TACTCGCCGGCATGGCCGCCACCATCAACGAGACTCTCGACGGCGCCGCCCCCACCATCGGCTGGACCCCGAGCCTGAGTGCTCTTTAACCGTCTTCCTCTGAGTTGCGGTGAAATAGTTCCTAAATAAGCTGGTAAACGGTATAAACAGGATCTATTCCACCGCAACTTAGAGCCCCGCCGGCGTGTAAAAGAAACGAGCCCGCATCCCCGGGGGACACGAGCTCGTAAACAATACGTGGTAGGGGCGGTGGGACGTCCGCGTATTTGCTGCGCAAATCCGCACCGGCTTCGGCCGCCTGCCGGCGCCCTCGCCGGCTCGCTGCGGACGCTGCGCGTCCGCTTGACGCTCGCCCCCTCGCGGGTTCGAGTCCCACCGGCATCTAAAAGAAGCGAGCCCACATCCCTGGGGAACACGGGCTCGTAAACAATACGTGGTAGGGGCGGTGGGACTCGAACCCACAATCCTTGCGGCGAGGGATTTTAAGTCCCCTGCGTATGCCAATTCCGCCACGCCCCCGTGAGACTAGAAGTCTAGCACAAGCCGTCCGCTACGCGTTGACGGCCATCGAGTGTTGGCCCGACTTTTCCAAGTACTCGGCATACTTGGCCTCGTCGCCCTTGTTTTGGTATTGCAGGGCCAGCAGGTACTCCAGACGGCAGCGCTTGACCGGGTCGTTGCCGACACCCTCGAGCATGCGCTCCAGCTCGGGAATGTCGTTGTGGCGCTTGAGGATCATCGTGTCGTACATCAGCTGGCACTCGTGCGCAACTGCCTCGGCCTGACCGCCCTCAAAGCCCTTGATCTCGTGCAGCAGCTCTTTGGACTTTTTGCGGTCCTCCTGGCCAACGTAGTAGTTAAAGGCCTTAATGACCAGGTCGACGCGTTGCATCTTGGGCAGGTTGAGTCCCAGCAGCAGGTCGAACATCTCGCTGGCGCGCTCGTGGTCCTCGCGCAGCAGATAGGAGTTCAGGCGCAGGTAGTCGCGGTTATAGCGCGGGTACAGCATGCTGGTGAGTTTGGCGTCGAGCAAACGATCGAACTCGTCCCACTGCTTGGCAGCCATAAGCTGCTGCAAGCGCTTGAACGTGGTGCGTTTTTTGACGCTAAAGAACACCGACACGGCGATGCAGATGATAACGACGGCGGTCCAGAGGGTGCGGGAATCGGGCATATTGGGGTCCTTAGTCGCTCATAAAGCGAGCGGTATGACAACACGTACTAGATGTATTATACGCAGCGCGCAAGCAAACTGGCATAAAAGTGCATCGAGGCCGAGCGCCATCGCTCGCTGCGGTACACTTACCTAAAGTAAACCATGAAGGGAGATATTACCTATGAAGAAGATCGTTTTGGCTTGCGGTGCTGGCGCTGCTACTTCCACGCTCGTTGCCCAGAAGGTCGCTACCATGCTCGACGCCAACGGTTATGCCGGCAAGTATGAGATCGTGCAGTGCGCCATCTCCGAGGCCAAGGACGCTTGCGACGAGGGCGCCGACCTGCTGATCGCCACCACCGTTGCCCCCGAGGGCCTCACCTGCCCGTACGTGAGCGGCGTGCCCTTCATGACCGGCATGAACCGCGTCGCTGCCGAGAAGGCCGTTCTCGACGTTATGGCTCAGTAGGCGCTGCCTGTATGAATGAGCAGAACGCCAATCCGGTCGAGCTCTTTGGCATGCGCGTTGCCCATGTGGGCATTAACGCCACTGACCCGGCAGATGCCTTGGAGATCGCGGAGCTGTTCTCGACGATGATGGGCCTGCCCGTTATCGAGACCCCCGTTTCGTACTTTAATGATTCGCTGGTCGAGATCATGAAGCAGAACGGTCGTGGCACCAAGGGCCACATCGGCTTTGCCGTTAACGACATCGATGCAGCTGAGAAGTGGTTTGCCGAGCGCGGGCTCGAGGTCAACGAGGAGTCGCGCGCGCTGCTGCCCGACGGCGGCACCAAGCTCGTGTACTTTAAGCGCGAGTTCGCCGGTTTCGCCGTGCACCTGTGCCGCGAATAGCGCACAAGCTGCCATAGCTAGCAAAAAGGGATAGGGCCGTGTGGCCCTATCCCTTTATTTATGCCGAGGGGCTTCCTAGCGCGGCAGGCGAATCGTAAAGCGGCTGCCGACGCCCTCGACCGAGGTCACGCCGATGACGCCGCCATGGCTATCGACGATCCACTTGGCAATGGCAAGCCCCAGACCCGAGCCCTGCGCGCCGGCATCGCGTGCGTTGTCGGCGCGGTAGAACCGTTCAAACGCGTGAGCTGCGGATTCCTGGTTCATGCCGATGCCCTCGTCCTCAACACTTATGTCGATCGTGCCCGCGCCCGCATCCGGCGTTATGCCAAATGTGACGGTCGTTCCCGCATCCGAGTACTTGGCGGCGTTTTGCACGATCACGCGCAGAGCCTGCTTCACGAGCGCCACGTCAACGGGCGCGTCGCAGCGCGGGTCGCTGACAAGTGCAGCGTCAAAGGCCAGCCGATATGTGTGCTCGGTATCGATCATCTGCGATTCCTCGCATACCTCGTCGACCAGTGCGGCCAGGTTGGTATCCGCACGCCGCAGGACCGTGCGTCCGGCATCGCCGCGCGCCAAAAACAGCAGCTGCTCCACGAGCTCCTGCATGTGCTCGCTTTCGGCCTTGAGGGACGCGATGGATTCTGCCAGCACGTTCGGGTCGTCTTTGCCCCAGCGGTCGAGCATGTTTACGTAGCCCTGAATCACCGCGATGGGCGTGCGCAGCTCGTGGCTCGCATCGTTGACAAAGCGCATCTGCTGCAGCTTGGCCTCTTGCATCTGGCGCAGCAGGCGGTTGAGTGCGACCTCGATGCTTGCCAGGTCGGCGTCGCCGGTGGTGACGCTCGGCGAGTCGACGCTTGCGCGCTCGATGGCCTGCTCCAGCGTTTCCATCTTGCCGCCGGAGAGCTGCATGCGGCCGAGTTCGTCCACGCGCAGGGCCAGATCGTTGAGCGGCGCCATGGTGCGGCGCACGCGGCGGGCGCCGCCGAGCATGTTGAGCACGCTGATGACCTGCCAACCCACAACGACAAGGTAGAGAGGCCATAGCGCGACGAGGTCCTGCGCGAGGGGGAAGGTCTTGGTGGTACGCGCAAGCTCGACGGTATAGGTGAGCGTTGTCAGGTCCCAGCCGCGCGCAGGCGCCAGTGACATGCCGTGAACGGCGGCGCCGGGGATCCATCCTGCGGTAAACGCGCCGTCAGGTAGCGTTTGGTTGTATCCATAGACGAGGATCGCCGCCGCAATAACCAACAGCAACAGATCGAGCCAGACATAGCTCATCAGACGGCGCCACATATAGCTCCAGTTGATGGCGCGGGCGATGGAGGTGACGCGCTTGGCCTCGGCGTTACGCACGGCAGACATAGCCCACCCCGCGCACGGTCTGGATGATGCGGGCGCCGCCGGCGTCCTCGATCTTGGCGCGCAGGTGCGCGATGTGCACGTCGACGTTGTTGGTGTCGCCCACGTATTCGTAGCCCAGCGCCTCGTGCGCGATGCGCTCGCGCGTGAGCACGGTCTCGGCGTGCGCCATAAGCAGGGCGAGGACGTCGAACTCGCGGGCCGTGAGCGCGATGGGCGAGCCGCCGACCGTGACTTCGCGGCGGTCGGGGTCGAGCACAACTGATCCCACGGCGAGCATGGCGGGGGAGGGCAAGGCGGAAGCTCGAGTCGAGTCGCTGACCGGGGGTATTGCAGCGGCGTCTCCGCCCGCGCCGGCCGCCATGCCCGTCTCGGCGCCGGCGCCGGAAGCCGCCCGCACGGCCTCCGAGCGCTTCAGCGCCACGCGGATCCGTGCGAACAGCTCCTCAATCGCAAACGGCTTGGTCAGGTAATCGTCGGCGCCGGCATCGAGCCCGGCCACCTTGTCCATCACGGCATCGCGCGCGGTGACCATGATCACCGGTACATCCTTGTGCTTGCGGACGCGTCGCAGCACCTCCATGCCGTTGAGCTGCGGCAACAGCACATCGAGCAGAATCAGATCGTAGTTGCGCTCCAGCGCCAGGTCCACGGCGGTGCGGCCGTCGGCGGCGTGCTCCACCTGGTAGCCCTCGTGCTCCAGCTCGAGCGTCACAAAGCGGGCGATTTTCTCCTCGTCCTCTACGATCAGGATCCGTGCCATGCGTGCCCCCGTCTGCGATTACTTGTCGTCGTTGAGATTTTGCTTGATGTCGTCCGCGGCATCGGCAGCGTGATTCATAAGGTTGTTGATGCTGCCGGGTACGTCGCCGTCGCTATCGATGCGGTAACGCATGCCAAAGAACAGGCCAATCAGCATCAGCCATATCGTGGCGCCCCAGGCAAACAGCGCGACGATGGGGATCAGGATGGGAATGTTGAGGATGATCGCGTCGCGGCGCGTGGCGATAAACTTGGTGTCCAGGCTCAGGCGGAAGAGCTTTTTGAGGTACTCCCACACGCTGTCCATCTTCTTGGAGAAGTCGGTCTTTTCGCTCGACTTCTCGTAGGCGGCCTGCGCGGCGACCATCTCGGCTGAGGGCTCATCGACTGGCGCGGACTCGGTGGCGGCGTGCGCCGACGTGGTCTGGGTCTTGCCCTGCGACTCGAGCCAAATGATGGCATCCAAGACGTTGCCGTCGGCGGCGTCGAGCGCGGCCTTGGCATCGGTGTAGCTCACGTTGCACTTGGTGCGGATGGTTTCAACTTTTTCGAGGTCGTCCATGACCTGTTCCTTTCGTTCGATGGGCGCGACGCCGGGCGATCTGCCCGGGCGCGAGCGTTGCGTTCGGCGACCTGCGTGGCGCCGCCCCGCCCTTGGTCGAACTCTATAGTGCAGGTTATAGATTAAGCGATTCTTGAGCCAAGATTAATGTTGGATGAGTTTTTGGGTGGCGGTGGGGAAGGGAGAGATGCCTTTCTGGATAGCTAGCAGCGAGGTCTAATACTTTTCCCGAGAAGTGAACGAGCTAAAACGGACCCCCGAAGCATCGACACTTTAAAGGTGTCGTTTCCTGCGGTTTCAATGCTGAAATCCCACGATTTTGCCGCCGAAAAATGCGGCTGTTTCAGGGGCTCAAAAACAGCCGTTCACTTCTCGGGAAAAGAATTAGACCTCGACAGCGGGGGGATGGGGTGCCGGTGCAAAACGGCGTCAAGGGTTGGTCGAGCAGGCGGTTTCTCCATTGATGTCCGCACGGCATGTGACACTTACCCTGCCGCCCCGCTCTGCCGCGGCGGCATGCGTCTGAACAATGACCCTCTAAGGAGTTCGATACCGATGAGTGACAACGCAAAGCATCTCGCAAAGAAGTGCGTCAAGGACGCGGGGCCGTGCCTCGCACTGTGCTTTGCCGGCGCAGCGGTCGCGCTGCTGGCTGTTCTGGGGCCATTCGACGTGCTCCGAAGTACCAGTTCCCTGCACGTTTGCATGGCCCTTGCCGGCGCCATGATGACCGGCGGCGTGCTCGATCTGGTTTTTTGGGTGCTTGACCCGTTTGGATGGAAGAACGAAGGGTAAGCCCTAAGGGATGGAAGGGCTGGAACGGTTAGCTTAGTAATCGTGCAGAATGTGGGCTAGCGACTTGCAGGGAAGTGGTAATCCGATGACGGTCTATGTGACGGGCGATATTCACAGCGGCCTCGACATGCAAAAGCTGCGCGACTGGGATCTTGGGGATAGTCTGACGAGTGACGACTATCTCATCGTCGCCGGCGATTTTGGCTTTCCCTTGGATTTTTCTGCCGAGGAGTGCGCCGATATTGCTTGGCTGGAGTCGCGCCCCTACACCGTGCTGTTTGTCGACGGCAACCACGAGCGTTTCGATCACTGGGCGGAGCGACCCATGGAGTTGTGGCACGGTGGGCTGACGCAGCGCCTGTCGGATACCTCGCCCATACGGCGCCTGACGCGCGGCGAGGTTTTTGAACTCGACGGCTCAACGATCTTTACCATGGGCGGCGCCACGAGCGTGGACAAGGAATATCGCGTGCCGTATTCCAGTTGGTGGCCGCAGGAGCTGCCGGACGAGCGCAACTTTGGGGAGGCGCGGGCAAGGCTCGACAGCGTGGATTGGAAGGTCGACTACGTAATCACCCACACCTGCTCCACGCGCATGCTCTCGCCCACGCTCTATCCGGCACCCGGCTGGAATTGCCCCGGCGTTGATCGTCTTACTGCATTTTTCGATGAGCTGGAAGACCGCTTGGATTATAAGCGCTGGTACTACGGGCATTTTCATCGGGATGCCAACCCGGCCGAGCGCCACACCGTGCTCTATGACTGCATCGTTCGCTTGGGTGACGAACTCCAGCCCTGGGATGTTGCGTAGAGGCGGGGTGGCTGGCTACTCGACCGTTACAGTGATGTTCTCCCGATGCGTACGGATAACATCCCAGCTAAAGTGCTCGACCAGCTGCTCGGCAGAGCGCGGTGTGGCGTCCGGCGCGATGCCCGTTTGCCCGGCGAGCCATCCCAGCAGCGTCTCGGGCGTGCCAAAGCGTGCGCGTAGTTCGCCCAGGTCCAAATCGCGGTCTCGCTTGGAAAGGCGGCGGCCATCCGGCGACATGAGCAGCGGAATGTGTGCGTAGTGCGGCGTTGGAAGTCCCAGCAGATGCTGCAGGTAGATTTGGCGCGGCGTGGAGCCCAGCAGGTCGCATCCGCGCACAACCTCGGTGACGCCCATGGCAGCGTCGTCGACCACCACGGCCAGCTGATAGGCAAACACGCCGTCGCTGCGGCGCACCAAAAAGTCTCCGCACTCGGTGGCGAGTGCCTCGCATTGGGCTCCGTACGTGCGGTCCACGAATTCGATCACGTCGTCTGCGAGGTCGTCGACGACGGGCACGCGCAGGCGCGTGGCCGGAGCGCGCAGGATGCTGCGGCGGGCAACCTCTTCGGCAGAAAGGCCTCGGCAGGCGCCGCGGTAGATGGGCGTGCCGTCGCTCGCGTGCGGTGCGCTCGCGGCATGGAGTTCGGCGCGCGTGCAAAAGCAGGGATAGGTGAGGCCGGCGTCTTGCAGTTGATGCAGAGCACGCTCGTACAGGTCTAGGCGATCATGCTGGTAGTAGGGGCCTTCGTCCCATTCGAGCCCCAGCCAAGCCAGGTCGTCAATCAGTTGGGCGGCAAGCTCCGGCCGCTTACAGCGATCGTCCAGGTCCTCGATGCGCAACACGATGCCGCCGCCCTGGCTGCGGGCCGAAAGCCACGAGCACAGACAGCTGAACACGTTGCCCAGGTGCATGCGGCCCGAGGGCGACGGGGCGAAGCGTCCCACGACGGGGGTGGGCTCTGCCGTTGCCGGTGCGTCCGCGGCGTGTGTTGCTATGTTGCGTGCGTTGATATCCATGCGGACGAGTATAGCGCGGGAGGTGGGGGAGGCACCGGCTCGACAGCTCGATCGCCACCCGCCAGCCCAACCCCTCAAACGACAGAAACCCCGGCAGCTCTTCGCAACTGCCGGGGTTTCCGCGGAAAAGGGGGACATGATCCTCAAGCGAACGGCAAAGGGGCAAACCGTGTTCGCTCAACTGCTTTATGCCCCCTTGCTCGCGGACTCAATCAGTGCGCATGCGGCAACACAAAGCCGCTACACCTGTGACGGAGCTATGAAGTGGTATCTATTGCCGGAGCGGGCTATGCCAAGGAGTGTCCCAGATTGCCGGCAGATAAGGAACGTCCCCAGGTGCCGGCCGCGGGCGTGACTTTCGTCCCGTTTGATACTCCGCTGGCCTAGATGTTCGTCATGTGCGCCCGTAAACGTGGGACAATGGCGTTGCTGGCATCACAGACAAAGGATGTGCCTATGAACGCCCCCGTTGCCAAAACCTGTCGGCAGCGCTGCCCGTTTGCGCGATTTGCTTCCATTTGCGCGCTCATCGCGTGCGCGCTGCTGCTGCTACCCGCCGTTGCACGTGCCGACGGGTATTCCATGACCCAAACCTACATCAGTGCCACGGTCGAGGCCGATGGATCGCTGACCGTTGTCGAGGGGCGCCAGTTTGATTTCGATGACGACATCAACGGCGTGTTTTGGGAGATTAATACGGGTACCAACCAGCAGGGTGGCACGGCGGGCGTCGATGTGCTGAGTGTCGAGGAAGGGGACACCGCGTTTAACAAAGTCGATAGCGCGAACAAGGGCGACTCTGGCGTCTATACGATCGAGCAGGCCAGTGACGGCGTAAGGATTAAGGTGTTCAGCCCTCACGAGAGCGGTGACAGTGCAATCTATTACGTGAGCTATACCATGACCGGTGCGGTTATGAACTGGGCCGATACCGCCGAGCTCTACTGGAAGTTCGTGGGCGACGGCTGGTCTGCGGATTCCGACGATGTCGAGATGGAAGTGCGCTTCGCAAATGCCGCTGCCGGGACGGCGGCCGTCAAGGGCGATAACTTCCGCGCATGGGGCCACGGCCCGCTGACGGGCGATGTATCGCTCGATGCGGACGAACCCATGGTCACCTATACCATTCCCTGCGTGCATCAGGGCGAATTCGCCGAGGCACGCATCGCCTTCCCCGGCGACTGGGTGCCGCAGCTTGCCGCTTCGGGCGAAGAGCGCATGTCAACGATCCTGAGCGAAGAGAAGGAATGGGCCGACGAAGCTAACGCCCGCCGCGCTCACGCTCGCATGATTGCCAATGCACTTGCCGTGCTAAGTGTTGTTGCGGCGGTGGCCTTTACCGGCACAATCGTTATGCTCAAGCTGCGCAAGCGCAAGCCCAAGCCGCTTTTCCAGGACGAATATTTCCGCGATGTGCCCTCGGCCGACCATCCCGCCGTGCTTTCGGCCCTCATGAGCTGGAACGAGGTGCCCGATCAGGCATATATCGCCACGCTCATGAAGCTCACTGACGACCGTGTGATCAAACTGGAGCAGGCGACCGTGACCAAGGCCAAGAAGGGTCTGTTGGGGCGTGAAAAAGAAGAGCAGACGTATCGCGTGACGGTGAGTGATGCGGGCTGGAAGTCGGCCAAGGGCATTGACCACATGGTGCTCAAGGTCTTCTTCGCCGGTGCTAAGCCTGACGAGAACGGCGATCGCTCGCGCACGTTCGACGAGCTGCAACGCTACGTCAAGCAGCACGCTACACCCGTGGGCGACAAGCTCGAGGACTATCAGAACACTGTTAAGGGCAAGCTGGCCGATAGCGAGTACGTTGCCTCGGACGGCATTGTTGCAATGGTGTTTTGCCTGGTTCTTGGTATCCTGATTGCCTTTGTTCCCGTGGGATCCATCTTCTTTACCGATGGCGCACAGGCGAACATTACTGCCGCGGTTATCTCGGTGCCGATTGTGCTGGTGGGTATCGGCGTGGGCCTTACGTTCCGCCGCTTTACGCCGGAGGGCGCCGAGGTGGCGGCTCGCTGCAAGGCACTTAAGCATTGGCTCGAGGACTTCACGCGTCTAAAGGAAGCCGTCCCCGGCGATCTGGTGCTGTGGAACAAGCTGCTGGTGATGGGCGTTGCCCTGGGCGTTTCGAAAGAAGTGCTGCGACAGCTGGCCGAGGCCGTGCCGCCCGAGGTACGCGAGGCCGACGGCTTCTACGACAATTATCCCTGCTACTGGTGGTACTACCATCATTACGGTATCGAGTCTCCGCTCGATTCGTTCGATGACGTGTATCGCGAGAGCATCCGTGAGCTGGCGTCGAGCTCCGACAGCTCGAGCGGCGGCGGAGGCGGTGGCTTCTCGGGCGGCGGAGGCGGCGGCGGCGGCGGAGGCGGCGGCGGAACGTTCTAGCGCGCTCTGATTTTTGGGATGGATCTTCTCCGGCGACTGCCGACGGATCCATCCCATTTTTATGCGCTACCTACGAAGGCTGTCCCCAGCGACTAATCACTGGGAACATCCCTAAATGACTAGGTATGGCTGCTGGGTTTAGGCTGTTAGATCGAGTTCGTAGAGGAAGCTTTCGCGCGGCATGTCGTGGCGGCGCTCTTCGCGGTTGGCGCGGTGCGTGGCCGTGCGCTTAAAGCCGTGCAGCTCGTAGAACTTCCACGAGCAGTTGGAGTCGGTGTACAGGTGCGCCCTCGTCGCTCCAAGCGAGGATAGGTGCGAGACCGCGGCATCGAGCAGAACCGTGCCAACGCCCAGGCCATGGACATCGCGATCCACGGCAAGCAGCGTGACCTCGTTGTCGTGCGGCAACGGGCTGCTCTCGAGCAGGCGGTTGTTGGTTCGGATGGTTGCGCGCACAAACGAGAGATACTCGGCGCAGGCATCAGGCTCCAGCTCACGCATCTGCGATAGCAGCGCGCGTTCGGTATCCATCCAATGCTCGTTGATAGTGGCGCCGGAGCTCTGTCCCGCACGCGCGAGCGAAATGCCACGCGCCTGACCGTCGATTACGGCAACCTGTGAAAACGTCGACGACGAAAGGCAGTAGGCGAGGTCGCACGCGGCCTCAAGGCGGTTGTACTCATCGTTATCCGAATTGTTATGCCAAAGCTGCTGCAGAATCAGCGCGATGGCGTCGAAGTCTTCGGTATCAAACGGTCGGTAGAGAACCCGCGAGACCATGGTGCCTCTTTCTTTTGCGGATGCATATCGAGCACAGTTCTACCACGCCATTGGCATCTAATTATGGTGCCCCTGTGTTCCATGAACTCACCGTGCCTGGTGCTGTGCCCATCCCCTCCGCGTGCAAACTTTTTCTGCACATGCGCCCGTTGCGGGGTGCATCGATGCGCTCGATGCGCTACATTAAATCAGTATTTTCAATGCCGCTGCGCGAGCGCTGCAGATCGACGTATCACCGACTCACAGAGCACGGCGGCGTACCAGACAGGAGGACTGCATGGGATCTGATGTGAAGATCGCACGCGCGTTGATCTCGGTTACCGATAAGACGGGCGTCGTCGATTTCGCACGGACGCTGGTCGATGACTTTGGCGTCGAGATCATCTCTACGGGCGGCACGGCTCGTGCCATCGAGGACGCGGGCGTTCCCGTAACCCCCATCGAGGAGTTCACGGGCTATCCCGAGATGATGGACGGCCGCGTTAAGACCCTGCACCCCAAGGTTCACGGCGCGCTGCTGGCCCGCCGCGATTCCGAGCAGCACATGCAGGAGGCCGCTCAGCACGGCATTAAGCTGATCGATCTAGTCGTCGTCAACCTGTACGAGTTCGAGAAGACCGTCGCCAATCCCGAGGTCACCTTCGCGGACGCCATCGAGCACATTGACATCGGCGGTCCCTCCATGCTGCGCTCTGCTGCCAAGAACGCCACGAGCGTTACCGTCATTTCCGACCCGGCCGACTATGATGCCGTCCTGGCCGAGATGCACGAGACCGGTGGCTGCACCACGCTTTCCACCCGTCGTCGCCTGCAGGTGAAGGTCTACCAGACCACCGCCGCCTACGACACGGCTATCTCCCGTTGGCTTGCCGCCCAGGCAAGCGACGTGGCGGACACCTCTGCCAAGCTCGAGATCTCGCTGGAGAAGGTCGACGACCTGCGCTATGGCGAGAACCCGCAGCAGAAGGCTACGGTCTACCGCTTTGCCGAGGGCTGCGAGAACACCGCGAGCTCGCAGTTCCCGCTCGTTGGCTCCGAGCAGATCCAGGGCAAGCCGCTCAGCTACAACAACTATCTGGATGCCGATGCCGCTTGGAACCTGGTCCGCGAGTTCGACGAGCCGGCCTGCGTGATTCTCAAGCACCAGAACCCCTGCGGCTCCGCCGTTGCCGAGGACATTACGTCTGCTTACGACCGCGCCTTCGCCTGCGATCCCAAGAGCGCCTTCGGCGGCATCATCGCCTGCAACCGCGAGGTTCCCTATGAGCTGGTCGAGCACTTTGCCGATCAGAACAAGCAGTTCGTCGAGGTTATCATCGCCCCGAGCTACACCGACGAGGCGCTCGAGCGCATGGCCAAGCGCCCCAACCTGCGCGTGCTGGCCACCGGCGGCGTGGACCACGGCGCCCAGGTGGAGCTGCGCTCCATCGACGGCGGCATGCTGGTGCAGGAAGTCGACCACGTAACCGAGGATCCCGCGACCTTTACGTTCCCCACCGACCGCAAGCCCACCGACGCCGAGATGGCCGAGCTCGAGTTTGCCTGGAAGGTCTGCAAGGGCGTTAAGTCCAACGCCATCCTGGTTTCCAAGGGCAAGGCCGGCATTGGCATGGGTCCGGGTCAGCCTAACCGCGTTGACTCTGCGCTGCTTGCCTGCGAGCGCGCCGAGGACTTCTGCGAGCGCGAGGGCGTGGAGAAGGGCGGCTTTGCCTGTGCAAGCGACGCGTTCTTCCCGTTCCGCGACAATGTCGACGTGCTTGCTGCACACGGCGTGACCTGCATCATCCAGCCCGGCGGCTCCAAGCGCGACGACGAGAGCATCCAGGCTTGCAACGAGCATGGTATTGCGATGGTCTTCACCGGCGCCAGGCATTTCCGCCACTAAGTTCCGCCTTGGGACAAAATAATCTCTGCAAAAGACGGCTGCTCCGTTTGGAGGGCCGTCTTTTTGGTATAAGAGGACGGAATGACTAACACGAAAGGTATGACCATGCCCCAGATTGATGATGCCGAGCTGTTTGGCAATGCCGAGGATCAGCGTGCGTACGAGGACTTTTGCGCCAATCAGGAGGCGGTCGAGAAGTTTACGCTCGACAAGCCCGCGCTTGTCTGCCGTTGGCGCATGTCCAATAAAAAGGTGCCCATGCTCAACCGCCACATTCGCGCACTGTCCGAGCGCTTGGTGCAGGGCGAGCCGCTTACCCATAACATGCTCAGCTGGGCCAAGCAGCACGTTGAGTGGTCGCTTGCCGAGGGCGATTACACCGCACGCGACGGCGTGCTCATGCTGGTGATCGACGTCAACGGCAACGCCGCCATGACGGTGGGGGAGTACGAGCCGCTAGCCGATACGTCGGCCAAGGCGCTACGTGCCCGCTCCGCCGAGGCCCGCTCCGAGGCCGACGAAACCGGCGTGGCGCCCGAGCTACTCGCCGCCGTCGATAACGGCGAGCTTGCCTTTGTGGCACCAGCGGACGAGTGCCTGTGCGGCACGGCGACGCTCATTGAACAGCTGGCCCAGACCAAGGACATCCCGGTCACGCGCGTAGACATCCCCGCTCAGCTCAAGGGTGCGCTGTTCCTGGTGAGCGACGAGCACGGCGTGGTCCCTGCCGACGATACCGATGCCGCTGAGGCGGACGCTGCTATGGTCACCTTCTTCGCCGAAGGCTACGAAAAGCTCCGTGCCCGCCGCTAAATGATTATTCTGGGACGGGGATAAAAATCATTTTGGTTCCCGTTCCCGTCGCGAGCGTAAGGCGGACAAAACGCCCCCGCTCGCGAACAGTTCTGTCACCTTGGCGACGTGCGTGGCGCGCACCTGCAGTTTCGCAGCCATAATGGTGGCAAGACAACCAAGAGGGGAGCGGAATCCATGGCGCTGATCTATATCGTTGAGGACGACGAGCCCATTCGTCGCGAGCTTGCCGACATCCTTGCCCGTGCCGGTTTTGCGGTCGAGGCCTGCGAGTCGTTCGAGCATGTCTCGCGCGATATTCTCGCCGCCGCGCCCGACCTGGTGCTGCTCGACCTGACGCTTCCCGTCAAGGACGGTCAGCATATCTGCCATGAGGTTCGCCGCGAATCCGAGGTCCCCATCATCGTCCTCACCTCGCGCACGACCGAGATTGACGAGGTCATGGCCATGACGCTTGGCGCGGACGACTTTGTTCCCAAGCCTTACAGCGCCCGCGTGCTCGTGGCGCGCATCAATGCCTTGCTGCGCCGCACCGCGGCGGCGGGCGAGCGTAGCACGCTCGTCCACAAGGGACTGGAGCTCGACCTCGCACGCTCCATGGTCACCAATACGCAAACCGGTACCAGCACCGAGCTCACCAAAAACGAACTGCGTATCCTCTCGCTGCTTCTGAGCCGCGCGGGCAAGATTGTTTCGCGCTCGGCCATCATGCAGGACCTGTGGGACTCCGACGCCTTCGTGGACGACAACACGCTCACCGTCAACATCAACCGCCTGCGCACCACGCTCGAAAAAATCGGCATCAAGGGGTATTTGACAACGCACCGCGGCCAAGGCTATTCGGTCTAGGGGCCGGCTATGTCGTTTGGCAAGTTCTTTAAAGACGCACTGCTTCCCGTCGCCGTGTGGACGTGCGGCGTGCTGCTGAGCTGCTTTGTGCTGACGGTCGCCGGTGCACCCGTCTCTATCGCGGTCGTGGCGGTCGGCGTGTCCTTTATCTTTGGCATGCTCGGCATCGTGATCGAATACGCTCGCCGTCGCCGTTTTCTGCGTCAGTTGGAGCGCGCGGCCGAGGAGCTCGAGAGTCCCGCATGGGTGCAGGAGATGGTGCAATGCCCGACCTATGCCGAGGGCGAGCTCGAATACGAGGTTTTGCGCCGGGTGGGCAAAGCCGCTTGCGACGAGGTTGCCGAAGGCCGGCGTCAGACCGATGACTATCGCGACTATATCGAGAGCTGGGTCCACGAGGCCAAGCTGCCCCTGGCGGCGGCCCATCTGATTTTGGAAAACCTGGATGGCAGCGAAGACGACCTGTCGCGTGTGGATGACCTGGGTCGCGAGCTGGCTCGCGTGGAGCGCTATATCGACCAGGCGCTGTACTACGCGCGCTCGGAAGTCGTGGAGCGCGACTACTTGATTCGCCGCTGGGATCTCAAGACCCTGGTGACGGGCGCGATTAAGGCCAACGCGCGCGAGCTCATCGCGGCGCACGTGGCCCCGGTGTGCGAGAACCTCGACTTTGAGGTCTTTACCGACGAGAAGTGGCTCGAGTTTATTCTGGGCCAGCTCATTCAGAACAGCATTAAATATGCGCGCGCGGATGGCGCAAAGATCGTGTTTTCGGGTGCGTTGCTGGACGAGGGCCTGGCAAGCGAGCGCATCGAGCTTACCGTCGCGGACAACGGCTGCGGCGTGAGCGCGGCCGACCTGCCGCGCGTGTTCGAGAAGGGCTTTACCGGCGACAACGGCCGCACCACCAAGCGCGCAACGGGCATCGGTCTCTATCTGGTGGCGCGCCTGTGCTCCAAGATGGGCATCGACGTCACCGCGGCATCGGAGCCGGGCGAAGGCTTCGTCGTAACATTCGCCTTCTCGACCAACAAATTCCAATACTTCGAGTAACGCACGCGGCAGACGCCCGCCCAAACAAAAACGTGCCGCCCCAAA
>URAD01000031.1 GCA_900545745.1 uncultured Collinsella sp.
CCGCGTTGGCCTTCGCCGCGGGCATGCCGCGGGCGAGCATCTCCTCGCGCCGCCGGAGCAGGCGCTCGGAACCCTTCCTCCCGTGCATCCTCACCTCGAGCGGGACGCCGCTGCCCTTGGGCATCAGCTTCGGTTGGTGGCTCGCCTGGACGTAGCTCCAGGACCCCTCGACGGCCAGCCTCCTGACGAGGGCGTTGCCGGCCCCGCTGATCCCGCCGAGGCGCACGGAGTCCGCGCTCGACCTCTGCTTCGGGGCGAGGCCGAAGTAGGCCGTCACCTGCCTGCCGGAGCGGAACCTCGAGAAGTCGCCGACCTCGGACGCGAAGGCGTCGGCGGGCCGGACCTTGTCGAGCCACCTGAGGAAGTCGTACGTCCAGTACCTCCGGGGGTTTCCGGCCGGCGTCGTGCCGCCGTAGGCGTAGCCCCGGCGGGCCAGGAACGCCAGGAGCCGCTGCTTCGCCGCCGCGAGCCTCGCGGTCGCCGCGTCGTGGGCGGCGGCGAGGTCCCTGAGCCCCTCGATCTCGGGGGACGGCACCCATACCGGGGTGACGTCGTGCGACAGTATCGCCTTGGCCATCCTGGCCGCGTCGTTGCGGTCGTTCTTGGACGAGAGGTCTGCCGCCGACCTCGGGACCCTGGAGACGGCCGCGACGACGCAGTCGACGCCGAGCCCGGAGAGCTCCCTCTGCGGGGCGAAGCCGAGGTAGCCGCTCTCGTAGGCGGCGAGCGACGGGCCGGGAAAGCCCGACATCCACTCCGCGACCTCGCCCCAGGGGTTGCCGCGGAACCTCCTCGTCACGGCCTCGCCCGTCTCCGCGTCGAGCGCGCAGACGGTGGTGGACCTGAGGTGTACGTCCATTCCGAAGGCGGTAGAATATCTAGGCACGGGAGCCTCCCAACCTCGTTGCGGCGCGGCTGCGCCTCTGGCACTTCAACAACATTGTCGCAGCCCCGACCCGCGGTCACGAGCGGGGGCTCCTGTCGTTTCCGTGCCCCTGGATTGGGTCATAGTGTCTGACTTATGCTCAACCTGTGATGATTTTACTTTTCGCTAGGCAGGTTACTCGCTGTAGCGGGTGGCTATGGCGGCTTGTACCATGCCGGTGCTCATGAGGTAGGTCACCAGGAAGTAGCCGCCGTAGGCTGCCAGGAAGATTGCACAGGTGAGGCCCACGGTGCCGCCTATGCTCATGTTGCCGAACGTGCTCACCAGCTCGATGATCACCTTGAGCGCCACAAAGGAGTGAGCCAGCCCCACTGCCAGCGGGAACAGGAAGAATACCGCTTGCTGCGCCATCACCGAATGGCGGATCTGGCGGTCGTCACAGCCAATCTGTGCCAGCACACGATAGCTGCGGCTGCCGTCGGCCACATTGGAGAGCTGCTGGATCGACAGTATCGCCGCGCACGCAACGACCAGTACAAAGCCAATGTAGACGGCCAAATAGCTAATCATGCCGTTCATCTGCGCCGCCTGCGTGTACATCTCGGAGCGTGTAATGAAGATTCCCCACGACCCCGGCTCCTTGCCGTCAACGAGCAGATTGTCGAGCACCGTGTATTTAATGCTCTCGTCTGCCTCGGTCGTATCCATCCCCTGTTTGTAGTTAACGAGCAGGCTACTGGAATACGGCTGCAGATTAAGTTGGGACAACAGCTCGTCGGCAACGACGACGGTACCGGGATTACTGCTCATCACCGAGTTGGCGATGGCCGCCGTGTCCTTGTCCGACTTCTCGGTTGCGGGCTTGAGCTCATGCCCGCCCAAGGTGAGGGTATGGCCGCCGGCCATGTATTTGGTGTACAGGTCGCCCAGATCACCGCCCATATCACACGTAAGCAAGTACTGGTCGCGGCCAATGCTCACTGGCTCCTCGCCCATCATCTGGCGCAGTTTGTTGTACTGGCTCGCCGGCGTCACAAACAGGCCCATCGTATCGGCATTGCTACCCCCGAACGCCCTGGGAAGCTTTTCGCCCATGGTCTTGCACATCTCACTTGGAGTCACCGAAGGATCCGAGCCGCCAAGCGGGTAACTCAGATACGAATCGATCTGCACATGCTCACCGGCAACATCGGCGATACTGACCTTCTTGCCGGTCTCGTCGTTGTTGTCCGCCGACTTGCCCCTGCCGTGCCATGCAGCGTACAAATCGACCGTTGTATCGGCCAGCACCATGCGATCGGCCTCAGACGGATTGACATACTCCTTGTAGTAGTCGAGCGTTTCGGGCGTGTAATAGATATACGTCTGCGACATATCGGCCGGCGTATAGCGCTCCAGATTCTCATTCATCACGTTGGCGATCGACATACCGCAGGTCACCGAGGTGATGGCGAGGAACAGAATCATCGCGATGACGCCCATCGAAAAGCACACCGTATTGACCTTGGCCGAAAGCTGACGCACGGTAAACATATTGAGGCCGCGCCAATACACGCTGCGCAGGCTCTGCAGCAGCTTGATGAGCATGCCCGAGAGTCCCCAGAACAGGGCAAAGGTGCCCACGGTAACCATAGCGGTCGTAATACCAAACTGGTTCATGGCCTCTTGCAGCTTGCTGTCCGTCGCGGTTAGCGGGAACCCATCACGTAGCAGACGGTAATAGGCCACGCCCACAAACACCACGCCCACGGCAAAGATGGCAATCGCGATCCAGGGGTTGCGTGTCTTGATGCTCTCGTTGCGGCGCTCGGCACCCATAAGCTCGATGAGTTTGGTACGACGCACGGCGCGAAGGTTCAGCAGTAGCGTGAGCACAAACATTACGAGCATGCAGGCAAGGGTCAGATTGAACGCATGCACCGAGAAAAAGAAGTGGAAATTGGCGATCTGTGTCTTAAAGAGCGAGGCCGTAAAGAACGTCATGAGCTGGGAGAGTCCCACACCCAGCACAATGCCGGCGACAAAGGCCACGACCGATACTATCACGGTCTCGAGCGCCATGATCGTGGCGACGCGCCCGCGCCCCATGCCGAGCACCTGGTACAGGCCAAACTCCTTCTTGCGGCGTTTCATGATGAAGTTATTGGCGTACACCATCAAAAAGGCCATGACACCGGCCAAAAAGTACGTCAGGTCGCCGAGTATGCTGCCCATAACCTGCGCCAAGCCCTCTTCATCGATTCCGGCGATGTCGACCTGCATCGAGATGGTGTTAAAGGCATAGAAGACCGTGACGCCCAGGGTGAGCGTCAAAAGGTAGACGAGGTAGTCGCGGCCGGCACGGCGGACGTTGCCCCAAGCGAGTTTACAGAGCATCGGAGCCCTCACCGCCCATCATGGCAACGACCTCCATAATGCGGTCGAAGAACTCGCGACGGTCGGTGTCGCCGCGGCGCAGCTCGGTGAAGATCTTGCCGTCGCGGATAAACAGCACGCGGCTCGTGTAGCTGGCGGCAAAGCTGTCATGCGTGACCATGAGCACGGTGGCGCGCAGGCGGCGATTGAGGGCCTCCAGGCTCTCGAGCAGCAGGCGGGCGCTCTTGGAATCGAGGGCGCCGGTGGGCTCGTCGGCCATGATCATGGTGGGGTCGGTGACGAGCGCGCGAGCCGCGGCAACGCGCTGCTGCTGACCGCCGGACATCTGGTAGGGATACTTGTCGAGCACCTGACTGATGGACAGGCGCGCTGCCACATCCTGCACGCGGGTCGAGATCTCTGCCGAGTTTGTGCGGGCGATGGTGAGCGGCAGGGCGATGTTCTCGCGTGCCGTGAGCGTATCGAGCAGGTTGGAGTCCTGGAAGATAAAGCCGAGCTCCTCGCGGCGGAACTGCGAAAGCTTAGCCTGCTTCATGCGTGTTACGTCCTGCCCGTTGATGCGGATCGTGCCGCTCGTGGCGCTATCGATGGTCGACACGCAGTTGAGCAACGTCGACTTGCCCGAGCCCGAAGCGCCCATGATGCCAACAAATTCGCCGCGGTTGACGGTAAAGCTGACGTCGTTGAGCGCACGGGTCACGTTGCCCAGCGCTCCATATACCTTTTCGAGATGCGCGACCTCCAGTACCGGGGTCGCCATGTGCGTGGTTTGCATACCGAGTCCTTTCTTGCGATTAGTCTACGGCATCTATAGTCGCAAGAAGACGAGTCGGCTACCATCGATATGGCTTACGCTTGCCTTACCGTTGTGTAAGGTAGGGGTAGCTAGCCTGCCACGTGATGATATTGAGAGAGGACTCCTGTTGAAGACTGTTCATGTTGCCGCTGGGATCATTCGCAAAGAAGGATCCGATGAGCTGCTTGCCGTGCAGCGCGGCTACGGCGACATGCAGGGACTTTGGGAGTTTCCCGGCGGCAAGCTCATGCGCGGCGAGACGCCCGAGGACGCCGTACGCCGCGAGCTCATGGAAGAGCTGCAGGTAAAAGTCACCAACCTGCGCGATTTCTATACCGTTGAGTACGACTACCCCGATTTTCATCTCTCGATGGAGTGTTACTACTGCTCGCTCGCCGATGAATCCGATGAGCCTCAGAAGCACGACCGCCAGCTCGATATCCGCTGGATTCCGCGCACCTCGCTTGCCACGGTTGAGTGGATGCCCGCCGACAAGGGGCTTATCGATGCTCTGATTGAGTTGAAGGAAGATCGGCTTGAGGCCAACAGCACTGCCAACGACGCCGAGGCCACCACGACCGACGAGCCCGCTTCCAAGCCCAAGCGCGCACCTAAGCGCCGCAGCAAGAAGCGTCCCAAGCCCGGTCTGCTCGACGGCATCGATACCTCGGACCTCTCCGCTGACGAGCGCGAACTGGTCCGCCGTCGCGCCGCCATCAAAAAGTCCATGAAGGGCAACAAGCGCGCCAATACCAAGCCAGAGCTGCTCGTTCGCCAGCGCCTGCGCGCAGCGGGCCTCACCGGCTATCGCCTGGAATGGAAGGTTCCCGGCAAGCCCGACATCGCCTTTCCTGGGCGCAAGATTGCCATCTTCGTCAACGGCTGCTTTTGGCACCGCTGCCCCAAGTGCAACCCTAGCCAGCCCAAGCGCAACGTTGAGTTTTGGGAGGCAAAGTTCCGTCGCAACGTCGAGCGCGACCGCGCTGCCGTGGCAGCACTCACTCAAATGGGCTGGACACCCATAACCATCTGGGAATGTGAGCTCAAGAAAGACCGCATCGACGCCACGATGGAAAAGGTCGTCGAGCAGGTGCGCGCCGCAGAGCCGCAGCGCTAGGAACGAGCCATCCACACGCCCCACACAGGCGAGCCACATCCGCGCCACAAACCTTAGAAAGCCCTTAAGCCCAAAACCTTTCAAAAGTGTTATTCGATACCTCTGACCTGCAGCTTCATCGTAACACCAAACCAGGTTAAGCCTTTCTTTAGCGCTTCTTTGCAGAAGCCGCGGCATAATACTGCCAACGCACGGGACCTAGCAGCAAACCCCGTGCGCAACCTTTTGGTGGACATCGAGGAGGCCGCATAAGCATGCATTCTTCCAATGACGCAACACAGCAGCCATCCCTAAAATATGCAAACCTTTTCTCCTTCCCCCCGACACAGAGAAACAGTCTCCTCGACTCCCCCGCCACAAAAGCCAAACGCTCAACAAACCAGAGCCACAACTTGCGAGCATCGTTCGAAAAGCTCCAAGCATCTCTAGACAAGGCGTTCCCCGAACAGGCAAGAGCAATCTAAGCCCATCGCGCTTTATACTGATGCCATGCGAAACATGGATCACATAGAATTGCACCGCGGAGGACGCGAGGAAGCGTTTCCCGAGACCGCCGAAGACTGGCCCTATATTGCCGAACGCGCAGAATTCGCTCGCTATCCGGGCAATTCCGTCCCCTGGCACTGGCATTCCGAAGTCGAGCTTTTCTACATGGAGCAGGGAACGATTGACTATCGAACGCGCGCGGCTCATGAACACGTGCGCTTTGAGGAAGGGTCCGCCGGCTTTATCAACGGCGGCGTTTTGCACAGCACGCTGCAATCACCCAATTCGGCACCGGCCATTCAAATGTTGCATATCTTTCAGCCGTCGATGCTCGGCGATCCCGCGGGACGCCTTCAAAAGCGCTATATCAATCCTTTGCTGCAATGTCGAGGCGTCGATGTGCTCAAATGGTCGCCCACCAACCCCGACGATATGCCCTTTATCGATTTGCTAAAGAGTTCCTTTAACCACGACCTTCAACGGCCGCAGAACGAGATGGCGCTTCGGAATAGCTTGTCAGAGCTCTGGATTCAGATTTACGCCAAGGCCGAACCGCTCTTTTCCTCCGACAACGCCTCTTGGATGACCAGCCGCGACGTACAGTTCAAGGCAATCCTGGACTTTATCCGCGCAAACTATGCAGCCGCTGTAGATGTGCCCCAGATAGCATCTGCAGCCGGCGTAAGCGAAAGAGAGTGTTACCGCATTATCGAAGCTTGCGCAGGAACGACCCCGGCGGCATATCTGCGCGCATACCGCGTAAACCGTGCTTGCGAACTTTTGGCACACACCACGCGAACGGTCCAGACAGTCGCGCGCCAATGCGGCTTTGCGACAGCAAGCCATCTTGGCCAGGTATTTAAAGAACAAATGGGATGCACTCCTTCGAGCTATCGAGCAGCGAGGCAGAATCTCGATAGTACCAGGCAGAAATCCCGCTAGCCCTTCTTCTGTCACTGCATCAAACTTGCAGGCAAACAATGGATAGGAGCTACTATATGAAGTACTTTGACTATATCGTGTTTGACGTTGATGGGACATTGGCAGATACAGAAGAAAGCGTGCTGTCATCGCTTGACCAGATTGTCCAAGAAGAAACCGGCAAAACGCTCCCCCGACACGAGCTTGAATTTGCCCTCGGCATACCCGGCAAGGATGCCCTTGAGAAACTTGGAATCTACTCGCAGGCAACGTTGGATCGCTGGTGCCAAGTTGCCGCCAGCTTTAAAAGCACCATCAGCGTGTTTCCAGGTTTGCTTGAAGTCATCGCAACACTCGCCGATAGCGGCTGCAAACTTGGCATCGTCTCCTCACGTGCGCGCGACGAATACGCAAAAGAAATTGCACCCCTTGGTTTTGATAGGTATTTTGAGCACATCATCCTTGTCGAAGACACAACCGAACATAAACCCGCACCCGCACCCATGCTCGAATATCTCCGACGTGCGGGCGCGAATCCTGGCAACGTCGTCTACGTTGGCGACACCGTCTACGACGAACAATGCGCAACTTCAGCAGGGGTCAGTTTTGCCCGAGCGGCATGGGGATCACACCAAGACATCCCAAACGCCACCTACAACCTCAAAACCCCCAACGACCTGCTAACCCTAACAACCAAGTAACCCTCCCATCCCAAATTCGCAGTCCTAACGCCACAAGGACGACGACCTCGAGAAGGTCAACTTGGGAGGGACGAGGGCTTAGTTCCCCAATCTTTCCGCAGGGGGCAAAAAGCCTCGCCGCACGAAGTGCGCAGCGAGGCTTTTTGCATGCCCGAGGACGATTGGGGAACTAAGCCCTCGTCCCTCCCCGGGATATGTAGCGAGTCGGAGTACCCTTGCTGTTACTCTGCTTTGCCCACAGAGTTGAGGTTGGTCATGCGGATCTTAACCAGCTCGGTGATCTCACGCATGCCCTCCTTGGCCGGCTTCTTGGGATCGAAGCAGGCAGGGTTCTCGGCCATGTAGGCCATGAAGCCCTTGGTGTAGGCCTGACGCAGCTCGGTGGCGTAGTTAACCTTGCAGATGCCGTTCTTCACAGCCTCGGCAACCTGCTCATCGGGCACACCGGAGGTGCCGTGCAGGACCAGCGGCACGTCGACGGCATCGCGGATGGCCTTGACCACGGACTGCTCGATGTGCGGATCGCTCGTGTACACGCCGTGGCTGGTACCAACGCCAATTGCGAGGGAGGTGCAGCCAGTGCGCTCGACGAACTCCTTGGCCTCGGCAGGATCGGTGTAGGGGCTCTCGCCCTCAACCGCGGGACCGTCGTCCTCCTTGCCGCCAACCTTGCCGAGCTCGGCCTCGACGGGCACGCCCATGGCGCGGCCGGCGTCGGCGACGGACTTGGTCAGGGCGATGTTGTCCTCGAAGGACTCGTGCGAGCCGTCGATCATAACGGAGGTGTAGCCCGTGCGGAAAGCCTGCATGCAGCGGTCATAGCCATCGCCGTGATCGAGGTGCAGGGCGACGGGCACGGAAGCGCGCTCGGCAGCGGCCTTGACCATGCCGTAGAAGTAATCCAGACCAGCGGTCTTGATAGTGCCCGGGGTGGTCTGCATGATGACGGGGGACTTGGTCTCCTCGGCAGCGGCCAGAACGGCCATAACAAACTCGAGGTTCTCGACGTTGAACGCGCCGACGGCGTAGTGACCGGCCTGAGCGTCCTTGAGCATCTTTTCGGTGGTAACAAGTGCCATGAGCGTTTGCTCCTCTCCCTCGCCCGCATCTGGACATCGGGCGTAGTTGATCACAAGGCGTTTTACCTTGCGTTTTGCTGCGCTCATTGTATGAAATTCAGCGGCTTTGCACGCGCGAGATATTGAGCCCATGCAGGTCAATACAGTCATTTTTGAAAAGCAAACGGAAGGAATTTGAGCCGAGTGGACATGTTCGATATTGAATTTTGAGTGTTCAGCGTCTTTCTTTTATAGAAAAGATAAGTAATCGAAAGGTCTTTTCTTACTCAAAAAGAAAATGAACGAAAATAGAGTCAACACAATTCCTGCAAATTTCAGACGATGATGGAGCAAATATGGCCCACGCAACAACCCGAGCTTTCGCCGACGAGCGTCGTTCCGCCATTTTGGAAATGCTCGATCATAATGCCTCGGTGCAGGTAGCAGAAATCGCCCAGACCTTTGGCGTGTCCTCCGTCACCGCCCGCGCCGACCTTGACGCGCTCGCCGAAGCAGGCAAGCTGCGCCGCACACATGGTGGTGCCGTATCGCTCCACAAACGCCTAACCGTTTCCACGCAGGATCGCCGCATCAATGTCAACGTCGCCGCCAAGCAGGCTATCGCGCAAAGCGCCATCGAGCTCGTCAATAACGGCGACACGCTGCTCGTCGACTCGGGCACCACGGCGCTCGAGTTCGTCCGACTCCTCAATCAGCGCGACGGCATCACCGTCATCACGGCCGACATTACCATTGCCGATTACATCGACGAAAGCATGCCCTCGGTCGATGTCGTCATGCTGGGCGGGGCGCTGCGCAAAGGCCATCGCTATCTGTACGGCCCACTTACCATGCAGGCGCTCCAAATGGTCCATGCCGATCTGGCCGTCATGTGCCCCGGCGCCTTTGTCCCCAGCTGCGGCTTTACGACCGACTTTCCCCAGATGGCCGAGACCAAAACGGCTATGATTGCCGCGGCCCATCAAAGCGTCGCCCTCATGGACGCCAGCAAGGTTAACGGACGCGGCATGTACCGCTTTGCCGAGCTGACCGACGTCGACTCCATCGTGATGGACAGCGACCCCGATAATGCCGTCGCCACCTCAATCGCCGAGGCCACTGACAGCGAACGTCCAGCCCTCATCATCGCCGGCGCTTAAACAAAAACCACCACAAAGGTGCCTGTCCCCTTTGTGGTGGTTTTGACGGTAGAAGCGAGCCGTTGTTACTTGGACAGCTCGTCGGCGAGGGCTTCGATCTGGGCGCGCGATGCGTCGTTGAGCGAACCCAGGACGGTCACCTTGTTTTGCGCCATGGTGATGTCCTTCATGCCCCCGAGCTCCTTGGTCATAACCTTGGCAGCGGTGGGCGCCCAGGAGCCGGCCTCAACGAGCGCCACCGTACGGTTCTGATAGGCGTGCTCGGCGAGCGTGTGGATGAAGGTGCTCATGAACGGGAAGATCTCGCCCTGATAGGTGATAGAAGCGAGCACTAGACGGTCGTAGCGGAACGCGTCCTCAACGGCCTCGGCCATGTCGTCGCGAGCCAGGTCGAAGACGGAGACCTTCTGGCCGCGAGCCTCGAGTGCCGCGGCGAGCTCCTCGACGGCAGCCTTCAGATGGCCGTAAACGCTCGCGTAGGCAATCGTGATGCCCTCGTCCTCGGGCTGGTAGCTCGACCAGGTGTTGTAGGTGTCGAGGTAGTAGCCCAGGTTCTCGGTCAGCACAGGGCCATGGAGCGGGCAGATGATCTGGATGTCCAGATCGGCAGCTTTCTTGAGCACGGCCTGCACGAACTTGCCGAACTTACCGACGATACCAAAGTAGTAACGGCGTGCCTCGCAGGCCCAGCCTTCCGGGTCCTCGATGTCGTTGGCGCCGAACTTGCCAAAGCCGTCAGCGCTAAAGAGCACCTTATCGGTGGCCTCGTAGGAGAACAGTACCTCGGGCCAATGCACGTTGGGGGCGCCGACAAACGTCAGGCTGTGGCCGCCCAGGTCGAGCACATCGCCCTCTTTGACGACCGTCTTGCGCTCGGGGTAGTCGGTGCCAAAGTAGTTAACCATCATACGGAAGGCGCCCATACTGGCCACGATCTGGGCCTGCGGATAGCGCTCCATAAAGGCAGCGATGCCAGCGGAGTGATCGGGCTCCATGTGGTGGACGACCAGGTAATCGGGCGTGCGGCCGTCGAGCACGGCCTCGATGTTGCCGAGCCACTCGTCAACAAAACCACCGTCGACCGAATCGGCGACAGCGATCTTCTCGCCCAAGATAACGTAGCTGTTGTATGCCATACCGTTCTCGGACACGTCATACTGGCCCTCGAACAGGTCGATGTCGTGATCGTCGACGCCAACGTAGCGGATATCCTTGGTGATCTCCATCAGGCAAAGCCTCCTAGATAGACAAAAGAACCCGTCTATCATAGCACTCGGTTGTACCCCAACAGCTATCTGCCGGCATCCTTACCGATTGTTATTGAAATACGATAAATCGCCGTTTACCTGCGCAAACTATGAGTGTGGTATCGCCGTGCTATGTCGAATAATGAGCTGGCCGGGAATACGAATGGCAACGGTTTTGCCCGCCGTACCCGCCTCGGGAACCGCATGCTCGAATACCTCGCGTCCACGCTGATGCAAATCGAATCGAACGGTCGTGAGCTCGTTATGCGCGACAAAATCATCGAGCGAATCGTCGACACCCACCACGCTCACGTCCTCGGGCACGCGCAGGCCGCTATCGCGCAGCGCTGCAATCGCGCCATTTGCCATCTGGTCGTTTGCCGCGTAAATCGCCGTCATGGTGCGATCGTGCTCGGCCAGGTACCTGCCGGCCTCGTAGCCGCTGTTGGCAGACCAGTCGCCCTCGAGCGGCTCTGCCGGCTCGATGTGTTTACGCTCGAGCGCATCCTGCCAACCGGCTCGACGAAATTGCTCGTCGACCGAGAACGACGGGCCGCCAATATAGCGAATCTGCCCGTGCCCCAGCTTAAACAGGTGATCCATAAGCAAGAGCGAGCAGCCGTAATGGTCGGAATCGACCGTAGTCACGCGCGGATGCGCGTACATGGTAACGATGACCGTGCCAATGCCCGGCAGTGGATCAAACGTCTCAAAATCGGGCGCCATGCGGCTCATGCCGATGATGATGCCATCCACCGGCAATGCGGCCATACGACGCGTGGCCTCGGCAAGCGAGAATTCCTCAGTCTTGGACATCTCGACCAGCGTGATGGCGCAATTATGCTCGCGAGCAGCGCTGGCGATGCCGTCGATCATTGAGAGGTTGCCAAACTTGGTGACATCGTTGATGCATAGGCCGACCGAATGGTAACGGCCGTCGCGCAGCGAGCGACCGGCATAACTCGGACGAAAGCCGAGCTCTTGCATAGCAGCCTGCACGCGCTGGCGCGTCTGCTCGTTAACGTTGGGCAAGCCGTTGGCGACGCGCGAAACCGTCTGCTGCGAAACGCCGGCAGCGCGGGCGACGTCAGCCATGGAGACCGGACGCGAACTGGTATCGTTGGACGGGCGCCTTGCCACAGGATCACCTTCACCCTTGCGAGATCTGAATAGCGTGAATGCCGGCCCGGGCAGTAATACATCCCGCGCCGAGGCCCGCTATCGTCGGACGCATGTTAACGTACTCTACTTTTTCTATCTGCATCTCTTCTGCTTTATAAGTCCATACGGCAGTACCGTTCACGGCTGTATTTCTACCGATTACCAGATTCTCAAAAAGTGGCAAGCGATGTGTTATGAGTACGTTAACATAGCCCGTAACGTGCGGTATCGTGAACACTTGGTTCATGCCGCTACAAGTTGTTAACGTACTCATAACGACGCAAAACCCACCCGGGCACGCCAAGGAAAGGACTCCCATGACCACCCCCGACGAAAAGACATTCGCCACGCTCACCAAGCTGTTTGAGGAGGAGTTTGGCCCCATCGGCGACCGCCAGGTGCTCTACGTGCACGCGCCCGGCCGTTCCGAAATCAGCGGCAACCACACCGATCACGAGGGCGGCCACGTTATCGCCGGCTCGCTCGATGTCGCCGTCGACGGCATCGCCGTGGCAACCGACTCCAACAAGATTCGCGTCGCCGACGAGGGCTATCCTACGTTTGAAATCACGCTCGACACGCTGGATATTCAAGAGTCCGAGAAGGGCACGTCCGCGAGCCTTGTGCGCGGTATGGCCCACGAGGTCGCAGCCCTTGGCGTTGAGCCCCAGGGCTTCGACTTCGCCTTTACCTGCTCCGTTCCCTCGGGCGGCGGCCTGTCCAGCTCTGCCGCCGTCGAGGCCGCGTACGGTCGTGCCATGGAAACCCTCTGGGGCGCGCCCGCCATTGAGCCCGTCACGCTCGCTCAGATGAGCCAGCGCACCGAGAACAACTACTACGGCAAGCCCTGCGGTCTGATGGATCAGGCAGCCGTGTGCCTGGGCGGCCTTGCCTACATGGACTTTGAGGACCAGGCTCAGCCTAAAACCCAGAAGCTCGAACTCAACTTTGAGGATCACGGCTATGCGCTCGTGCTCGTTAAGGTCGGTGCCGACCACGTGGCCGCCACCGACGACTACGCCGCCGTACCGCGCGAGATGCAGGACGTTGCTGCCGAGTTTGGCAAGACACGCCTGTGCGAGGTCGACGTTGCCGACTTTGACGCCAAGCTCCCCGAGCTGCGCGCCAAACTGGGCGACCGTGCCTGCCTGCGCGCCGTTCACTACTGGTACGAGAACGGCCTGGTCGACAAGCGCTGGGCAGCTCTTAACGCCGGCGACATCGACCAGTTCCTGGTCCTGACGCGCGAGTCCGGCGCCAGCTCTGCCATGTACCTGCAGAATGTCGTTGCCAAGTTGGGCTCCGAGCAGCCCTCCATGTATGCGCTGGCCCTTGCCGAGCATGTGCTCGACGGCCGCGGCGCCGTCCGCATCCACGGCGGCGGCTTTGGTGGCACCATCCAGGCCTTCGTGCCGCTCGACCTAGTCGACACCTTTATTACCAAGATGAACGGCTGGCTGGGCGAGGGCTCTGCCCGTCACTACGCAATTTCTGACAAGGGGGCTTACGCGGCATGGCTGTAACGACCGACGTGCGCGAAGCTGCGCAGAACCTGATTGAGTACGCCATCCACCGATCCATGATTGGGCAGGACGACCGTATCTGGGCCTACAACACCATTCTTGAGTGCATTGGCGCCACGGGCCCCGCGCTCGACATGGCCTGGGCGCTGCAGACCGAGAAGATTTCGCTTCTGCACCCTGACACACTCCCCGACTTTGACCTTGAGGGCACGCTCGCCGTACTTTCCGAGGCCGCCGTTGCCAACGGCGCTGCCGAGGACACGGCGTCGGGCCGCGACCGCATCGCTATGCGCATCATGGGCGCGCTCATGCCAAGGCCTTCGGTTGTAAACGAGGAGTTCAACGGACGTATGGGCGTCAACGAGCCCCGCGCCGCGACCGACTGGTTCTACGGTCTGTGCTGCGACGCCGGCTACGTGCGCCGTGCCGCCATCGCGCGCAACATCAAATGGAGCACCCCCACCAACTGGGGCGACCTCGAGATCACCATCAACCTGTCGAAGCCCGAGAAGGACCCGCGCGACATTGCCGCAGCCGGCGCCGCCAAGAACACGGGCGAGAAGTATCCTGCCTGCCAGCTCTGCATCGAAAACGAGGGCTATCCTGGACGTTCCGCCGCAGCCGACGGTGGCGCTCACCCCGCTCGCCAGAATCTGCGCGTTATCCCCATTAAGCTCGACGGCGAGCGCTGGGGCTTCCAGTACAGCCCGTACGCGTACTTTAACGAGCATTGCATCGCCATGAGCTCCGAGCATCGTCCGATGCACGTCGATCGCAAGGGTCTCTCCTGCCTGCTTGACTTTGTGGACCTGTTCCCGCACTACTTTATCGGCTCTAACGCCGACCTGCCCATCGTGGGCGGCTCGATTCTGTCGCACGACCACTTCCAGGGCGGCGCGCACGAGTTCCCCATGATGCATGCCGCCGAGGTCTCGCAGTTTAGCGTGCCCAGCTTTGACCAGGTTACCGGCACCGTGCTGCAGTGGCCGCTCTCGGTGCTGCGCCTGCGCTCGCACGACCGTGGCGAGCTGCTTGATGCCGCCGAAAAGATTATCCTTGCCTGGCGCGAGTGGACCGACGAGTCCGTGGGCGTCATCGCGCACACGGCCGACGGCGTGGCGCACAACACCGTGACGCCCGTCATCCGCCGCGTCGACTCCCGCGGCAATGCCGGTGGCGATATCTACGAGGCTTATCTGGCGCTTCGCTGCAACATCACGACCGATGAGCATCCGCTGGGCGTATTCCACCCGCATGCCGAGTATCACCACATTAAAAAGGAGAACATTGGCCTGATCGAGGTCATGGGCCTGGCCATTCTTCCGCCGCGCTTGGTTCCCGAGCTTGGCGCCGTTCGCGAGCATCTGCTGGCAGCCAAGGTCGATACCAGCTACGACCTTGCCGGTGCGCTCGAGGGCGACGACCTTTGCCGCAGCCACACCGCATGGGCAGAGGATGTCTTTGCCCGCCGCGCCGATGAACTTACGGCCGACAACGCCATCGACATCCTGCACGAGGAGGTCGGCGTGGTGTTTGGCCACGTGCTCGACAACGCCGGCGTCTTCAAGTGGGACGAGGCAGGACGCGCCGCCCAACAGCGCTTTATCGACTCGCTGTAGTACGCGAACTCGAAAGCACGCACTTAACAAATAGCCACCTACACGACAACGGCGCCCGCCGGCAACATCGCAGGCGGG
>URAD01000032.1 GCA_900545745.1 uncultured Collinsella sp.
GGCGTTGGATCGGTTCTTTCTGATATATGCTGGTTGCGGCTCTTCTTTTGGGAGGAGTCGCTTTTTTTGTTGCTAGGAGGTTGGCCCGTGGTTGATGGGGATGCTCGCTCTGAGCTGCTTTCTGCTGATTGGAATGGCGAATGGATGCGCTTGCAGGCTGGTCGGCGGCGGGCTGATGATTCTTTTGAGTGGGATAAAAGGGCTCGGCATTTTCGGCCGCTTGAGACTGCTCCGTATGCCCGGGACTTTATGAAGCTGTTGGCGTTAAAGCCTGATGAATCCGTGCTGGATATGGGGTGTGGGGCTGGGTCGATTGCTATTCCGCTTGCTCAGGCTGGACATCCTGTGATTGCTGCTGACTTTTCCCCTGCTATGTTGGGCACGCTTGATGCTGGCATTGAGTACTATGGGCTCGAGGATCGCATTACACCGCTTGAGCTTGCTTGGGATGATGACTGGGATTTGGTTGGACCGGTCGCGAAAGCGGTAGATGTTGCCTTTGCCAGTCGCTCTGTCACCACGACCAACCTTAAAGGCGCACTTGCCAAGCTTGATCGTACGGCTCGTCGGCGTTGTGCTGTCACGATGGTTGCCAACTCCAGCCCGCGCTATGACCTGCACTTGATGAATGCCATCGGTGCCTCGGTTACCTGCAGTAATGGCTTTGTGTATGCCTTCAATATCCTCATTCAGATGGGTGCCCTACCGCAGGTTACGTACTTTGAATCGCCTCGTCGCGATACCTTCGATAGCCTTGAGGCGGGCGTAGCAGACTTCTCCCGCATGCTCGAGCACGGTAACGAGGATAAGATCGACCGTCTACGCGACTACGTCGCTCAGCATATGATTGAGAATCCCCATGCCGGCGAGCCAGGGTCCAAGGGCGTGCCGCAGGGGCGCTACATGCTCGACCACGTCCGCAAGGTCCGTTGGGCGTTTATTGCATGGGAGCCGGTCTCTTCGAGCCGTCCATAGACCGCTTTCGGCTGCCGTACACGTCCGCCTGTAACCCGCGCTGTTCTCCCGCTCGGCATCCGCATTCTTTTTGAACTGGGCAAACACGCCCCACACCACGCCGTTCCTGCGCTATCGTGGGACAGCTCACGTAGATTAAGGCCCCGTCGCGGGACGCCCCATACATAGAAAGCGAGAACCCATGGCACTGACAGGAGCACAGGTCAAGCAGCTTCGCAGCATGGCCCATCACCTCAACCCCGCCATCATCATCGGCAAGTCCGACGTCAACGAGGGCACCGTCGAGCAGACGGTCGCCTACCTGGAGAAGCACGAGCTCGTTAAGTGCTCCGTGCTCGATGGCTCCAGCCTTTCCGCCCGCGAAGCCGCCGAGGAGCTCGCCGAGCGTTGCCACGCCGAGGTCGTCCAGGTCATCGGCCGCAAGTTCTCGCTGTATCGCGAGTCCTCGCGCAAGGACATCGAGAAGATCAAACTCGTCTAGGAGCCAATGATCCGGCGAGCCAATACATAGCAAGCTTACGGGTGCCCAAGTACTTCGGGCGCCCGTTTTTTATCGTTCGACCAGCACGCGATTGAGCCGCCCCTCCACCAAGCGCTCGTATAGGCGCCGCGTCTCGGGCTCGGGCACGCCATTGACCTGCTCCCTCAGGTGGTGCATATGCCCGCTGTACAGCTCGACGATATCGCGCCGTCGCCCCGCCGCACTGTAGACGCGCATGGCGCAGCGCACCATATCCTCACGCGCCGTTTCCTGTCGAAGCCCCGACTCCGCCAGCCAAATCGCCGACTGCAGATCGTTTTCTTCTAGAGCGGCATTTGCTCCCTTAATCATGCAATCGATGTACTTTGACTGCATAATGCGCCGCATGCGCAAAAAGTAGGTGGGATTACAGCCATTGGGAACATACAGCGGTCCGGCATAAAGCTGCTCAATCTTAAGGCACAGCTCAACTAAATGGGGCCCGCGCGCACCCGTGCGATTTCCCAAAACCTCGCGGCTTATCTGGTCGAACAGCCGTACATCGGTCTTGACGTAGTCGCTGTTGAGTCCGATGCATTCATTTTGGATGAGCACACACGACTTGCCATCCGGCGTCGGCCCCAAAGCCGACCGCAAGCGCGATATCGTCGAGTACAGGTTGTTGCGGGCGCTATTGAACTCGGCATGGGGCCACAGCTCCATGGCCAGCGTCTCACGATCGACGAGCGCATCCATGCCCAGTGCAAGCCGCTCGGCAAGCGTCGCCGCCTTCTTGCGGCGCCACATTTTATCCGTGATGGGAAACCCGTCGCGCTCGGCGCGAAACGCACCAAACATGCGAATCTCGATATGGTCGATGGTATCGACGGCTTCAACCTCGCCGGCCTGGAACAGGCGCTCGCCCCCCCTTCCAAATCGTCGCGCAGCGAGTACCGCGACAGCTCGCGCACGGGAAGCTTCTTGCGTATCCTGCCCGCCGGCTCGCCCAGACAATGCATGGCAAGGCGCGCAAAGAGCCGATACGATGGCTCTAGAATCCCCGCACGATTCATGGACATCCAGGCCGCAAGATCGCTATCTCGCCCCGCACAGGCCAAATGCAGCGCCACCATCCAGGCTTCTGCTCCACCAACCTGCGTCTGGCTTATATCGAGTAGCTCCGCTTCCTCGCGCACCGAAACCATCGATGTATTTCGCAGATACGCTGCGCGCTCCAGCAGCAATGCGTTATCGCGCATGTACGCAATCGACTCCTCGGCAAGTTTGAGCACTTGGACCGCACGGAACTTTGCATTAACCGGCCGTCCCTCTGCCAGCGACTGCCAGCCTTCTAACAACAGGCCAAACAGCTGAATCTGGTTGTCGCGCATGCGCACGGCAAAACGATCGAGCTCGTTGAACGCCGCATCGTCGGTTACCGGCAAGCCGGAAAGGAGCCGCCGTGCCGCCAACACCATGCGCACCCAGATAGCCATCGCCTTAAGCCCACGTACGTCGAGCGCCTCCCGCACCACCGTCATCTCGTCGTCGCGCTCGTCGGTTCCCGCAAACGACCCGTCAAAGAGCTCCACCAGCATACTATCGGCCCGTATAACAATCCCCGCGATGTCGAGCTCGCAGTCGTAGGCCTTGCTCGTTTTGAGCTGCTGTAGAACGTCGCCGTCATCTCCTCGTTCGGTCAGGCATCGCTTGACCTCGATATGCGCAGACAACATATCGAGTGCGGTATGGGATGTCTCGATTTCTGGCACGGCCAGGTTCGTAGGGAGCCCAAGCCCGTTGTCCCCATAGCAAACAGCCGTCAGTGTCTGGGCCACCCTCCATGAAACAGGGTCTATTTCGCAGGCCGCCCGTTCGCCCCCGCGCTCGATAACCGATGCCATATAGCGAGCGAGCTTTGTATTGGACACGCTGACCGCTGCCAGATATACGCCGAGCGCCTCGGCAGGCGTTGGCTCTGGAGCCGGATCGTCGGCATCGATCGTGCCCAGCGCTGCTCGGCAGATATCGGCCCCGTGCCCCGTCAGAGCCAGATCGACCCCATACTGCCCAGCGAGTTCAAGGACCGCTTCACGGTCCAAAAAGGCGTCCGCCAGGCCCATCGCCGCATCGCATCGGCCCGCCTTAAGCAAAATCCGGGCCGCCCTCGGAACAAGTTCGGGGCGAACCTCGGCCACCAACTTACGCAAACGCAAGCGTCCGTTATCCTCCGTGCCCAGACACGTAAAACTCCGCTCGGCGGGATCCAAGCCAAAGATCGGGTAGTCGCGTACAAAGTAGGACTGGTCGACCATCGACAGCCTCACCCCGCAAGCCTCGAGTTCTGCGATATTGCCCTCGCCCATCAAAACCATGAGACATGCCACGCAAAACAGCGCATTATTGTCGAGCGAAGCCAGATCGGCAAGTGCCGCGCCATATACGTTGACAATCTCGTTTTCGAGCAGACCGGCTACGTCGCCTTGGCCATACAGACCCGTCTGCAATGCCGAGACGAGCTCGGGCACGCCCTGCGTGAGCTGATAGAAGTCGAGCGATGTGCTGATCGAAAACGCCGATGCCCACGCCGAATACTCATAGGCATGCACCTTGAGCATCTGCGCATTGATCTTAACCGAATCGCCCAGCCCATGAATCAGCTGACGATTTGAAGGACGGCAGGAGATAAAGACCCCTACCCCCATAGCGCGCAGGCCGCGAATCCTGTCGATGAGGTCTTCGGTATCGTGCTGATCGAGGTTTGGCACATTATCAATCGCGATAAGGGAGTGCGGTTTGTCTTTGAGTTCTTCGGTAACCACCTCGAGCTGCATAAACACCTCGCGCCCAGTGGCGCGATCGGCCTCGATAATCCGCACGGGGCCTCGCGTCGGGTCGCATTTAACCTCATGGGTGTACTGCAGCAGCACCGAGGTCTTCCCAAACCCGTCGGGCGCATAAAGAACCACGATGCCGGCCTTTCGGCCCTTGGCGATAAGCTCATTCATCAAGCGTTCGCGTCGCACCATATAGCCTCCGCCCAGCGGCATCAGCTCGAGGTCGTCTATACCGCTCAAATCGTTTACCATGCCCGCTCCTCAACTCGACCGTATGGACACTGTAGCCGCAAGACCATACAAGCCGTGCTATGAATAGAGCGACCTTGTGTTTTAGGTTGTCTTTTGGTACGCAAGCGGCAAGTTTTTGTACAGCGAGGACCGATTGTTATTAATCCCCCGACTAATCGGTCTTTAAGCAGGTAAATGAGCTTGTCAGCTTGTCCCATCCCATTTGCAGTGTAGCGCAGTCGGCTGTTTTTATTTGAGTTGCGCAACTCGCCTACTCCTCGCTACCGCCCACGACTCTATAGTGGCAAATGTGCATAGAATCTGCTATAGAATGAATCGCATAATTTAGAACCCACCAGTCAAGCACGCGGCAAGGTTACCGTCATGCATGCACCACGGCCCATGTCCACTAAAAAGGCCCCCGCAAAGCGAGGGCCTTTTGAAAAGCTATGTCAGATCGCTTGGTCGCGTTACTCGCAGAGCGAAAGGGCGGCCTCGTCGGCAACGACAACGCAGTTGGTGTGCAGCTGCAGGATCGAAGCCGGGCACTCGGGCGTAACCGGGCCATAGCACATGTCATGCACGGCCTGAGCCTTGGCCTCGCCGTTGGCGACGACCAGGATCATGCGGGCATACATGATGGTCTGGGTACCCATGGTGTAGGCCTGACGGGGAACATCGTCGATGCTGTCGAACAGGCGGCTGTTGGCCTGAATGGTGCTCTCGGTGAGGTCGACGCAGTGCGTGCCCTTGGAGAAGTGGTCATCGGGCTCGTTGAAGCCGATGTGGCCGTTGTTGCCGATGCCGAGCAGCTGCAGATCCGGGTAACCGGCGTCGGCGACGATCTTGTCGTACTCAGAGCAGGCGGCAGCGGCGTCGGGGTTGGAGCCATCGGGCACATGCGTGTTGTTCAGGTCGATGTTGATGTGATCGAAGAAGTTCTCGCGCATGAAGTAGTGATAGCTCTGGGGATCGTCGTGCGAAAGGCCGCGATACTCGTCCAGGTTGTAGGTGCTGACCTCGGCAAAGTCGACGTCGCCCTTCTCGTACCAAGCAGCGAGCTGCTTGTAGGCACCGATCGGGGTGGAGCCGGTGGCAAGGCCCAGTACACAGTCGGGCTTGAGGATAACCTGGGCCGAGATGATATTGGCGGCCTTGCGGCTCATATCCTCGTAGTCTTTAGCTTTAATGATCTTCATTACGCGTCCTTTCTCGTACAAGAGAGGCAAGGCTCCCTTACAAGCACTTGCCCGCGGCCCGCGTCGGCCGCAACCAACGTGTGCGGCCACCAGGGCGAGGTCGCGTAATGTATGTGTCTCGTGTCTAGCCGCGTCGAGGCCCCTGCCCGTCCACGGTGACCCGAAGCTGTTTAGCCTCGGACGTTTCCCATCTTGCCACGGAGGGCGTCCTCTTTCAAGGGCGCCCTCCGTAAACGTGTTTGAATTGTAGGCTAATGGCCACGCGCACTTGCTAGCGTTCGCGAGCAACGATGAGCTGGTCCATCTCTTCGACATGCACGCCAACGGAGCCCTTGATGCTCGAGAACTCAACGGAGTTGCACACCAAGATGGGAACCGTCACATCGTAGCCCTCGGCAGCAATTGCCTCGCGATCGAACTCAATGAGTACATCGCCCTTATGGACGATGTCACCCACTTGCGCATGTACGGTAAAGTGCTTACCCTCGAGCTGAACGGTATCCAAACCAACGTGGATGAGCACGTCCAGACCATCGACTGTGTTAAGCGCTACGGCGTGTCCCGTGGGAAAAATGGCCTCGACCTTGGCATCAGCCGGCGCAATCACACGCGTTCCGGTGGGCTGAATCGCCACGCCTTGGCCCAAAAGGCCGGTGGCAAACGTCTGGTCGTTTACCTCGGAAAGCGGAATGACGTCGCCCGAGATGGGAGCATCCAGCGTAAGGACTCGACCACGCATACCAAAAGACCTTAGGACTTTAGTGAACATGCTCCCCCTCGGACATACCGATCAACCAAAATAACCTTAACAGTTTACCACTTGGCACCCGTTTTTGACCATTAGGGAAGTTCGCGCTTGACAACCTCGACGATGTCGTCGACAACGCGCTGGGTCAGCTCGTGCGTCTCGGCCTCGGCCATCACGCGGACCAGCGGCTCGGTACCACTCGGGCGCACCAGAATGCGGCCGCGGCCGTCAAGCTCCTTCTCGGCAGCAGCGACGGCATCCCAGATGGGCTGGCAATCGTCCAGACCAGCCTTGTTGTCGGAATGCACGTTGACGAGTACCTGCGGGTACTTCTTCATGATGCCGGCAAGATCGGTGAGGGTGCGTCCGGTGCGCTTGAGCACGGCCAGCAGCTGCAGAGCCGTCACCAAGCCGTCGCCGGTGGTGTTGTGCTCCAGGAAGATGATGTGACCGGACTGCTCGCCGCCGATGACAGCACCGTCCGCGAGCATGCGCTCCAGAACGTAGCGGTCGCCCACGGCGGTCTGAACCATCTCGAAGCCCTGCTCCTTCATAGCGATGGAGAAGCCCAGGTTGCACATGACGGTCGAGACGATCTCGGAGTTGGCGAGCTTGCCACGAGCGGCGAGGTCGGAACCGCAGATAGCCAGGATGTAGTCACCGTCGATCTCATTGCCCTCGCTGTCCACGAACAGTACGCGGTCGGCGTCGCCGTCGTGGGCCAGGCCGATGTCGGCATGGGTGCGCAGCACGAGCTCGCGCAGGGGCTCAAGATGGGTGGAGCCGCACTCAACGTTGATGTCGGTGCCGCAGTAATCGGTGTTGATGGCATGGACCGTGGCGCCCAGGCGCTGCAGCGCGGCGGGCGTAGTCTGGCAGGAAGCACCGTGACCGCAGTCGACGGCAACGACCAGGCCGTCGAGCCTCAGGCCATCAAGCGTATCGATGGCGTGGTCGACGTATGCCTTGCGAGCGTCCTTCATCTTGATGATGTGGCCCACGCCGGCACCGGTCGGCAGCGTGTCGGCAGCCATGGCTTCCTCGGACATGACCCAGGCGCTGATCTCTTCCTCGACAGCATCGGGAAGCTTCATGCCCTTGCGGCTAAAGAACTTGATGCCGTTGAACTCCGGCGGATTATGCGAAGCGGAGATGACGATGCCGCCATCGAGCTCGTTTTGGACGGTGAGCAGCGCCACGGCCGGCGTAGGAATGACGCCGCAGCAGTGCGGGCGGCCGCCCTCGGCCATAATGCCGGCGGTCAGAGCGCTCTCGAGCATAGTGCCCGAAAGGCGCGTGTCACGGCCGATGCAGATGTCAGGACCAAGAAACTTGGTCGCCGCGCGGCCCAGGCGAAACGCGAGGTCGCACGAAAGATCGGCGTTGGCGACGCCACGAACGCCGTCGGTACCGAAGATGTTCTGGGGCATAGGATCGCTCCTTCCCTAGCAGGCGATATGCAACCGCCCGCCCTAGTCGAAAAAGAAAAGCGGGACCCGCCGAGGAATCGGCAGGCCCCGCTTGTACATTGTATCTCGAAAGGAGATAAAACCTTAGCGCTTGGAGAACTGGGGAGCGCGGCGGGCCTTCTTGAGGCCGTACTTCTTGCGCTCGACCACGCGAGCATCGCGCGTAAGGAAACCGGCCTTCTTGAGGTCAGCACGGTAGTCGCCAGCGTTCAGAAGAGCGCGAGCGATGCCCAGGCGCAGAGCGCCGGACTGACCGGAGATGCCGCCGCCATCGCACAGAGCGATAACGTCGAACTGACCGGCGGTGTCGGTCACCTTGAAGGGAGCAAGGGCGTTCTCAACGAGCTGATGACGGCCGAAATACTGCTCGGCGTCACGCTTGTTGATGGTCACCTTGCCGGTGCCGGGGACGAGACGGACGCGGGCGACGGCGTTCTTACGACGGCCGGTACCCTGGTAGACAACGGTGTTCTCAGCCATCTTTAAGCCTCCAGCTCAATCTTCGTGGGGTTCTGGGCAGCATGCGGATGCTCGGCACCAGCGTAGACCTTAAGCTTGGTCATCTGGGCACGGCCGAGGGTGGTCTTGGGCAGCATACCGCGAACGGCGCGCTCGATGACCTTCTCCGGGTGCTTCTCCATAGCCTGGCGGAAGCTCTCAGCCTTGAGGCCGCCGTTGTAGCCGCTGTGGCGATAATAGGTCTTCGTGTCGGCCTTGTTACCGGTAAGCTGGACCTTATCGGCGTTGATGACGACAACGAAGTCGCCGCAGTCGCTGTTGGGCGTGAACTGGGGCTTGTTCTTACCGCGCAGGATCATTGCGATCTGGGTGGCAAGACGGCCCAGGACAGCACCATCGGCGTCGACGAGAACCCAGTTGCGCTGGACCTCGCCCTGCTTGGCGTAGTGAGTCGATTTCGAAATCACTTAGACTCCTCCATGTACAGTACGTGTTGTTACAGAGATTCACGGGGCTCTGCAAGTAACCCGTCCATATTACCCCGCTCGCCGTACGAGTCAACAGGTATTTTGGCTCCGACCAGAGTTTCTGCACATGTCGTCCATGGGTCATGACGTCGCGACGCTAACGCTCGACAAACGCCTCGATATCTCCCAGCAAGCGCTTTGCCTCCTGGCGGCCCTGAATATACAAGTCTAGGAGCTTTGCCGGATCGTGCTCAACGTGGCCGACCTCGACCGGCTTTTGCGGAGCAACGACCAGCGCGCGTCCCTCGCGCTCATACTTCCACAGATGCATGCGCTGGATGTTATAGCGGTCGTGGCGCGTCTCGATAGCCTCGAGCAGGTAGGGGTAGTCGGCATAGCGGGCGCGCGCGGCGGGCATAAACTCGTAGGGCTTTTTCTCGTACGAGCGGTCCTGCGTGACAATGACGACCGCGCGATCGAAGCCCGCCTCCTCCAGCACGTGCTCGATAGGGACCGAATCGGCTACGCCGCCATCGACGTATTTATGCCCGTCAATCTCGACCGGCGGCGTCACCAGCGGTAGCGACGTCGAGGCGCGCACGGCATCGAGGTCGAGCACGGCGCTTTTGACCGGCAGGTACGTGGCGGTTCCAAAGAGCATGTCCGTCGCGACGGCATACATCTCGATGGGGCTCGCGTCGAACGTCTCGTTGTCAAAGGGATCCAGGCGGTCCTGGACATCGTTGAAGATAAAGTCGTAACCCACGATGGAGCCCGTGGACGCAAATGATGCGGCGCCCATGAAGCGATTGTCGTTGCAGAAAGCCAGGTTGATGCGGTTGGCACGGCCGATCTGGTGCGACTTGTAGTTCACGCCGTTGAGGGCACCTGCCGATACGCCATATACCGCCGGGATCTCGACGCCGGCCTCCATGAGAACGTCGAGCACGCCTGCGGTAAATTGCCCGCGGAAGCTGCCGCCCTCCAAAACGAGCGCGACTTTGCCGGCGTTCTTTGCCTTATCTTCTGCAGTCATGTTGACCTCCTGCGATTGCGTTTTGGCTTTCTTCTACCCAGTTTTGGGATGGCGAGCGCGCAGGTTTTTCGAGGCGGCAGGTGAAGCGGAAAGTGTGTCCCAGTTTGAGGCGGGATTCCGGGATGCGCTTTCCACTTGGACCGCCGCTGGGAAAGCGCGTCCCGTTCTGAGCGCGGATTCCGGGACGTACTTTCCGCCTGGGCCGCCATTGGGAAAGCGCGCCCCACTCTGCGTCACTGAGGCGTTTTCTTTACGCCCGCGCCCTGCACAGAGTTCGATTCTCCGCGGTATCTATAAGTAATAAAAAAGCAGGTAGGTGCGTTTACCTACCTGCTTGTAACTATTGGTGGAGGCGCGGAGAATCGAACTCCGGTCCACGAAAGCCCCCTGATTGGCATCTCCAAGCTCAGTCGCTGGTTTTGTCTCGGACGCTTTGCGCGCAGCGACACGCTCGCGGCGTCCTAACCGGTTCGGTCTTAGCCCGCGCCATACCGATTACGTGCGCAGGAGCATTCCCCTAAAATGACGTCGCGCCGGTGTCGGGGAAATCACCGGGTTGACGCGCCGCTATAAACTAAGCAGCAAGAGCCATAGGCTCAAAAGAAGAGTTGTTGTCAATTCAATTTGACGGTACCCCTGTTTAACGAGGCGAGGAGACCTCGGCTTGCTTCCTCTCTCAGAGCTATCGTGTCGAAACCAGTCGCCCCCGAATGTCGGGAAAGTCTGGATGGCATTGGGCACGAGCACCCAACACCCGTCGACTTTTCAAGGAACATGCAGGGCGAGCCCCGCTTGTGGAGTGTTATCTTACCACGTTCTGAAAGCGGACAGCTGTTCTATGCACGAGCTGTGAAGACCCTAATGTGCACCATACTTCGCACTTTTGCTACCGAACGCGTCACGTATATTTTCGCCAAGCAAAATTGACCCGCCGAAAGGACCGTTATGGATACCAAGCAGCAACTCGTCAATGCCCTCGCAGGCCTGGGCTCAACCATTACCGAAGCCATGGATGTCATCGAAGGCTTTGTCCCCTGTGGACATCCCGCCCTCACGGTATCGAACGCACTCGTCGCGCTGGACGCTGACGATGATGCAGCTCTCGCCCAGCAGCTTGAGACCGTCGAGGGCTTTATCGACCACGTGAGTGAGAACCGCGGCGTGGCCGCCTACCACGACATCGAGGTCGAGCTCGCGGGTCCCAAAGCCGATCTGCTCGCAGCAATCCGCGAGGTAGGCGCCCTTATGCAGACCGCAGGCGTCAAGAACACCCAGGTCAACGAGTGGGTCTACCGCAGCCTGGCAGCACTCGACAGCTCTGACGAAAAGGCAGCCGAGCAGCTCGCAGAAAGTCCCGCCATTAAGGCCGAGCTTTTGTAAATAGCAGACGCGGGCCCCTTGGCGCATCGTCGTCCAAGAGGCCCGCAAACAGTTCGCGTTAACCGATAGCCGCGCCGCCGCGTTCGGTCAAAGCCAGAATCGGCATCATTTGGCGCGGGGTCTTTGCTGCAAGATCGGCATGTTCGAGCAGCTTGCGATCGTTGGTCACCAAGTAATCGACCTGTGCGCGCTTGCACGCGGCGAGCACCAAGTTGTCCTCGTAATCGCGATGGAACGTCAGATATTTGTCGGCTAGCCACAGATCGGATGCATCAGCGCCCACGGCCGTGGCGTTTTCGGTCATGTTCCGAACAAACGCCAACGCCGCATCGCCAATTGCACGGGCAGACGCCTCGTCGAGCGCTCCCCCGCTGGCAAGAACGCTGCGCTTCAGTTCGTGTTGGACAACGTACAGCACGTCCTTGGCGATATGCACCGGAAAGAACAGCAATGCCCCCGTCTCCGTCGCCTGACCAATAAACGCACGCGCGGCAAGCGACTCGGCATGGTCGACGCAAAACGAATCAACCCATACGTTGGCGTCTACCATGATCTTGAGAGGCGCCCCACTCACTGGATCATCCCCTTTTGGCGATAATGCTCATCCATGGCTTCGGAATAGATTGTGTCCCAACCGCGATCGTCGGATACGGGCGACGGAGCGATGCCCAGGTCCGCGTAAAGCTGATCCGCCGCCGCCCATGATGCGGCGAACGGAGTATCGTGCGCGACGGTTTGTTGCCGACCATCAACGGCAGACAGCACTTCCTCACACTGCCCGCCACCCTGTGCGACCTTGACCACCACCTTTTTGATGAGCTCGGGCAGTGACCCGCCCGAAAGCCGCAGCGCTTCCTCGGCACGGTTCTTGACCTGGCGATCCACGCGAACGTTCACCTGCGCCATGCCGCTAACAGCACCCACGTTGATCCCGCTCCCTTCAATTGCTAACACCGCTAGCAACACTATATAGAGGAGCTAGCAAATGGTCAAATGCAAAAGGCCTGCGCCCAGACGGCACCGATGCCGTCTGGGCGCAGGCCAGATAACGTGGGCGAACACGCCTGCTAACGCAGATATGCCTTCGCGTTGCCCAGGCTGTAGGCAATCGTCGAGCCGTTGTGCAGCAGTGACGACGTCTGCGGAGTGATCATGCCGGTAATGCCCAGCGCCAGGAGCGCCGAGTTGGTGAGCATCACCTTGGAATACGAACTCGTCAGACGGTCGATAAGCCCCTGGCTCATGCGGCGCAGGCGCACGATCGCGGCAAGATCCGTATCGGTCAGGATGATATCGGCGACCTCCTTGGCGATGTCACTTCCGCCACCCATCGCCAAGCCCACGTCAGCCAAGCCGAGCGCCGGCGAATCGTTGACGCCGTCGCCCACCATGGCAACGTGGCGCCCCTCGCTCTTAATGCGTTCCACATAAGCGTACTTGTCCTCGGGCAGCAGCTCGGCCTTAAATTCATCGACACCCGCCTCGCGCGCAATGCGCTCGGCCGTGCGCTCGGAGTCGCCCGTGAGCATAACGACATGCTTGACGCCCAGCGCATGCAGGTCGGCGATAGCCTCGCGGACCCCGGGCTTGAGCGGATCCTCGATGCCGAGCACGCCCACGACCGTGCCGTCGACCGCCAGGTACAGCGGCGACAAGCCCTGCATCTGGGACTCGATGCGCTCCTTGATGTCGGACTCGAGCTGCGCGCCCTCATCCTCGAATACAAAGTGCGCTGAACCGATGATTGCGCGACGATCCTCGATTGACGAGGCAATGCCGTGCGCCACGATATACTCAACGGCAGCATGGCGCTCGCGATGCTCGAGCTCGCGCTCGCGCGCCGCATTGACCACAGCGCGCGCCACCGGATGCGGAAAATGCTCCTCCAGGCAAGCGGAAAGGCGCAGGACCTCATCCTCGCTCCAGCCATCGGTCGTCAGCACGCAAGCCAGGCGCGGCTGCGCCTCGGTGAGCGTGCCGGTCTTGTCAAAGACAATGGTATCGGCCTTGGCAAACGACTCAAAATACTTCGCGCCCTTGACCATGACGCCCATCTTGGCAGCATCGCTCATAGCGGTCATGACGGCAACGGAACCCGTGAGCTTGAGTGCGCACGAGTAGTCGACCATCAGCGCCGCCGAGGTCTTAATGAGGCTACGCGTAGTGAGAGCGACAAGGCCCGCGAGCAGGAAGTTCCACGGGACGATCTTGTTGGCGAGGTCTTCCATGTGCGACTGGCCCTCGGACTTGAGCGAGTCGGCCGCCTGCACGAGCGAGACGATCGAGCGCAGCTTGGTCTGAGCCGTGTTGGCGCGCACGCGCACCAAGATGCTGCCGTCCTCGACGACAGTTCCAGCAAACACATCGTCGCCTGCGCTGCGCTCGACGGCAAGCGGCTCGCCGGTCAGGGTCGCCTGGTTAACCATGGCGCTTCCCTGCTCAACCACGCCGTCGATGCAGATGGACATGCCGGTGCGAACGGCGACCAAGTCGCCGGGCTCAAGCTCGGTGGCGGCAACGCTCACCTCGGTGTCGCCGACGACCTTTTGCGCCTTGTCGGGCACATCGAGCAGCGAGTTGATGAGCTCGTTTTCGCTCATGGCGCGGGTGTAGTCCTCGAGCAGCTCGCCCACGTTGAGCAGGAACATCGTCTGCCCCGCGGTATCGACATCACGTTTGACAAACGAGATACCGATGGCCGAAGCGTCGAGCACGGGAACGGCCAGACGCGGCTGCGAGAGCTCGTGGAGAGCGGCGCGCAAAAATGCCATGTAACCGGCCACGACAAAGATGGCACGCAGCGGCGTAGGCAGGAACCAGCGGCGCGCGTAGTGGGCACCGATAAGTGTGGCAAGATCCATGACGAGCTTGTGCTTGCGTGGCTCAAGCTGCATCACGTAACCCGTCTTTGCGTCGGCAATGGCCTGGGCATCGAGCGCACCCAGGGCGTCGAGCACGCCTGCACGACACTGCTCGTCATATTCGAGCGCCATCTGGCCAATACGGCCATAAACGCGCACCTTGTGCACGCCGTCGATATCGCCGCTGAGTTTAAGAAGTGCGTCGAGATCGCTCTCTGGCACAGGACCCGCCAATTGAAGACGGGTCCTGCCGGGGATCTCGCTAATAATCGAGAATCTCATAGTTTGTGCCCGGGAGCGTTACTCGGCTGCCTCGTCAGCAGCGGCCTCGCTCTGGGTGATGTAGGCAGCCTCGGCAACCATGTCGTCGACATTGGCCTTGGCCTGCTCGACCATGTCCTGATAGCAGTTCTTGACGCGCATACCGCACGCGATGCCCTGCACGCAGGCATTCTTTACCGGAGCGCTGGTAAGCAGCTTGATGCCGGCCGTGCCGAGCAGAAAACCGCCACCAACAAGCAGGGTGTTAAAAGTCGACTTCTTCATGTTGCTTCTCCCTTTTGCCGCACAAGCGCGGCATGGTGCCTTAGCACCCGAGTTCATTAGTTTGCTCGAGCACGCTTTGAGACTAGTTTAGTCGAACTATTATGGTCAACCAAAGTTAACCTTTGGAAATCTTGGTTCCCTTTCCTACAGCTGCCAGGCAGCCGCTTCCTTTTGCAGTGCGACCATACGGGCAAATTCTCCACCTGCCGCCTTGAGCTGAGCCGAAGCACCCTGCTCGGCAACCACACCATCCTTGAGCACAACGATTTTGTCGGCATTTTCCACCGTACGCATACGGTGGGCAATAACGATAACCGTCTTACCTGCAAGCAGACGGGAGAGTGCCTGCTGTACCACGGTCTCGTTCTCCACGTCCAAGCTCGCCGTCGCCTCGT
>URAD01000033.1 GCA_900545745.1 uncultured Collinsella sp.
CACGCCATTTTTCTATCAGACAACTCGTTGAAGTAAGGCTGCGAAGGCCGCGAGGCCGGGAGGGGTTTCCTAAGGGCACATCCCGCAGCCGCAACGCGGCGAGGACGTGCCCGTGGAAACCCCGCAGGCCCCGCGGCCGATGGGAGCAACGCTACTTCACGACCAAGATGTCGCAGTCGGTGTTGCGCAGCAGGAACGTCGAAATTGAACCCAGGAGTGCATACTTGATCGAGGACAGGCCACGAGCGCCGCAGAGCACCAGGTCGGGCTTGACCACGTCGAGCATCTCGTCTTTGAGCGTCTCGCGAATGCGGCCGGCGCGAATCATGACCTCGACCTCGGGAATGTCGGGATTGGCCTTGGCCTCTTCGAGCTGCTTGGCGATGGAGTTCTTAAATGCCTCCTCTAGGCCGTTGACCAGATCGACCGGATAGGAACCGGCGCTCTCGAGTGCCGTGGAATCGATAACGTGGCCGATAATCAGCTTGGCGCCGTTGTTCGCGGCGACCTTGATGGCGCGTGCGAGCACAAAATCCTGCTGCTCAGTACCGTCGAGTGAAACAAATACCTTGGTGTAGCCCTCGTTCATGGTTTCCTCCTTGGTCTATCGCACGGGCGTGGGGCTCGTGCATCGGGCGGGCACGGATGCGTGGCCGCTGGACACTTTATCTTGTTGCAGTTATACCCAAGGATTTGGGTTTGACCGCTCGCAATTCTGTGAACGGGCGAGTTTTTTGGTAAGGGTGGGCGCGGTCGCGGCCGAACGGTTGATAATGGGACATCGCCCGCAACCGTCCGCAGAACAATATCGGCGGGTGTCTAACGAGGGGGTCCCTTTGGATATCATTGAGCTTCTAAAATCTGCCTTCATGGGCCTGGTCGAGGGCATCACCGAATGGCTGCCTGTTTCGTCGACCGGTCACATGATCTTGGTGGACGAGTTCGTCAAGATGAACGTGAGCGAGACGTTCTGGAATATGTTCCTGGTCGTGATTCAGCTTGGCGCCATTTTGGCCGTCTGCGTCCTGTTCTTTTACGACCTCAACCCGTTTTCTCCCAGCAAAGGCAAGGAGGGTCGTCGCGACACCTGGGTGCTGTGGGGCAAGATTGTGCTCGGCTGCATTCCCGCCGCGGCGATCGGTCTGCCGCTTAACGACTGGATGGAGGAGCATTTCTACAATGCTCCCGTCGTGGCGCTGGCGCTCATTGTGTACGGCGTGCTGTTTATCGTGATCGAGAACTGGCGCGCGAACAAGCGCGACCAGGCCGCTCTTGCCGGTTCGTTTGGTTCGCGTGCCGTGGTGGCGGGCGGACGCCCCGCTGGTGCGCATTTTGCCACTCCCGCTGCGGCTGCCGCTTCAGACGATGACGATAACCTGGACTTTGGCTCCATCACTACGCTCGAGGATCTGAGCTGGAAGACCGCGCTGGGTATCGGTTGCTTCCAGGTGCTTTCGCTGATTCCGGGCACATCGCGCTCCGGCTCCACGATCATCGGCGGCCTGCTGCTGGGCTGCACGCGCTCGGTGGCGTCTAAGTTCACGTTCTTCCTGGCTATTCCCGTTATGTTTGGCGCGAGCGCGCTCAAGCTGGTCAAGTACTTTATTAAGGGCGGCACGTTCGGCACCAACGAAATCGCCATCCTGGGCGTGGGCTGCGTCGTCGCCTTTGTGGTGTCGCTCATTGCCATCAAGTGGCTTATGGGCTTCGTGCGCCGTCACGACTTTAAGTGCTTCGGCGTCTACCGCATCATCCTGGGCATCGTGGTGCTCGCGTACTTCTTTGTCCTGGAGCCTATGCTCGGCCTGTAACTTGGTCGACGCTGCGCGGCGGCCGGGGCGACAACTTGTCATTCAAAGGGGGCGGCATGACCAGAAGGTCTATGCCGCCCCTTTTCATGCCAATTTGTTCGCCCTGGCCACCGCTCGCTGCTGCTGCCATGACATCGGCGGTTTCGTGATTGTCAATTGATTGGTGCAGACCAACCTGACCCCATTGCGCCAAATTCGCTGGGGCGGCCTGACGGTGACGCACGGAGTCGTGGTGTGATTTGCGTCGGTGTCCGCGCGGCTCGGTATACTGGTACGGCTCAAACTATGGCGCCGCCCGCAGGCGCGCCGTCCGTCAGATGAGGAGTCGCCCATGACCCAGCCCTTGCCCTGGGAAAAGAACGCCGCGGTATCCGTGCCGCCCGCGCCGGAACCCGTGCCGCTCGATGCATACACCGCTCCTGCTGCGCCGGAGCCCGAGCTCGTCCCGCTCGACATTTACGACTCTCCCGCGCCGGCGCCCAAGCCCGCCAAGCCGCTCGTCGACATTGACAGCCTTAATCCCGCCCAGCGCGAGGCTGTCCTGTCCACCGAGGGCCCGTTGCTGGTGCTCGCCGGCGCCGGCTCGGGCAAGACCCGCGTCTTGACCTTCCGCATCGCACATATGCTCGGCGACCTGGGTGTTAAACCTTGGCAGGTTCTTGCCATCACGTTTACCAACAAGGCCGCGGCAGAGATGCGCGAGCGTCTGGCGGCACTCATTCCCAGCGGCACCCGTGGCATGTGGGTGTGCACCTTCCATGCCATGTGCGTGCGCATGCTGCGCGAGGACGCCGACCTGTTGGGCTACACCGGTCAGTTCACCATCTACGATGACGATGACTCAAAGCGCATGGTGCGCGACATTATGCAGGCGCTCGGCATCGAGCAAAAGCAGTTCCCCATCAACATGATCCGCAGCAAGATTAGCTCGGCCAAAAACGCCATGATCGGCCCCGAGGACATGCTCAAATCCGCCGACAGCCCCAATGACAAAAAGGCCGCGCAAGTCTACCTGGAGCTGGAGCGCCGCCTGCGCGCCGCCAACGCGATGGACTTCGACGACCTGCTCGTGCGCACGCTCGAGCTGCTGCGCACCCGCCCCGAGGTGCTCGACAAGTATCAGGAGCGCTTCCGCTACATTAGCGTCGACGAGTATCAGGACACCAACCACGTCCAGTACGAGATCGCCAACCTGCTGGCCGCCAAGTACCAAAACCTCATGGTCGTGGGCGACGACGATCAGTCCATTTATAGCTGGCGTGGCGCCGACATCACCAACATCCTGGACTTTGAGAAGGACTTTAAAAACTGCAAGACCGTCAAGCTGGAGCAGAACTATCGCTCTACGGGTCACATCCTGAGCGCCGCCAACGCCGTGGTGCGTCACAACTCGCAGCGCAAGGACAAGCGCCTGTTTACGGCCGAGGGCGACGGCGAGAAGATCCAGGCCTTCCAGGCAAGCGATGAGCGCGACGAGGGTCGCTGGATTGCCGGCGAGATCGAAAAGCTGCATGCCAAGGGCACGAGTTACGACGACATCGCCGTGTTCTACCGCACCAACGCCCAGTCGCGTATTCTCGAAGATATGTTTCTGCGCGCGGGCGTGCCCTACAAGATCGTGGGCGGCACGCGATTCTTCGACCGTGCCGAGATCCGCGACGTCATGGCTTACCTCAAGATGATCGTGAACCCGGCCGACGAGATGAGCGTCAAGCGCGTCATCAACACGCCGCGCCGCGGCATCGGCTCCACCTCGATCCAAAAGATTGAGCAGCTGGCGCGCGACAACCGTTGCTCGTTCTTCCAGGCTTGCGAGATCGCGTGCGCCGAAACCGGCATGTTTAGCGCCAAGGTCCGCAATGGCCTGTCAAGCTTTGTGTCGCTGGTGCGCGAGGGCCGCCGCATGGACGGCGAGCTCAAGGACGTCGTCGAGATGATCGTCGATAAGACGGGTCTGCTGCAGGCGTTTCGTGCCGAGGGCACCATGGAATCCGAGAGCCGTGCCGAGAACATCCAGGAATTCCTGGGCGTCGCCGCCGAATTTGAAGAGACGCACGAGGATATCGAAGGCACGCTCGAGAGCTTGGAAGAGCTGCGCGCAGCCGGTGTTGCCGACGTGCCTGCCGGCGCCGAGCCCGAGCCCGTCGTGGTGAGCGCGCCTGCGCCCGAACCGGGGCCATCTGCCCCGGCATCCTCGTTTGAGGCACTCGTCGGCGCGCGCGATGCCGCGGGCTCCAATCCGCTCGATAGTCTGGCTGCTCCGGCGCTGTCTCCGCAGGATGCCCTGGCTGCTGCCATCGCGGGCAACGCGTATGCCGCGCCGACGGAGATGCCGGCGGGTGCCGTGCATGCCGACGAGATTGAGCGCACCTACGGTCCGCTCACCTGTAAGGCGCTGCCGGCACTCATGGAGTGGCTGGCCCTGCGCTCCGACTTGGATTCCCTGGCCGGCGAGACGCATGCCATCACCATGATGACCATCCACTCCGCCAAGGGCCTGGAGTTCCCTGCGGTGTTCGTGGCCGGCATGGAGGAGGGCATCTTCCCGCACGTGCACGACTTTGGCGGCAGCGATGACCCGGGCAAGCTCGAGGAGGAGCGTCGCCTGGCCTACGTTGCCATCACGCGCGCCCGCAAGCGCCTGTTCCTGACCTATGCGGCCACGCGTCGCACCTACGGCTCGACCTCTGCCAACCCACGCTCGCGCTTTCTCAATGAGATTCCGTTTGAGGATATCGAGTTTAGCGGTATCGGTTCTGCCGGTTTTGAAGGCACGGGCTGGGAGAAGCGCGGCGACCGTCACGGCACCTTTGGCTCGGGCATGGGTTCGGATATGTATGGCGGCAAGGTGTTTGGCTCGCATACGCGCTCGACCGGCGGTTCCGGTTCGCGCGGTGGATCGAGCTTTGACGATTTCTTTGGCGGCAGCAGCTACGGGACCGAGCGCCATCGTGGGGTCTCGCCCGACGCCGGCCGTGTTGCCTCGACCTTTGGCTCGGGCGCGCCGCGAGCCAAAAAGCCGTCGTCCAAGGTGTCCCCGACGGTGGAGCGCAAGGTCGATCGCGCCAGCGCATCGCAGGACTTTGCCGCGGGCGATACCGTGAGCCATAAGACCTTTGGCACGGGTACCGTGATCTCGGTCGCCGGAGACATGATCGAGGTCCAGTTCGAAAAGACCGGCCAGACCAAAAAGCTGATGAAGGGTTTTGCACCGATCGTCAAGCTGTCGTGATCCCGGCGGACCTGGGCGGGCGTATGGGGCAACATCGCCTGCTCGGGCAGTCCTGCTCGCACGGAGAGCACATTAAGTGCTCTCCGGCTCGTGCGGAACTCGCGATCGATGTTGCCCCATACGCCCGCCCAGGTCCTTAGATAACGTTGCTTGCGAACGTCGCTTTGCCCGTTCGCTTTTTGGTCTGGAGGGCCGGGTGGGCTGAATACTTAGACATGGCAAGGGGCTCCCCCGTTAAAGAACGGGGGAGCCCCTTGTTGCGTTTTGAATGGTGCGCTTGGCTTTGATGATTGATGATTTTATACGATTCAGTATAATTTCAGATAGACGCTAAAATGTAACCGAAATGAAAACGGTGATTGTACATGCTGATAAACTGCCTCCCAAAAAGACTCTTCTCTTTAGAGCTCGCTATCGACCCGGAGCCAGTTGAGATGCAGATTCCTCGCATGTATCTTGAGCGGTATTCGCTTCGCTTGGCACGGCTCGGCATGTCTAAACAGGGCCGTTTTATTGTTGCGGAACCAAAGGAACCGCCCAGTGTCATTTCGGCGCGAAATCTCGTCAGTGCGGTGCGCAAGTTAGATGTTCACCCGGTGGTAATTTGCTGGGATGCTATGGATTTAGGTTTTATGCGCGCGCTTTCTTCGGAGGGAATCGCATATATCCGAGATGAGCGAAATGCGTTCCTGCCGTTTATCGGAGCCGTTATTTCCGATGAGGTGCTGGGTGCTTCTCCCGCTGCTCCGCTTTCGCCCCAATCTCAACGAATCGTCCTAAATCTCATTGCGGGACGATGGGTTGACTGCTCCGCCGGCGACCTAGCGCGTCTGTGTGGCAAAAGCGCGGCAAGCGTCAGCGGCTATCTTTCGGAAATCGCCGCTATAGCTCCTGGGTTGATTATGCGGGACGGCAAAAAGCGTATATTGTGCGACGCCGGGCTGTCGACCGAGACGTTGCTAGATGGGTTTGAGGACTATCTTCGCACGCCAGTTTTAGAGCGAATCCGGCTCAAGAAGGTTATCGAGAGAACAGAGCTACGTGCCGTTGATGCGCTGCTTTCCGGTGTGTCTGCCCTTAGCTATATGTCCGACCTTGCCCATGAAGACTCTGCTCCAACCATTGCTCTCGAAAAATATCAGCTAGAGGCCTTGAAAGAGCATATGGGCGACAGATGGCTGGAGGCTCAGTGGTACGAACCGGCGGCAGTTGTGATTGAGGTCTGGTCGTATCCCGTGGACGCGCCGTCCGATATTAGTTTTGACGCGACGGGTTTGCAGTGTGTCGACCCGTTTTCCTTATACGTTGCTTGCGCAAAAGCAGATTACAAAGAAGATCGTCTGCTCGACGCGGTCGAACAGCTCAGGAGGACGATATGTCAAAAGTGAGGGGAATAGAGCGATTTGTCGATGCCATGAGCGGCTGTAAAGGCGGTTACGTCCTTATTGGTGGAGGGGCCTGCAGCGTTCTATTTGACAATGAGGGCGATTCGTTTAGAGCTACTGAAGACTTGGATATCGTCGTAATTGTTGATGGGGAAGGCGTTGAATTCGCCACTGCATTGTGGGCATTTATCAAAGCTGTCGGATATGAGACTGGGAAGGTCGGCGATGGAAAGTGCACTTACTATCGGTTCTGTTTGCCCGAAGGATCAAGGCAAGTCCTAGACTATCCCGGCCAAATTGAGCTATTCGCCCGACATCCTGATTTTGTGCTCGAAGATGAAACGAGCGAAGTGGCACCTCTTTCCTTTGACGGGGCCGTATCAAGTCTTTCGGCAATTATTCTCGACGATGGCTACTACGAATTTATTCGCGACAACGCAACGAACGTAGAGGGCATTACGTTGCTCGATGCGCTCCATATCATTCCCCTCAAGATGCGTGCACACATTGATATCAATAGGAGCTATGAAGAAGGGCGCCATTGCAACGATAAAGATCGACGAAAGCATCGCTCGGATATTGTTCGACTTGCGGGTTTGTTGCCGCCTTCGGCTCGCTTGGAGCTAATAGAGCAAATGAGGGCTGACGCCGGAGACTTCTTTGCGGACTTTTCTTCTTATGTAAATCGGCAGACCGATCGTAAAGAGAGAGCGCGTCTTCAGGACACATTATCGTTTCTCGAAAAGGTCTACCTATAGGCACCTTGATTCGTTATGTATGGTGAGGGGCTCTCCCGTTTGATGAGCGGGGGAGCCCCTTGTTGTTTTTTGATTGTCGTAACTAGCCAGAGGCTCGCCGGGACGGGACGCGGGGTTTGGTCGATCGCGAGTTCCGCACGAGCCGGAGAGCACTTAATGTGCTCTCCGTGCGAGCAGGATTGTCCGAGCAGGCGACCAAACCCCGCGCCCCGTCCCGGCGAGCGCTTGGGGACCGGTGGCCTACAGGTGGCTGATGATCAGTTCCATCTTGCCTTCGAGGTCGATGGAGCTGACGGTGCTCGGGGCCAACAGGTGGCTTCCCTTGTGGACGGGGTCGCCGCAGACGGTGCCTTCGCCGTCGATGACCGACAGGCACATGAAGGGCCAGCGCTGGTCGAGGGTCTTGCTGCCGTTGACGCGCACGCGATCGACGGTGTAGCAGGGGTTGGACTCGAGCTCGGTCACGCCGTCCACCTCGGGCGCGGTCACCGTGCCGTCGGTCGGAGCCTGAGCATCAAAGTCGATGCAGTCGAGGCTCTGCTCAATGTGCAGCGGGCGCAGGTTGCCGTCAGTGCCGGGACGGTCGTAGTCGTACAGACGATACGTCACGTCGCTCGACTGCTGCGTCTCCAAAATGAGCGTGCCGGTCTTGATGGCGTGCACGGTACCGGAATCAATCTGGAAAAAGTCGCCCTTGTGAATCGGCAACACGTTGAGCATGTCGTCCCAACGTCCTTCCTCGATCATTTGTGCGGCCTCGGCGCGGTCCTTGGCACGCTGGCCGACGATGATCGTGGCGTCGGGCTCGCAGTCCAGCACATACCAACACTCGGTTTTGCCCAGGCTACCGTTCTCGTGCTCGGCAGCGTACTCGTCGTTGGGATGAATCTGGATCGAAAGGTCGTCCTTGGCGTCCAGAATCTTAATGAGCAGCGGGAACTCCTTGCCCTCGCAGTTGCCAAAGAGCTCGCGATGCTCGGCCCACAGCCACGACAGCGTGTGGCCGGCATACGGGCCCTCCGCAATCTGGCAGTCGCCGTTGGGGTGGGCCGAGATGGCCCAGCACTCACCGATGGGGCCATCGGGAATGTCGTAGCCAAATACGGTTTCGAGCTGGCGACCGCCCCAGATCTTCTCGTGGAAGATTGGCGTCAGTTTAATCAAATCGGACATATTCATACCTCATTGTGTTGCGCGGGCGCTGCGTAAAACTGTTCAAAACGAGCGCCCGCATGACTGCAAAAACCTATGCCAACGTTACGTTGTGCAACTCAAAGCGGTCGCCAACGTTGCGCGAGACCGAATACTCAAAGGCGGCGCCGCTGTCCAAAAAGCCAATCTGGGTGAGCTCGAGCAGGGGAGAGCCAGGCTTGGTGTCCAGGCGCTCGGCTTCTTCCTCGGTTGCTGCCACGGCGCGAATGGTACGGTGGAAGCTCGAAATTTTCAGCCCGCATTGCTCGCGGATGAAATGGTAGACCGATCCGTACAGGTCCTTCTTTTTCAGCCCCGGAATCAGCTCGAGGGGCATGTAGGTGTACTCGATAACGATGGGCTTCCCATCGGCCTGACGCACGCGCACGACGTGATAGGCAAAGTCATCCTCGGCAATTCCCAGCTGGGCTGCGATGTCCGCTGGTGGATTAACAATCGAGAAATCGTAGACCACCGAGGTCACCTTTTCCCCGCGGTGCTCATACGAAAAGCCCTGGGCACGGTCGTTTTTGCCCTGGAAAAACGCCTGGCCGGGAAGTCCCGCCGTGTCCTTAACGTAGGTGCCCGATCCGCGCCGGCTGGTAATAAGACCTTCCTCGGTGATTTGCTCGATAGCTCGTTTGACGGTGATTTTGGAAACGCTATAGAGCTCACAGAACTCAACGACGGTGGGAAGCTTGTCGCCCGGTTTAAGAGCGCCATCCTCGATACTTCGACGAATATCTGCAGCTATCGCCTCGTATTTGGGAATCATGGAACCTCCTTTCCGACATATATGAATACAAAAAGTAAGTATAACCCTCAACAGGGCATCCATATTACTTTTATCTAAGAAGTTCGAGAAAGAAAAAAGAAAAAGACGCTTTACTTTTAAAATTAGAGCGCTATAGTTTAAGCAACGAACGGAATCCTTCCGCACAACAGGATCGACCGTTTGGGGACGGTTTTGTTTTGGCGGGTTGGATATCGGTATGGCCGGTGCGCGCCCGCGCCGGATAACCTGCCAAAGCAAACCCGTCTCCAACCGGAAGCTCTAGAACACGAAAGCGAGGACTTTGATGGCACAGTATCAGCTGCCCAACGACTTCTTCTTTGGCGCTGCTATGTCCGGCCCGCAGACTGAGGGTCAGTGGAACCAGGGCGGCAAGCTCGAGAACCTGTGGGACACCTGGTCCATCCAGGATCTGGGTTCGTTCTACAACCGCGTTGGCTCTTACGCCGGCAATGACTTTATGGCCAAGTACCAGGAAGACCTTCGCATTTTGAAGGACTTGGGTCTGGATACCTATCGCACTTCCATCCAGTGGAGCCGTCTGCTCGATGCCGACGGCAACCTCAACGAGGAAGGTGCCGCGTGGTATCACGAGTTGTTCCGCGCCTCTCGCGAAGCCGGCTTGGAGCCGTTTGTCAACTTGTACCACTTTGACATGCCCACCTACCTTTTTAACCGTGGCGGCTGGGAGAGCCGTGAGGTTGTCGAGGCTTACGCACATTACGCCGACGTCGCCTTCCACGAGTTTGGCCAGGAGATCAAGTACTGGTTCACCTTTAACGAGCCCATCGTCGAGCCCGAGCAGCGCTATCAGGAGGGCGTGTGGTTCCCGCAGCTCCACGACTTTAGCCGCGCTCGCACCGTGCAGTATCACATCTCGCTGGCACATGCGCTGGCCGTGGCCAACTACCGTCGCGCCTATGACGAGGGCGCCGTTCGCAGCGATGCCAAGATCGGCATGATCAACTGCTTTACCCCGGTCTACACCAAGGAGAACCCCAGCGAGGCGGACCTCGAGGCCGTGCGTATGACCAGCGGCATCAACAACCGCTGGTGGCTCGACCTCATTACCAAGGGCGAGCTTCCCGCCGACGTGCTCGACAGCCTGGCCGAGGGCGGCGTTAAGCTTCCGTTCCGTGCCGGCGACCAAGAGATTCTTAAGCAGGGTGTTGTCGACTGGCTCGGTTGCAACTACTACCACCCCACGCGCGTTCAGGCGCCGGCGAGCAAGATCGACCAGTACGGTCTGCCGCACTTTGCCGACGAGTACGTGTGGCCCGACGCCGTTATGAACGAGAGCCGCGGCTGGGAGATCTACCCGCAGGGCCTCTACGACTTTGGCATGGACTGCGCTAAGAACTACCCCGATCTTGAGTGGTTCGTTTCCGAGAACGGCATCGGCATCATGGACGAATACAAGAACCGAGACGCCGAAGGAACCATCCAGGATGACTACCGCGTCGACTTTGTACGCCAGCACCTGGAGTGGGTTGCCAAGGCAATTGCCGAGGGCGCCAAGTGTCGTGGATACCATTATTGGGCCGTCATCGATAACTGGTCTTGGGCGAATGCCTTTAAGAACCGTTACGGTTTTGTCGAGGTCGACCTTATGGACGGCTACAAGCGCCGCCTTAAGAAGTCGGCAGCTTGGCTCAAGCAGGTCGCCACGACTCACGTGGTTGATTAGCGAACGGGCGAACGCCCAGACCGCGCGCCGCTGCGCGCAACACATGGCACATCTGGTGGCAGAGGGCGACAGACCACCGTGCGCATAGGAAAAGGCCGGATTTGAAAGTTAGGAGCAATCATGGCCAGTGACAACGGAAAGAGCTTCCTCGACAAGTTTGCCGAGGTCTCTGCGAAGGTGGGAAACCAGGTTCACCTGCGTTCCCTGCGTGACGCCTTCGCGACCATCACGCCGCTCTATATCCTTGCGGGTATCGCGGTTCTTATTAACAACGTCGTGTTCCCTCTGTTTCCGCTCGATGCGGCGGGCCTTGCCAACCTTCAGACGTGGGGTTCGGCAATTACGCTGGGCACCCTCAACGTCTCTGCCATTATCTTGGCCGGATTGATTGGCTACAGCCTCGCTAAGAACAAGCGTTTCGATAACCCGCTCGCTTGCGTGGTCGTCGCTATCTCTGCTTTCGTCATCATGATGCCGCAGCAGATCACCGCCTCGCTTGCCGCCACGAGCCCGCTGCTCACCGACAAGATCACCTCCGCCGAGGTCACGGGCGCCCTTTCGACTGCCAACACCGGCACCAACGGTCTGTTCTCGGCTATTATCATCGCCCTGCTTTCCGTCTCGCTCTTCATCAAGATTTCTGGCGTCGAGAAGCTCAAGGTTAAGCTGGGCGAGGGCGTGCCTCCCGCGGTCTCCAACTCCTTCAACGTCATGATCCCGATGCTGCTCAACCTCGCGATCTTCGCTCTTGCCGCAGCCCTGCTCGCCGTGTGCGCCGGCACCGATCTGTGCACCATCATCTCCACGTGCATCTCCAACCCGCTCAAGAGCATCATGAACGCCGGTCCGTGGGCTGTTATCCTCATCTACACCCTTGCTAACCTGCTGTTCTGCGTCGGTATTCACCAGTCCACCATCTCTGGCGCTACCGTCGAGCCGATCCTGACCATGCTCATCGTCGACAACATGGCTACCTTTGCCGCCGGTGGCACCATCCAGCCCGATCACTACATGAACATGCAGATCGTTAACAGCTTCGCCCTCATCGGCGGCTCGGGCTGCACCCTCATGCTTCTGCTCGACACGCTCCTGTTCTCCAAGAACAAGGCTTCCGAGACCGTTTCCAAGATGGCTATCCTGCCTGGTCTGTTCAACATCAACGAGCCGGTTATCTACGGTTACCCCATCGTGTACAACCTGCCGCTCATGATCCCGTTCGTCCTTCTTCCCGATCTGTTCATCGGCATCACCTATGGCCTTACCTGCGCAGGCATCATCAGCCCCTGCATCGCCCAGGTGCCCTGGACCATGCCTCCCGTCATCAATGCCCTGCTCGCTACGGGCTTTGACTGGCGCGCCGGCGTGTGGCAGGCTCTCGAGATTGTCATTGGCATGGCCGTCTACCTGCCCTTTATGAAGATTTCCGAGAAGGCAATCGCCAAGCAGGAGGCTTTCGCCGAGTAGAACGCCTAACGTTCGTCCCTTTCACCTTTGCGGGCGCCGGTACGCGGTGCCGGTGCCCGCAGCTCTCTCCCTTGTGTAAAGATGCAGGGGGGTGGGCACAATAGCCGCAAGGAATAAAACCAGTTGTCGTCTGCGCGCCGCGCAGTTATAAGGAGGAAACCATGAAGAAGATCATGCTCTGCTGCAATGCCGGTATGTCCACGAGCCTGCTGGTCCAGAAGATGCAGGCCGAGGTTGCAAACCGTGGTCTGGATATTGAGGTCGAGGCTCGTCCCATGAACGAGGCCCACGATCACCTGGACGAGTGCGACATGTTGCTGCTTGGTCCGCAGATCGGCTACACCAAGGGCGATTTTGAGAAGGAGGCCGCCGGCCGCTTCCCGGTCGAGGTCATCAACATGGTCGACTACGGCCGCATGAACGCTGCCGGCATCATCGACCACTGCGTCAGCGTGATGGGCTAGGTGCTCTGCATGGAGGATATGAACGAACTGCAGATGACCTGCTTTGAGATCATCAGCTACGTCGGTACCGCCAAGAGCATGTACATCAATGCCGTGCAAAAGGCCAAGGAGGGCGATTTTGACGCCGCCGAGGAGCTTATCAAGCAGGGCGACGAGGCCTATAACGGTGGCCACGATGTTCACATGGGGCTTCTGAAGAAGGAGGCCAACGGCGAGCGTAACGGCGAGGCCCCGTTGATTTTGCTGCATGCCGAGGACCAGATGGCCGGCACCGAGACCATGCGCGTCATGGCGACGGAGCTCATCGAGGTTCACAAGCAGCTGCAGGCACTTCAGGCCTAGTCGGCGTTATCGCCGCGACGGACCGTGCGGTCCAACAGACAACATAGTCCCTTTGACGGGCGCCGGGAGCCTCCGCCTCCCGGCGCCTTTATTTTTGGGGATGGTCTTGCGCGGCCTGTTGGGCAGCCAATTGCGCTACCCCAGATAAAACCTGTCAAAACAAACCTGTCCCTTTTTGGTAGGTTTTTGCCTTGAGAGCGGTACCATACAGGCAATGTTTAAACGAGAAAGGTGGGCTCCCATGGAACCTAAGCAGTACTACATCGGCATCGACGTCGGCGGCACTTCGGTTAAGGAGGGCCTGTTCGACGAGGACGGCAACCTGCTTGCCAAGGCCAGCGTGCCCACGCCTCCTATCGTTGACGCTGCGGGCTTTGCCGCGGTGACCGAGGCTATCGACCAGGTGGTCGCCAAGGCACAGATTCCGCGTGCCTTTGTGGCGGGCATTGGCCTGGCCGTTCCGTGTCCCATCCCGGCGTCGGGCGATGCCAAGGTCAAGGCCAACATTGCCATTAACCTGCCCGAGCTGAGGGTCGCCATTCAGAAGCACTGCCCCGATGCGGTCGTTAAGTATGAGAACGATGCCAACGCCGCTGCCATGGGCGAGGCCTGGCTCGGTTCTGCCAAGGGCGTGCAGAACGTCGTGATGGTCACCATCGGTACCGGCGTGGGCGGCGGCGTTATCGTTAACGGCGACGTGGTATCGGGCGTTGTGGGCGCCGGCGGCGAGATTGGCCACATGTGCCTGAACCCGGCTGAGGAGCGCACCTGCGGCTGCGGCGGCCATGGCCATCTGGAGCAGTATTCCAGCGCCACCGGCGTGGTGAGCAACTACCTTGCCGAGTGCGAGAAGGCGGGCGTCGAGCCCATCGAGCTCACCGGCCCCTCCGATTCCAAGGACGTGTTCCAGGCCTGCCGCGAGGGCGACAAGCTCGCGCTGGCCGCGGCCGATACCATGGCCGACTATCTCGGCCGTGCACTGGCGCTTATTGCCAACGTGGTTGATCCCGAGATGTTCCTCATCGGCGGCGGCGCGTCCGCTTCGGCCGATGTCTACCTCGATAAGGTTCGCGAGCACTTTAAGCAATACGCGCTTTCCGCCTCGCGCGAGACGCCCATTAAGGTCGCTTCGCTCGGAAACGACGCCGGCATCATCGGCGCTGCCTACGTAGCCCTGCGCGCCGCCGGTAAATAGCTGCTGCAAGGGGGTCAAGTTGCTTTGCACCAACACGGTGCAAAAGGGACAGCCTTGGCCCCCATGCCTGCCCCAAAATATGCCGTGCCCCTTCCGTCTGCGAAGGCTCGGCGCCAGCGTGCTACCATAGCTACGTCCAAGTACACATATCAAGTGGAGGATATCCATGGCAAACGTTCTTGTCTTTGGTCACCAGAACCCCGATAACGACGCCATCATGAGCGCCGTCGTCCTGTCCCAGCTGCTCAACCAGGTTGAGTATGCCGGCAACACCTACGAGGCCTGCGCCCTTGGTCAGCTTCCGGCGGAGTCCGCCAAGCTGCTCGCCGACGCCGGCATCGCCGAGCCTCGCGTAATCGAGTCCGTCGAGGCCGGTCAGCTCGTCGTCCTCACCGACCACAACGAGTCCGCCCAGTCCGTCGCCGGCCTTAAGGACGCCACGGTCTTTGGTGTTGTCGACCATCACCGCATCGGCGACTTCGAGACCGCCGGCCCGCTGCACTACATCTGCCTGCCCTGGGGCTCCAGCTGCACCATCGTCACCAAGCTCGCCGGCGTGC